>BOAU01000078.1 GCA_026002025.1 Spirochaetia bacterium | reverse complement strand
TATAATACAAAGAGTTACGTGCACCCATAAAAACCCGGCTCCTTTATACGGTTAGTTTACTATAAAAAAACATGGTATAATGTGACAACGTTTGCAATGTCATCTGATCTAGGTATAACACCGGATCCAGGTCCTGTCAAGAAAAAATTTCAAAAAAGGTGAAAAATTTAGCCGTGATTAATACACTATCTCTCTGCAAAGCTTTGCATATTTTCATTGACAATACAATTTGTACATAATAGAATAATCCAAGGAGTTTATGCATGTTAACTGTGCTTATCATTGGTTCGGGGAGCATAGCCGGCGCTCATGCCGGGGCTTTTCTTTCCCTGGGTGAACGGGCCGATATCCGGGCAGTTGTTGATTCCGATAAAAACAGGGCCGAAGAATTCATCAAAAAGCACAAGCTTTCCGCACGGGTATATACCGATTACCAGGAGGCCCTGGCTAAAGAGCGCATCGATCTGGCTTCCATTTGTACTCCCCCGCCTTTCCATAAGACGATGACCGTGGATTGCCTTAACGCGGGGGCTCATGTGCTGCTGGAAAAGCCCATGGCCCCTTCCCTTGAGGAATGTGACGCCATGTTGGCCGCTGCGGAAAGAAACAAACGTCTGCTCTCGGTGGTCGCACAAAACAGATACTATACCCCCACACGGAATATCAAACGTCTTCTTGAGGACGGGCACTGCGGCAAACTTTTGTACACCCAGGCAATTTCCGCATGGTGGCGGGGCAGGGCTTATTATGAAACCTGGCACGGCACCCTGAAAGGCGAAGGGGGCGGCTGCACCCTCAATCTTGCGGTCCATCAGATCGATTTGCTTATATGGATGGCCGGTCTTCCCTGTGAGCTTATGGCCATGATGAGCAATGTGAACCATTCCAATGCGGAGGTCGAGGATATCTCCATGGCGATGGCCCGCTTCCCCGACGGTTCGGTTGGGGAAATCACCGGTTCAACGATTCATCATGGGGAAGGACAGACCATGGTCTTTCAAACCGAACGGGCCGGATTGGGGATTCCCTTTTTCCTGCGCTGCAGCGGCGGTCCTTCGGGGCAGGAAAACGAAAGCGCCGCGGAACTCGAAGCCCTGTACAAAGGCTATCCTCCGCTGAAACGGGAAGGCCACGCCGGTCAGATCGAAGATTTTGTCACGGCCATTGAAACCGGAAAAGGTTCCCCCATACTGCCTACGGGCAGGAGCGGACGGGAGGCGATTGAAGTTGTTACGGGGATTTACAAGGCCGCCCTAAGCGGAAGAACAGCAGCACTACCGATAAGCGCGGATGATCCCTTCTATAATATGGAAGAACGGCTTAAAGTGATGCCCCGGTTTTAATAATGGCTGATAAACCAATGGCAGTTAAACCAAAAACCCCCCGGAAGCCTTCGGCTTCCTTCCGTCTGACCAGCCTCAAAGATGTGGCTATGCATACGGGATTATCCATGAGTACGGTTTCCCGTACCCTGAGCAATAAGAATTACGTTAAGGATGATACCCGGAAAAAGGTCCTCGAAGCGGTACGCCTGCTGAATTACAGTCCCAATCTAATGGCACAGAGCCTGAAAATGGGGCGAAGCAATACCCTGGCCCTGATGATCCCCAGCATTCAGAATATGATCTATCCCGATATAACCCGCGGGGTTGAAGACACGGCCCGGAAAAAGGGCTTTACGGTTATTCTCTGCAACACCGATGAAAATGTTGAAATTGAGAAAGCCTATATCAACAGGCTCCGTCCCCGGCTTATCGACGGATTTATCATAGCGTCGATGATGTCCGATTCGGCCCATATCATGCAGTTACGGAAGGATGATTTTCCCATGGTTCTGACCCTCCGTTCCTATAACAAGCAGATTGACGCGGTGGTGATTGATAACAAGAAGGCGGCCCATACGGGGACAAAATACCTTATTGAACGGGGGCATAAAAAGATTGCCCTGGCCCTGGGCAATACGGAGCTGCCCCTCTACGCCGATCGTTTTGCAGGTTACCGGCAGGCCCTGGAGGATTTCGGTATACCCTTTGATGAATCCCTGGTGCTGCGGGAGCAGTATGGGATCAACAGTTTTTACAGCCTGACCCGGGCCATGCTTGAAAACGGTACCATCCCCGATGCTGTTTTTGCCACCAACGATTCCCGTGCCATCATCATCATGCGCGCCCTCTACGATTCAGGCTATTCCATTCCTGAGGACATATCGGTTATGGGCTTTGATAATGTGGATATGGCCGCCATGGTGGAGCCTCCCCTTACGACCATCGCCCAGCCCCTCTACGAGATTGGGGCGCTTGCGGCGGAAAAATTAATCTATCAGATTCAGTACAAAGAAAAACACGGTGTGCTTGATAAGCCGGTCATTGATGTGGTGGATACCAGTCTTATCATCCGTAAATCAACCAGGTAGGAAGGCGGCGGCATAATGAAAAAAACAGCGATCATAAGCGGCGGCAGGCGGGGCATAGGACGGGGCATCGCGGTCCGGCTTGCAAAAGACGGCTTCAACGTGGTGATTAACGGTGTCAGTCCTTTAACGGCAGACGACACCTTTGATGATATCGGCGGCAAGGAGTACCTCTACGTCCAGGGAGACATCAGCGTTGCAAGGGACCGGGAACGGATACTGAACGAAACACTGAACCGTTTCGGCGCGGTCCATGTCCTGGTCAACAACGCGGGTGTCGCCCCAAAAAACCGGGCGGACCTTTTGGACATGACCGAGGAGAGTTTCGATCAGGTCATGGGAATCAACGCACGGGGCACCATGTTCCTTACCCAGGCGGTGGCGAAGCAGATGCTGAAACAGGATTTGTGCGGAAAGAAGCGGGGCACCATCATCAATATTTCCTCCTGTTCCGCGGAGGTATCATCGATAAACCGTGGGGAATACTGCGTATCCAAGGCGAGCGTTGCCATGCTCACCCTGCTCTATGCGGACCGGCTTGCCGGTGAGGGGATTTTCGTTCATGAGATCAGGCCCGGTGTCATTTCTACCGACATGACCCGCAGGGTGCAGAAAAAGTACGATGCCCTCATAGAGCAGGGGACCTTCCCTATCCGGCGTTGGGGCACACCCGAAGATGTGGCGAATGCGGTTTCCGTCTTTGCAGGGGACGAATTCTTATATACCACCGGAAACTATATTGATGTTGACGGCGGCTTTCATATCAAACGTTTATAAGGAATAACAATGAACACTCTTTTATTTCAACCACTCAAAATCAGGAACAGGATCATTCCCAACCGTTTCGTTGCCCAGGGCATGGAAGGGAATGACGGGAAAGCAGGGGGAATCCCCTCGGAACGCACCCTGAATCGCTACCGGGAACTGGCCCGCGGTAATTGGGGCGCGTTGGTGGTAGAGGCGATCTCCGTAACCGACACATCCATTGCGCGGGTCAACGGGCTTATTCTCAACAAGAAAAACCTTGAGGGCTTTAAACGGTTAATCGATAGCTATAAAAAAGAAAACAAAGAAGGACTTATCCTGTTCCAGCTGACCCATTCGGGGGAACAAAGCGGCAGCTTTTCAGACCAGACCTGCCTGGCCCAACCAAAGGACGGGTACCGTTATCTTTCTACGGATGAGATTGAGCGCATCAAGGACAATTTCGTTGCCGCAGGATTGCTCGCGGAGGAAGCCGGGGCGGACGGCATTGACTTTAAGTTATGCCACGGCTATCTGGGCGCGGAACTGCTCCGTCCCTGCAACATACGGAGCGACAAATGGGGGGGCAGTTTTGAAAACCGCACCCGGCTTATGCGGGAAGGAACAGGCGAATTAAAAGCACTGCTCAAATCAAAGGACTTCATCATCGGCTCACGGCTTTCGTTCTTTGAGGGCATACGGGGCGGCTGCGGCGTATCCGGTCCCGATGAGATCATTGAAGATCTCGGTGAGATGCTCGATGTTGTCCGCCTGATGAACACCCTGGGCATGGATTATGTGAATGTGTCCGCAGGAATACCCGCGCTGACCGGAGCGATCACGAGGCCCACCGAACCGTCAAAGTATCTGGCCCTCCACCACCTGCGTTACACCAGGACGGTAAAAGAACTGGTACAAAAAGAAAAGCTGAATTTAAAAGTTATCGGTTCGGCCTACAGCAGCCACAGGGAGGGTTCCCTTGCGGTGATGGAAGAGATGCTGACCAAGGGTTACACGGACCTCTGCGGCTTCGGCAGGCAGATATTCGCGGACCCCCTCACTCCAAAAAAGATACAAAACGGAGAAAAGGTAAACTGGTGTCTGCTCTGTTCGGGCTGTACCCGCCTGATGATCGCCCAGCACAATGACGGCTGTATCGTGTATAACGATTATTATAAAGAAGAAATCAAACACCTGAAATGAGTGATACCAGCTTTCTCGGAAAAAAACTTTTTGCGCCGGAAAATGTATTTGACGTGCTCATCGTCGGAACCGGGGCAGCGGGGTTTAACGCGGCGGTGCATTTATACGACAAGGGTGTTACCAACTTCGCGATCCTGACGGAAGACCGTCCGGCGGGGACCTCCCGGAACACGGGATCGGACAAGCAGACCTACTACAAGACGGCCTGCGCGGGAGACGCCCCTGATTCCCCCCGTGCTGTTGCGGAGACCCTCTTTTCGGGGGGCTCCATGGACGGGGATATCGCCCTCTGCGAAGCCGCCCATTCACTGGGGGAATTCTTTCATCTGGTGAGCATCGGCGTGGCGTTTCCCCACAACACCTACGGTGAGTACCCCGGCTATAAAACCGATCACGACCCCTTACAGCGGGCCTCCTCCACCGGCCCCTATACGTCCCGGCACATGACCGAGCAGCTTGAAAAGGAAGCGGAGCGCCGGGGTATCAGGATCATCGACAAGACCCGTGTTGTCAAATTGCTGACCGATACAAGGGCGGGACGGGTGTATGGTGTTTTATGCCTTGACACGGAAAACAGCGGTACAGGGGGCAACAGTACCGGAGAAACCAGGTTTACCCTCTATCTTGCAAAAAACATCATATTCGCCGCAGGCGGTCCCGCAGGACTCTACCGTGATACGGTATACCCCATCGGTCATTTCGGCGCGTCCGGGGTGCTGGCGCAGGAGGGAGTCCTGTTTGCCAATATCACCGAATGGCAATACGGCATCGGATCGATTGCGTTCCGCTGGAACCTGTCGGGGAGCTATCAGCAGGTCATCCCCCGGTATGTGGCCGTTGACAATAACGGTGTTGAAGAAGAATTCCTCTGCGGTTATTTTTCAACCATTGAAAAACTCGGCGCCGCGGTTTTCCGCAAAGGTTACCAATGGCCCTTTGATCCCGCCAAAATAAGCGGTGAGGGATCATCCCTGATTGACTATGCGATTTATATTGAAAAACACCTCAAGGGAAAGCGGATCTACCTTGACTTCATGCACAACCCTGTCGGCAACGGTACTATCGGCGCCTTTGATATACAGCATATTGACGCCGCCGCAAAGGAGTATCTTTCCCAGTCCAATGCCTCAGGCGCGCTGCCCATTGACCGGCTGTTGCAATTAAACCCCCAGGCGTATGAACTCTACAAGTCCCACGGTATTGATCTGGCAAAGGAATATCTTGAGATCGATGTACTGCCCCAGCATCATAATGGCGGGGCGGCGGTCAACATCTGGTGGGAAACGTCGCTGCAGCACCTCTTTGCCGCGGGGGAATGTGCCGGGACCCACGGGGTCAAACGTCCCGGGGGCAGCGCCCTCAATGCCGGCCAGGTCGGCGGCCTGCGGGCCGCCTCTTACATAGCCGGACACTGCCTGAAAGATGACAACTACTTTGATGATATTGATGGTATACTGCTTCAGGCAAAAACTGAACTCGCACAATTTGAAAAGGAATGTGAAAGGATACGGATCAGGGACGCCGCTGGCGTACTCCGTGATATTCAAAGCATAAACACCTCCGGCGCCGCCTTCCTCAGAGCCCGGCAGACGATAAGCGAAGGGATCATGGCACTGAACGCAATCGCGAAAAAAGCCGCAGATTCATCCGCAAGCGCCGGGGCAGCACAGGCGACAGTTTTCTTCACAGAAAACCCGGCATCCCTATTCTGCTTAAAGGAGACCCTCATCCTCAGCCGTCTGTTACACGAGGCCATCCTCTATTATATAAACCGGGGAGGAAAGAGCCGGGGCTCATACATGATACTGGACACTGTTAATAAAGGAACCTTAAAAACCACAATCGAAACCGATACTATCTTTGCAGAAAGGGTACTACTTTCCCGCTATGACAGGGAAACAGACACAATCACAAACACCGATCGCCCGGTTCACCCCATTCCTGATTCAGACATTTGGTTTGAGCGTGTATGGCGCGATTACCGTATGGGAACCATCTTCGGGACATAAGGGGCATGAGTCAAGGGGACTTTGCATTAAAAACACTTTTAAAACTTCCCGGCAGGGGTGAATCAAATTCCATAAGCCTGTCGTTTGCGGGATGGTGAAGGCTGATATGCTCCGCATGGAGGCAGAGCCGCTTGGCAGGATTACTGCGGGCCTGATATTTTATATCCCCCGCAACGGGATGTCCCAGAAAACTTAAGTGGGCCCGGATCTGGTTTCGCCTGCCGGTCTCCAGTTCCAGGCAGAGCAGGGAATAGCCCTTCCCACTTTTCAGAAGTTTCCACCGGGTAACCGAAGGCTTGCCGTCCTTTTTCACCACCATGCGGCCCCCGGCGTCTTCCCCCAAAGGCGCATCAATCACACCCTCATTCTCAGTAAACTCACCTTCGGCCAATGCAACATAGCGGCGCTGCGTCACCGTTTCATCCCAATGGGCCATGAGTTTTTTCTTGACCATTTCAGACTTGGCAAAAACCATCACCCCCGAAGTGTCCCGGTCCAGCCGGTGCACCGCCGCAGGCCGCCGCTTCTCGCCTTTTTTGCTGAGATAACCCGCGAGAATCCAGTAGGCGGTTTTGTCCCGCTCGGTTCCGCTTGCGATGGAGAGAAGTCCTGCGGGCTTGTCGATGACAAGAAGGTCCCGGTCTTCGTAGAGGAGGAGAATACCATGGGGAAGGCGGCGGGATTCAGTCTTTTTCATTAACAAATTTACCGTTTCGCCAATATGGTTTCCGCGATCTCCGCGAAGCCGTCACCGCATTCTTTGGATGCCACGAAGGCGGGGAGCTGTTTGATAAGGCCCCCGTAACGACGGACATTGGCGACAGCGCAGGCCAGGGGGAAGCGGGCAAACATGGGTTCGTCATTAGGAGAGTCCCCGGCAAAAACCACTTCCCGATCCCCCGCGCCGCTCTGCCAACCAAAGCGGCGGGAAAGGAAATGCTCCGCCATGGAAAGCTTGTCGTATCTGCCCATCCAGATGTTTATATGGATCGAAGAAACCTTTGCCATGGCCCCTTCCTCAAGGGCGATGTCCCGGATCCGTTCGGCAACGCTTAAGGGCAGCACCGGGTCCTCTTCGGCAAAGTCCAGGGCAAGATCAAAGAGCCGGGCAAACTGATCCTTGGCGACCCGCAGCTCGGGAAATTCGGCGCAGGCCCGTTCTTTGATGCGGGCGAGGACGGGGTGATCGTTTTTTATCGCCCCGGAATGGTATTCCGCTTTGAGCACCGGGAGCCTGCCCTTTCCCTGCGGTTCTTCCCAGAAAACCAAAGCGCCGTTCTCCCCCACTACCCCATCGGCGGGCCATTCGCGGGCAATAAGATCGCACCAGCCTGCGGGCCGGCCCGTAACGGGGATCACCTTGATGCCCGCCTCTTTTAGTTTCCAGAGGGCGGTATATGAAGAGGCCAGGAGCTTCCCCTCACGGGTGAGGGTGTCGTCAATATCCATCAGAACGAAACGGACCCCGGCCGCTTCATCGTGGGTCATTTCGGAAATTGCTTTCATGATATTGATGGTAACATAGATCGCGATCACTTTTCCAGCAGGTACAAATATTCCTTTACGTGAATTTCCCGGTTGTTTAAATTTCTGCTGCCCCTGAAGGTATTGTATTCTTTTTCCAATACTTCGACTTTTCCTGTTTTTTCCAACATGTCCTTCATTTCCGCTGGACCAATGAAGCCATCAGAATTAAATGAAACAAGAACATACTTTGCCTTGATGTTCGTCACCAGTTCTGTCAATGCTGAATACGCCTGATGTCCCTTGTTGTACTGCGAACGGTTCCAGTTTTCAGGAATGCCCGACACTTTGCTCAGGTTTTCAGGATAACTGTAATCCAGTATCAAATTGAGCATAAAATAATTTGAACCATAGGGATGCTGATTGTAGGGCGGATCGAGGTATGCAAGGTCAACTTCGGGGACATCGTTGATGATCCTGTTTGCATCGCCGCTGCAGATCATCACATCGGTATTAAAATTACTGAAAATCGACAAGGGCAGTTTGATATCACCCTTTATTCTGAACAGGGCGTCCTGGTTTTTTCCGCCGAACTGGCCCAGTCCAGTTTCCCTGTTTTTGTAAAAGCCCTTGAATACCCCGGAAGTATTTGCGTGTATCGACGCTTCCGATAAGAGGGGGGCAAGAAAATACTTTTGATAGGCGCCGGGAATTTTTTCAATTAATTGCCTCGCGGTATCAATATACCTGGCGTTCCGGGCGGTGTAGAAAATTCGTTCACCCGGCTGTATGTTTTTGTCATCTGCGGGGGCGTATAGATCAGAAATTAGTCCCCGCTTGAGATCGACTTCATTCAGTTTGTTTATCAATTCATCGTAATAATCTTTTAACTGCGACATATTGAGTTCATTCTGATTCGAAAGATAACATTGATTGATAACCGTGGAATATTTTTCCAGATCATTAACGAGCAGAAGATCTGCGAATTGTTTGAAGTAGCGGGCAACAATACCGGAACCGCTGAATACATCAAACATTGAAAGCTTGTTTTTATTCAGCCGTGCCTGAACTTTTTTTACTCCGCCTCCGATAAAATTCAACAGGGAACGCTTATTACCGATGTAGGTAATGAGCTGCCGGGTGAGATAATCTTCATTTTCAGAGGCGGCCGCTTCCACCTTACAGAATCTGCTCATCAATGGGTTTGCCGCTTGGTACCATGGGGAGGACTTTTTCGTCCCTGTCGATAATAACTTCGATAAGGGCTGCATTGCCTGCGGCGATATCTTTCCCCGCGTTGTTCAAGACTTCGGTAAAACCGGCCTTGTCCTCCGCGCGGTAACCGTGCAGGCCGTAGGCATCCGCCAATTTGATAAAATCCGGAGAAGCGGAAAGGTCGGTCTCGGAATAACGGCCCTCGTAGAAAAAGTTCTGCCACTGGCGCACCATGCCCAGAGTGTGGTTGTTAAAAACGATGATCAGAATGGGCAAACGATAATTTTTGAGGGTCCCCATCTCGGCGCAGTTCATGCGGAAACAGCCG
>BOAU01000077.1 GCA_026002025.1 Spirochaetia bacterium | reverse complement strand
CCCCGCCATGACTGGACCACCACATCCTTCGGCAGCCTGTACTGCTCGGTATCTTCCAATACCTCATCCCAGCCGATGGCGGTCTTTCCCCGTTCCGCGAGCATTTTTGCAAGCCGCACGGTGATCCAGCTTTGCAGTTCCTGCGGAGTTTTAAGCCCTGTTTCAGCGAGCCGTTTTTTGCATTTGGGACATTCGTTCCAGTTGTTGAACCGTACTTCATCCCCGCCGATGTGCACATAGGCCGAAGGGAAAAGCCGGGCCAGGGTATCAAAGGCTGCGGCAGCCAGATCGAAGATGCCGTCATTCCCCGCGCAGAGCACGTCCTCGAAAATGCCGAATCTATCTTCCACCTGATAGGGGCCGCCGGTGCAGCCCAGGCCGGGATAGGCGGCAAGGATGGCGCTGGCATGGCCGGGAAGGTCCACCTCGGGCACTACCTCCACATGGCGGGCCGTTGCAAAGGCAATGACTGAGCGGATATCATCTTCGGTATAAAAGCCCCCGGAAAAACGATTATGCTGCCGGTGTTCCCGCCGCCTGGACCCGATTTCGGTAAGCAGGGGATATTCCTTTATTGGCAGGCGCCAGCCCTGATCATCGGTCAGGTGCCAGTGGAACACATTGATATGGTGCAGGGAAAGGGTGTCGATCAGGCGTTTAATGAATTCTACGGAATAAAAATAACGGGAACAATCCAGCATGAGCCCCCGCCACCCGAAGCGGGGCTGGTCCTCAATTTCACCGCAGGGGATTGAAACAGACCTGTCACGCCTGCCAAGAAACAACTGCCGCAAGCTTTGCAGCCCGTTGTAGATGCCCGCGCCCGAACCGGCGCTTACCGTGACGGCATCCTCTTTAATCAGGAGCCGGTAGGCCTCATTCCCCAAACCGGTAAGGTCCTCTTTTTTGCAGAAGATTTTGCCCGCTGCCCCGCCGGTATTATCGGCACACCCGCATCCTTCCCAATCGGCGCGGAACTGCGCTGAAACCGTATCAATTTCATTTTTGAAAATACTGTCGCCGGCAATAACCGGGACACCGCGGCATTGAAAAAATCCTTCACCCTGTTTGACAGAAACAGGCTGGGGAACAAGTGCATAGGTTTGATTCATAGTTTTATCCTCTCTTGTAGTTTTTTCAGGGTATCGTTCCCGATATGGCAATAACCGGCGGGGTTCTTTTCCAGGTACTTTTGATGGTATTCTTCGGCAAGGTAATAATTCTCCAGTTTCTTTACCTCCACTGCGATGGGCTTTTGATATTTGCTTTGCAGGGCGGCAATTGATTCAAGGATCACCGGCCGGTCTTCATCATCAACATAATAAATACCCGTGCGGTACTGTATTCCTTCATCGTGGCCCTGACGGTTTACCGAGGTGGGGTCAATGGCCCCGTAAAAGAGATCCAGCAAAAAGGGGAGCGCAAGCTTGCCGCTGTCGTAGGCAAGGCGGACCGTCTCCGCATGGCCGGTGTCATTATGACAGACCTCTTCATACGAGGGATTGGCGGTGCGGCCGTTGGCATAACCCACATCGGTTTCAATAATCCCCGGAATAAGGGAAAGGTACTTTTCCGTTCCCCAAAAACAACCCCCGGCCAAATAAATGTGTTTTACCATAAAATTTAATCATCCCTCATTTCATTATTTTCATATTGCAGCCGGTACAGCCCCGCATAGAGCCCGTCCTTTGCAATGAGTTCCTGATGCTTGCCCTGCTCCACCAGCCGCCCGCCTGAAAGCACCAGGATGCGATCGGCGTTGCGGATGGTGCTTAGCCGGTGGGCAATAACGATGGATGTCCGCCCCGCAAGGACCCGCTGCATCCCCAGCTGTATCAGGTGTTCGGTTTCGGTGTCGATGGAACTGGTTGCCTCGTCAAGGATCACAATCGCGGGATTATGGGCGATGACCCGGGCAAAGCTGATAAGCTGCCGCTGGCCGGAAGAAATGTTGGTTGCCCCTTCGGAGAGCAGGGTCCGGTAGCCCTCGGGAAGCCGGGAAATAAATTCATCGGCGTGGACCGCCTTTGCGGCTTCGATCACCTCGTCATCCGTAATGGACAGCCCCAGCCTGATATTGTCCGCCACGGTACCGGAAAATAGAAACACATCTTGTAAAACCGGCAGCACGGAGCGGCGCAGCTCGTCCAGGGGGATATCCTTTACCGGAATTCCGTCCAGCCGTATCACCCCTGAATCAATATCCCAGAGCCGGGCAAGCACATTGGTGATGGTGGTTTTTCCCGCCCCGGTATAGCCCACAATGGCGGCGGTCTCGCCGGGGTTCACCGTAAAACTGAGGCCCTTCAGAATTTCTTCCCCGGTTTTATAAGAAAAATGCACATCATCAAATTCGATATGACCCCGTACCATCCCTTCAATCGAATGCTTCCCTTCGTTGGGAATATGCTCTTCCGTGTCGAGGAGGGCGAAGACCCGCTCACTTCCGGCCATGGCGGATTGCAGGAGGGTATACTTTTCCGCGATATCCGTCACCGGCGCGTAGAACATCTGTACCAGGTTGATAAAGGCGATAAGCACCCCCAGGGAAAGGGAGAGGGACAGCACCATGCTGCTCCCCACCACGATCACCGCGGCGGCAGTAAAAGTCGCAAGCCATTCCACGATGGGGCGGAAGATGGCGAACACGTACATTTCCCCCAGGTTTGCATCAAGCAGTTCCCCATTCCGCTCGGCAAATTCCCGGCGGCTCTTCTTTTCCCCCCGGAAAAGCTGAACCACCTGCATCCCCGCAAGCCGTTCCGCAAGGTAGGCGTACACCCGGGATGACGCGGTGCGCTGGCGGCGGAAGGCGTCCCGCGCCTTGACACGGCTTATCAGGGTGATGGCCAACACCGGCGGCAGGATGATGATGACCACCAGGGCCAGAGCGGGCGAAAGGATAAACAGGGTGATCAGCACCCCTATCATGATCGAAAGATCCTTGAGGAAGGCCACCAGGACGGAGGTAAAAAATTCGTTGATCGTTTCCACATCCCCGGTGAGCCGGGTTACAATGCGGCCCACCGGGTGCCGTGACAGAAACGCTGTGGACTGGGACGCGGTCTTTTTGAAAAGCGCGAGCCGGATATCCTTCATCACCCGCTGACCCATCAGGTTGGTGGTCCAGGTCTGGACAAAGGTGAAGGCAAACACCAGAAACAGTGTTACTAAAAATATCACCGCTCCCCGCTTTATGGCGGAAATATCGGCGGATCGGATAAGGGCAATTTCTTTTGCATCCAGCGCGGCAAGATCCGTTTTTTTGATAGCCGCCGCAATCCATTCCCCTTGCTTTTCTCCTCGCAGGAACAATGTTTCATGATCTTCTATGAACTTAACAACATTACTGTTTTCTTTCATCTTAAAGGCATACCATTCGGTCTCTTCCAGAATGCCAGCGGCCTTAAGCTCAGTTTCGGCCCTGGCAGAAATTTTCACATCCTGATTCTGCGGAATAAAAAGCCGGTCCCCAATTCTAATGGCGCCCTTCTTCGCGGTAAGATCTTTCAGGGTAAGCTGTGACTCGGAAGAAATAACCACAGAGGACACAGAGTTTAACACGGAGGGCACAGAGGGAAGAGGAGTATCCATATCTTCTTTTCTTCTCTGTGGACTCTGTGCTCCCTCTGTGTCCTCTGTGGTTAAATTCTTCAAACAAAGAAACCGGGCCAAAATAGCCCCGTCAATAACCTGCTGCTGAAGGATCGGAATATAGAGTTCCCCAAGAGTGGAAACGAGTAAAGCAATGATCGTGGTAACAACCAGGGTCCGGTAAGGTTTGAGCCAGGAGAGTATCCGCAGCATCAGGCTCCCGTCGTAACCCTTGGTGACATCGTCGGTCTCGAAATAATCAGCCATTGCCGGTCCCCTCGTCCGTGGACGATTCATCTATAGACGTCTCATCAATAGACGTATTCTCGTCTAAGTGCTGCAGTGCCGCCATGCGGGCATAGAAACCGCCGGGCAGACCGGCCAATTCACGGGGGCTGCCGTATTCGCAAAGCCTGCCCTTGTCAAGAACGGCGATCCTGTCGGCGTTCCGCAGGGTGGAGACCCGATGGGAAATAACAATGGTGGTTTTGCCCTGCCGTTCTTTAAGAAGCCCCGTCAATATCCGTTTTTCCGTTTCCGCGTCCACAGCGGAAAGGGAATCGTCCAGGATCAGAATTTCAGGGTACAGGATGAGGGAGCGGGCAATGGCCACCCGCTGTTTCTGGCCGCCGGAAAGGGTAAGCCCCCGCTCACCGATAAGGGTGTCCCATCCCTGATTAAAACTCTCAAAATCATTTTCCAGGGCCGCTGTTTCTGCCGCCTTCTTCAACAGTGATTCTGCGGGCTCCGCAAGTCCATAGCCGATATTCTGTTTGATGGAATCGGAAAAGAGGTAGCTGTCCTGGGGGGTCACCCCAAAAAGGCCCCGCAGCTGCGACAGATCCCACTCGCGGACATCAAGGCCGAAGATCTTCACCGTCCCCGCCGGGGGATCAATGGTCCGGGTAAGGGTTTTTATCAAGGTTGATTTTCCCGATCCGGTGCGGCCCATGATCCCCAGCATGGAGCCCTGCGGAACACCCAGACTGATATCGCTTAATCCTCCTCCGCCCCCCTCATAGGCAAAGGAGAGACCGCTTATTTCAATTGCGGGCACAGTATTACTGTGGGTATCTGAAAAATCCGAAGACGTCCTGGGATTTACCGGTGACATAATGGAGGGCACGGTCTGCAATACCTCATTGATCCGCTTAAGGCTTACCGCCCCTCGCTGGATCATGTTCACCATAAAGCCCGCGCCCATCAGGGGCCATATCAGCATTTGTAAATAGCGGAAAAGGGCCACAAGGCCGCCGGGGCTCATGTAGCCCTCCACCACGCGGATGCCACCGACAAGGAGCAGTATCAGTGTGGTAAGACCCGAAAGAAACGAGACCAGCGGGAAAAAAAAGCCGAAGAGTTTAGTAAGGTCCATGTTGGCGTCCCGGTAATCGTCGTTGGTGTCGGCGAATTTTTTGATGAACCACCACTCATTCACAAAGGACTTTATCACCCGGATACCGGCGAAGGTTTCCTGTACCGTGTCACTCATGGCAGAATAGGTTTCCTGGGCGCGGAGAAACATCTTCCCCACGGTATTGCCGAAGATCAAAATCAAAAGGGTAATCAGCGGCAGGGGGATCACCGCAAACAGGGCAGTCCGGGCGTCTTGTATGAAAATAATCACCAAAATTGAAACAGCCATGACAATAAAATCCACCAGGGCAACCAGGCCCATCCCGATGGACATACGCACCGCGTTAAGATCGTTGATGGACCGCGCCATCAAATCGCCGATTTTGTTTTTCTGATAGTAGTCGTAGGACAAGGTCAAAAGATGATCGAAGAGATGCTCCCGCATTTCCGTTTCGATCCGCCGGGAAGAACCGTGGATAAAGTAGCGCCACAAAAAACGGCCCGCGGAAATAACGGCCATCACCCCTATCATATACAAACCCAGAAAGAGGATGCGCCTCATGTCCGCTTTCCCGGAACTGACCAGGTCCACCGCCCGGGCAATAAACTGGGGGATGATGACCTGGGCCGCGTCCACTATGATAAGGCAGAGGAAGCCTAAAATATAACGGCCGCAGTACCGGGAAAGGTAGGGCAGCAGGGTACGAAATTCACGCAGGGATGCCTGAGGCGTCTCAGATGTCTCGGGCTTCTGGGGTTTATTCTCTTTTTTTTCCGGTGTTTTTTTATCGGACATTATTTTCTTTTTGCGGCCATTTCGGCCTGCTTCTTTTCATCTGCATCCAGCTTGGCGGACCAGGTATCAATTTTCTTTTTGAGCGCTTCAACCTCATTCCGATCTCCCAAAACCGTCAGGAGCCGCATAAGGCCGGAAAGAAAAAGGACGCCCTGCTTAAAATCATCAATCTGGTTGGAGGAAACCTCATATTTTTGCCGGTAACGATCCGCCGCCTGCATAAACAGCTTTTTGATCAGCGCCAGATGGTACATGGTGGGTTCATAATCCGCTGCGCGGGGGTCCCGGTTGACCCCGGCTTTTTTAAGGTCAAAAATATTCTTTGCCGCCGCGGCATAACGGCCTTCAAGCTCCACAAAGGACCATTTCCATTTGGCATCGGCGCCATAGGCATTTTCCAAAAGCTGAACCGCAAGACCCATTTTCCGTACCAGAAAATAACGCCGCCCCTGATCGATTGACGCTATGGCGGCAAGCTGTTCCTCGTACTCATAAAAGGACGCGTCCACCAGGCTGCCCACAATCTCTTCCAGATATGTCACACTTTTGTACAGGTACTTCCGCGCCTCATTCAGGGCGTCTTCATTCCTCACCTGCAATACCGATAGGGAAACCCCGTTTTGGATAATAAAATTTGAAGCAAGGTCCAGCATTTTATCCGCCAGCGCAAACCGGTTAAGGCCCGCCGTATCAAGATTGATTTTTATCTCCAAAAGAACAGCGGTTTCCTCTTTGAGGATGGTCTCAACCGTTGACAGGTAGGGCTGAATTTTCTTTTGATAGAGCTGACGATCCCCATCGGTAATCTTTGCCATTATTTGCCTTTTCCGGGGTCGTTGGATGTTCCATACTTTGACAGTAATTCATCCGCATGGGCAAGGGCGGCTTTCCCCGCATCCCCCGCCAGCATCCGGGCGATCTCCTGCCGCCGTTCCTCGCCCCCAAGGGCAGAAACCTGCGTAAGGGTCCGGCTCCCCACGGAATGAGCGCCGCCGACAACTTTTTTTTCTACCCTTAGATGATTATCAGCCCTAACCGCGATACTGGCAAGATGGGTAACACAAAAAATCTGTTTAAGCCCGCCGATTTTAACCAGATATTCCCCAACCGCAAGGGCCACTTCCCCCCCAATTCCCGTATCGATCTCGTCAAATACCAGAGTTTCCGGGGATGCGTCATTGCCCGCCGCATTGGCGCCTGCAAGCACGGTCTTGATAGCCAACATCACCCGTGAAAGTTCTCCCCCGCTGGCAATACGGGCAAGGTCCTTCAGGGGCTCCCCGGTATTTGCGGAGATAAGAAATTCCACATCCTCCGCCCCCCAGGGGCCGCAGACCAGGGCGCCGCCGGAATTTTGGCCCTTGGGCAAAACGGCCGCGGAAAACCGGGCATTGGGCATTCCCAAATGGGAGAGGATTCCGGTGATCCGTTCCCCCAGTTTCAGCGCCCCGGTTTTTCGTTTTGCCCCGATGGCCGCCGCACGGACAGCAATATCTTTTTCCAGGGTCGCAATATCGGATCGGAGTTTTTCCCGGTTTTCCCCAAGGCCGGAAAGGGCCTCAATTTCATCCGCCGCCTGGGTGCGGTAGGCAAGGATCGCGTCTTCGTCGCTTCCCGCAGCAGCGGAACTTCCGCCCGCCTTACCAATGTATTTCTTCTTCAACCGGTACAGGAGGGCGAGCCGTTCCTCCACTTCCTCAAGCCGTTCCGGGTCGTAGGTAAGGTTATCCCGGTAGGAGCGGAATTCTTCGGCAATATCCTCAGCCTCAAAATAAAGATCATCAAGCCGTTTCTGAATTCCCGCCAAAGAAGTGTCGATAGCGGCTGCGGCGTCCAGGGCGTTACGGGCACGCCGTGCAAGGCTCAGGGCCGAAGTTTCACCATCGTAGAGGCTGGCGGCGGCGCTGTTCACCTGCTCCGCAAGACGCTCAAAATCCCCCAGCCGCTGGGCCTCGCTTTCCAGTTCCCGGCTTTCCCCGCTTTTGGGGGCGGCCTTGTCAATTTCCTCAACCGCATAACTTAAAATTTCAAGCCACTCCGCCCGATCTCGTTCGGAACCGAGGGAATTTTCCAGATTCCGTTTCTTTTCCGCAAGTTCAAGGAAAACCCGGTTAAATTGGGCGGTCTCTTCCTCAAGGCCGGCGAAGCGGTCGAGGTACCGCCGGTGGCTTTCCTTGCGGAGCAGGGATTCATGGTTATGCTGGCCGTGGATGTCAAAGATCAGGGCCATAAATTCCGCCAGGTCCGTCCGGGTTACCGGCACATCCTGTATATAAATGGAACTGCGGCCCGAAGTTTTGATATTCCGCCGCACGATGATCCGGCCATCTTCGGAACTGATGTCCCGCGTTGCCAGCCATTCCAGGGCCTCGCTGCTTTTTTCCCCAATGGCAATGACCGCTGTGACACTCGCCTCTTCCGTACCGGTCCTGATAACGTCCGTATCGGCCTTGGCGCCCATGAGAAAACTTAAAGAGCCCACAATGATGGATTTCCCCGCCCCGGTCTCCCCGGTAAGCACGTTAAATCCATCCTCAAAGGAAATGGATATGCTGTCGATGAGGGCATAGTTTCTGATGCTCAGTTCTTCAAGCACGATTTTCCCCCATAACCCCTGACCAGGAAAGTTTTGTGCGGAGGGCCTTGTAAAAGGCGATGCGGCCGGACGCGACCAGCAGGGCCTGGTAAGGGGCCTCCCGGAGGAAAATCCTGTCCCCCGGCTCCAGGGCCTGGGTAACCTGGCCGTCCATGGTGAGGAGCACCCCGCTGCGCTGTTCCTTTTCCACTTCCACGATCACCGTTTCCTTTGAGGGCAGCACAATGGGCCGGTTCGACAGGGTAAAGGGGCAGATGGGGTTGATGATGATCGCTTCCATTTCCGGCTCAAGAATAGGCCCCCCGGCCGCCACCGAATAGGCGGTGGACCCCGTGGGGGTTGCCACGATAAGGCCGTCGGAACGGTACTGCCCCAGCCTGATGTATTCAAGTGAAGGCTCAATTCCCGGTGTCCCCGTCACATTTTCACCAACAGGCAGTTCCGACTCCACATTGAGCCTGATGATCTTCGCTATCCCCGATGCTGAAATAACCGTGTCATTCAGACAGGGACCCAGGGCGCGTATACTTCCCCCCCGCTCCACACTTACGTCCAGCATGAAACGCCGGGAAACTGCCGCCTTCCCCTGCTGCCACTTTTCAAAGGTCGTTTTCCATTCATCGGGAGGTACCGCTGCAATAAAACCAAGGGTACCCAAATTAACCGGAATAATGGGGACCCCCAGAGGCGCCATGGCCCGGGCAGCGTAAAGCACCGTACCATCCCCCCCCAGGCTGAACGCCGCATCATAGGGGCCGTCCTGCTTAAAGTCACATTTTTCTTCAAAGGTAAAAAACCGGGTCCCGATATTCTGCCTTTCCAGTTCAATGCGAATTTCCTCCGCAATGGCTTTGGCATCCGACTTGTGAAGATTTATGAATAGCAGCGCCCGGTTGAGTTTGGCCATGGTCACCCTGTTACGGAAGGGTAAGAATAAGCTTTGATATCCGTTCCACTTCCGCGGAACTTAAACGGGGATAGAGCGGAAAGAGCACTGTCCGCAGGGAAAGTGAATATGCTTCAGGACAAAGCCCCGCTTCCAGGGAAGGGCCCTCCCCCGCGGAAGCGGGTTCTTTGGCGGCTTCCCCGGGTGCAGCCGCCAGGGTATCATCAAAGGCGCTTTCCACGATGACATCCTTTTTCCGGGCATAGGCCTTTACGTCCTTTACGCCTGTTTCCAAGACAAGGGGA
>BOAU01000076.1 GCA_026002025.1 Spirochaetia bacterium | reverse complement strand
ACATTGCCGATACGGCGGAACGATCCATCATCCTCCTTATATACAAGAAGGGGGTTCATAATCGGCCCGGAGGAATTTTCCGTCAACACATCATTAACGGAAAGTTCCACAACCAGGCCGGGGCGGATCAGGTGGAACGCCACATGGTTAGAATCGGTTTCGATATAGTTTGATGGTATCTCCATTGCAAGGAGACGGGGGTAAAGATCCTTTTTCTGTTCTGCGTTCAATCCATTGCCTGTCCGGCCTATGATCTGGAATGCGCCGTCTTCGGTCATAAGCGCATAGAGGAGTGTCCGCACCTGTCCTGCGGTTTCTCCGGTACCTTCGGAAAAGCCGACCACCGCCGCGTCAATGGAAAGCCGGGGTTTTATTTTGTAAACCATGGGCAATTCGCTGTGTATCACCAGCCCTTCGCCGTCTTCTTTTTCAACCCAGGATAAAAAAAGCTGTTTCAGTTCTGCTCTGGAACCTGCCTCCGCAAACCGCACCGGCGCGCAGTACAAATTATCATGGAACAGTTCCCGTAATTTTCGATGGGTATCGGCATATACATTTGGACGAAATTCCGCGCCATCCAGACTGATAATGTCAAAAGGCGCAAGATGTAGTGCGGCCCCCTGGACGGGATCGGCCAGGGCGGCGATGACATCACTTACCCGTGTACGCCCCTTGCTTTCATCGGCATACAATTCTGCGGCAATTACCGCCGCCCGGCTCCCCGCCGCCTTTAGCATCTCTGCGGCTTGTCCAATACAGGCAAGAAAAGGATAGGTCTTTCCGCCTGAGTTTATGGCAATACAATCCGTGCCGTTCCAGAATAAAACCGCAAGTTCGCCATCGTATTTACGGGTGACATAGTAATGGGCGCCGCCAAGGTGATCGTCAATTTGATTGGGGCTCAGAGAAATAAAACTTTTAGCAATGGTACTTTTATACGCAACGGCACGGGCAGCCAAGGCGACGTTACCGGTATTGACAGCCCCTTCCCAATACGCAGTATCATCTGCGGGCATATTCGTTTGCGCACAAAATTCTTTAAGCAGGATATTGAGGCGATGCTGCCGGGAAGGTATTTCTGCATTTGCGGTATCAATACGCAGTCCCCCCGCAGTAAGATCCGCCGCAGCATTGCCGGCAAACAATACAAGCTCTTTGAACTTTTCAGGTACGGATGCGTACAAGGGGCCTAAAAAATCTTCAAGCGCTGTTTTGTCCGGGTTTTTTCCAAGAACAAAGTCCAGTTTGAGGGCGCTTTTAAACCAGTTATTTTTCTGTAAAGCGGAAAGCGCGTTTTTGTAATCCTCCGCCGGAATCCCATTAGCAAAGCCTCGTATCAACATGATAAGCGGCGGAAAACTACCCGGGTCGCGCATAAAGGTTTTCCGGGAAAGTTTCCCATTCAATTCTCCGAGGCAGGTAGCAAGATCGCCGCCGGTGGTACCGTTGAGAGGTTTCCCTATAAAATCTGATGCGGGAATCGGGCCGTCAGGGGTAATCCATTGGGATGATGATAGTAATACTGCGATTTTAAAAACTACCCCCGATCGTTTATCCTGTGCGAAGGCCAGGGCTAATTCCGATATGGCGGCATTGAGTGTTTCAGCTTTAATTGCGGATAATGGCGCCGGCAAATCCAGCACAATAAAGACGGGCACTGTTTTTTGAGGAACCGGCGCGGCGGCGAGCAGTGACATCAGAGACTCCTTAATTCCATATCGGTCAAATGCAGAATAAGGCAATACCGGCCACCGTCGATACGTCCCTCAAGAAACCCCCGGTAGGGCTCACCGCCTACGCTTAAAACAATGGGTTCGTTTCCCTTCCTTCCGCCTCCCACAAACATCAGGGCATCATGCTCATGGAGCTGTTTCGCCATATCATACAAAAAATCAAAGGTTATCCCCGAAGTATGCCGGAGCTGATATTTTTTGGTAAACACGAATTTGCGCAGGGCCTCCGCCTTGGGAAATTCCCGGCCGCTCCATTTGACGGGAATATCGGCGGCAATGTTGGAGACGGCCTTTGACGCATCGCGCCGCTCCTTTTCCGTACCATCGGGGTTATACAGAATCTGAACCATATTCACCCGGTACGCCGCGGTGTTTTCGTCTGAAACATAGAGCTTGCGGGTTTTTGTAATAATTTTTCCGGCTGCTTCAATATCCAGTTCGGGATCATCTGAAATAATCGCATTCCCCGCCGCGCGCATATCGCCATATTTTTTTACCAGCGAAGTGATACCGCTTGTGGTCTTGATAAATTTGATATTCCGCCGTTCCCTGCCGTCGCTTAACTGCATGGTTATGGTCGGCTTTTTTGCACGGACCTCAAACCCAACCTTTGCATCCCGTTTGTTTTCATTGGCTATATTTATCCCGCGCACGGCCTTCCCCCTTAAAACATTGAGAAATCAATATCAGTATCGCTATCATCATCCTCTTCGATTTCATCATCCTCACGGTCAATTTCGCCGCTCTGATTAAGTGAGAGCATTTCAAACCCGCATTCATAACCGGTCAACATAAAGGGTTGACCTTCGCTGACCAGCAGAAAAGCGGGACTTCCTTCATAACCTGCACGGTAATTGTAGGTAAAGGTATAGATAGCATCCCCTATGATTTTTGCAAAAGCCGGATCGCCTTCCAGATGATAGAACGCGGTTATCCGGTGATCCAGAAATTCCTCGGCGCTTACGGTTCTATCAAGTTTGATAACCATGTTATAGCTTGATTCAAGCAGTTCCGCATCACTGCCGTCACTCTTTACCGCCTTGAGGCTGCTCCGTTCCACCCACTGCATATCCGGGGAAACGATTCCCAGACCCGCTCCCCTTTGGGAATGATTACCGAACCGCTTTCATCCGTGGAGGCCAGCATACATTCATGACCCTCCTCGTCAAACGCCTTTGTTTCACTCCAGCCGTAGAGTTTTTTCCGGTCAACCTTAACCGGCGTTGCGGAATGAACAACGCCGCCCAGGGAAAAGTTCAAGCACTTTGCCATGCCTTACTCCTTGTGAAAAGACACTGCACCGCATCCATATCAATGAGCCCCGCGATGGAAACATCATCCCCGCTCCCCTTTTTGCTAAGAATAGGAAGAAATTCCGAAAGCTGATCCTGCCCTGCGGCAAAGCCGGAACCGGCGAAATTTTCCGCAATGGTTTTATAGAGGCGGCTCAGATGTTTCCCGTTATTGTTCACCGGGTAGGAATCGTCCACACCGTCACTACCGATAAAAACCGCAGCGGGGATATCCCGGCTGAAATAATGCCGGAATTTTTCCGCGGCATCATTGTCGCAGAGGGAAGTGGTGACGTTGAGAAAACAGGTATCATCCCAGGGGATAGGTTCGGTACAGATTCCCCTTCTGTCTATGGCGACACATTTACCGTCTCCGATATGCAGACCAAACCAGTATGATTCCACCGCCGCCACCGCGATGAGGGTAGTCCCGTAGAAGTGTGAGGGAGATTGGAACGCCAAAGGCTCCACACCTGCCTTTTCAAGTTCCTCTGTGGTGAATGGTTCTTCTGTATAATCCGCCTCCACCATCTCATGCCAAAAGGCAATGATGCTTTTTTCAAGTTTCCGAAGGAGCGTTTCATGATCCGCTTCGATATCCTCAAGGGTCATTTCCCTTGCTTTCAAAGTTTCCACGAATTCTGTGATGCAATGGGCAGCGCAATGCGCCGCAAACTGCGCGCCCCGACCGCTTCTGAAACAGGCTTCACTTCCATGACCATCCGCCACAATGGCAAACTGCATACCTTCCCTGGAAACGTGAAGAGCAAAATCCTGGCATGGTTTATTAAGCCGCACATGGTTTGAACCCACCGTATAACTGCTAAATGATTCGTACATCGCGTCCTCCGCTTACCATTCGTCATCCGCATTTGCGGCCGCATTAGCGGACGCATTAGCGGACGCATCAGCGGCTATTGTCTGGAGCTGAGTGTTAAGGGCTTGCTGTTTGATGGATGGCCCCGCGCCTGCCGCCGCCGCTGCGGTTCCCGCTGGAATTTGCGCAGGGGATGCGGGACTGTTCGTTGTCCCCGGATTTTCCGAATCTGTCTGCTTTGGGACGACAGCTGCCGCCGTCCCGAAAGCCCCGGCCTGCACACTCTTGCTGGCCACCTCCGAGGCACGGACGCTGACAAACCGGATCATCTTTCGCAGCATCAACGCCGAATGAACCTCTAACACCGACTCCATACCGCCGGTGAATTTTGCCAGGGTCTGTTTGTCCGCGTCATCACCGATGGCAACCGCAACCTTGATACCCTTCTTGTACCAGTTGTTCTTTTTCAATTCTTCCAGCCCGCCGTCAAAATCGTCGGTGGGTTCTCCGTCAGAAAGGAGAAACAGCGCCGGGGCGAAGGACCCGGTGGCTTCCTGCATGAAGGCTTTGGTGGAAAGTTTCTCGTTCAGTTTTTTGCAGGCATCCCCCAACTCGGTAACTCCCCCGGCGTCCAGATACTGCCAGCGGAAATCGTCCACGTTAACCGGGCCGCTGCTAGTAATCCAACGGGAACCGGAAGAAAATTCCAGGGCGGCGATCTTGATTTGCGCGTCCGCGTTGGCGGCGGAAAGGGTGCGCAATTCGGGGATCACCTCCTCAATGGCGGCATTGAGCGCGCCGATCTTGGAACCGCTCATACTCCCCGAAGTATCGACCATAAAAAAGAGCACCATGGTTTTTCGCGGGATGGCCTCTATCGCATCATTTAGTGACATATCATTCTCCTTAAATATAATTACATAACCACAGCGGTTATGTTGCCAAACACAATACGGGTTCCCTGTGACAGCGGCGCTGCTTTCCCCGGCCCCCGGGAAAATTGTTTGCCCGTACTGTCCATAACCAGCCATGATTTTTTTGACCGGTTTTTCAATTCCAGCGCGCCGGTCTGTTCGTTGAATACCACTTCTGCGCTAAGAGCGCCATAGTCGTCGGAATCGGCGTCGGTGTGGCAATCGTAGAGTTTAGTCCGCCGGTGGATAGCCAGATTGTATTTGCCGGTGCTGATATACCCTGCAAATGTATGTTCCTTCCCGCATTGAGGGCAGGTAAGGGGATTCACCGGGTCGGCGAAAAAAACTTCGCCGCAGTCACATTTGTAGATCTCTCCCCGAAGGCGGATAAAGGTTCGCAGCCATTCTTTTTCAATTACCCGGTAGGATGGATCCGTAAAGGCCGTTTTACTGAAAGCCTCGATGAATTTATCCCGCACATAAGAGGGGTACAGGGGCCAGCGGACAATAGCGTTGTTGTTGATCCCCGGTACCGGAGCATTGGAGTTATCATCGGGATCGAAAATAAAGAGCGGTTCCGATCCGTAAATTTTCAGTTCGATCTCCTCGGTCATACAGGGAGGATAGGCTTTTTTACCCTCCAAAGGATGGTTGTTGATGAGCAGCAGGAACAGTACAACCGCCAGGGAAAATTTGTCCGTGTGGATACCGGGAAGCGCCCGGCCAAGAACAATTTCCGGCGCTATGTAGCGGCACTTCCCGGCGATGCCTAAATTCTTGCCGTACTCCGCCACATTGTCATTATCGCAGATCAGCACATCCCCGGTTTTTGGATTGACGAAAAAGTTCCCGTCGTTCAAATCCTGGTAACTGTAGCCCTTGTTGTGGAGTTCCCGGAACGCCGCAGTAATGTTGAGGGCGGTGTTAACCAGGGCGGTGACGCTTGCGTATTTTTCCTTAGCCAGAAGGAACAGGGAAAAGTCCTTGTACTCCGGAGGCCGCAGTTCCATGATGTACCCAAAGCCGCCGTCCTTTGTTTTTTCGGTGATGTCCATGGGCCAGAGGAAAGACCCATTGGGCGCGCCCTTCCTGATATTGTTTTCCAGGTTCTCATAAAACTTGACCGGGCTTTTTAGATTTTTCCCGGTGTACCATTTGAGCGCCTTGGGCTTGCCGTTATAGTTCACCCGGTACACGGCGCCCTGTCCCCCTTCGCCTAACTTTTCCCCCACCTTCACGGTCTTGCTTGCCCGTGTTTGCAGGGTAAGTCCTTTTTGTAAATCCGCCATAGAAATTCCTCCTCTATCAAAAAAAAATAAATTACAATTTTGAACGAACCAGCCGTATTCCGTATGGCCCCAGATACCCTTTGCGCCAGGGATGTGTGGGACTTCCCGGCCCCCATGCGCGGGCCTGATTAGAGGACTGGCAATAAGCGCCGCCGCGGTAGGCATAAAGCCCATCGTAGTTATCCCAACACCATTCACCTATATTCCCGTGCATATCGTAGAGCCCCCAGGGATTGGGAGGATAGGATCCTACCGGCATGGGCCGTTCCTGCTTAAAACAAGCGTCTTCCGGCCTTAGACGATTGCCGGTATAATAGTCCGTTAGTGTTCCTGCGCGGCAGGCATATTCCCACTCGGCTTCCGTGGGGAGCCGGAACCCCTTGGAGCGATTGTTCACCGTGATCAGCCATTTGAGGGGATCGGCTGCATAATAATCGTAATCGTAATAGTCTGGCTTAGCCCGGAGAGCAGGGTTCTTGTCTATGTAGTAATATGGAAAGATTCCATCCCGTTCACTGCGGTAGTTACAGTATTCCACCGCCTCATACCAGCTCACCGATTCTACCGGCAGATCCCCGCCTCTGATATAACTGGGGTTATAGCCCATCACATCCCGGAATTCATCCTGGGTTACCGCGAACCGCGCCATATAGAATGACGCCAGCTTAATCTGTTGGGAACGCCTCCCGAAAACAGTTCCTCCTCCCCGAATGAATACAAAACCATCCGTAATTATTTTAGGCACGGCGGATTCCTCAGGCGCATCCGGGATGATAGTGATTTCCGTATCCCGCTCACATTCCCCCCGCAGGGCCAGGGAAAGTATCCCCACCATGCGCCGTGCCGTGCCGCCCTCTATACCGTATTCCGCCGTAAGCTTCCACGCCATCCCCGCTGTATCAGTTTTACTATCGGCCTCTGCTTCCCATAGTTCCTTGCAGACCCCCGAATCAATCACCCGCAGGAGCAGCCGGATTTCATTCCGCCATTCCCCTTTGGCGTAATCTTCCAGCAGGGCTTTGAGCCGCTTGCCGGTAAAAATATCCCGCCCCTGTTCCTCCGACAGTATCGTTACCAGGTGGGCAAAGGGATCATATCTACGCATAATCACCCCCCCGGACCAGGCGGATTCCGATGGGGCCGATATAGGGAACAAACCATGGATAGGGCATTTGATCTCTCGCCGCCATGGAATGAAGATCATCGTAACGATCGGGAATCGAACAAAAGGAGCCGCCCCGGTAGACACGGCAAAACCCCTCATCCGGTCCCGTGGGATCGACTGCTTCCTGCTCTTCTGTCTCACGGGACTGTCTCTCCCACCGGTAATCCCAGCACCATTCGCTCACGTTCCCGTGCATATCGCAGAGGCCCCAGGGGTTGGGCGGGAAGCTCCCCACCGGCATGGGCTTGAGCGAATTTATGCAGGCGTCTTTCTCCGTGATGGTGTCCCCGGTGTAGTAGTCCGTCAGCGTTCCTGCGCGGCAGGCATACTCCCACTCGGCGGAAGTAGGGAGCCGGTATCCCGCAGTATTACTGTTCCCGCCGGCTTCCCGGTTCCAGCGTACCCGCCATGCGTATTTATCATAGCGGTACCGGCTGGGCGGCCCCAGATAGCTTTTATCTATTTCGTAGACCGGGGCAAGCCCTTCCCGTTCACTGCGGAAGTTGCAGAATTCCACCGCCTTGTACCACATCACCCCCTCCACGGGCAGTTCCGGCCCCAGGTGGTAACTGGGGTTTTCCCCCATGATGTCTTCATATTCCGCCTGCGTTACCGCATATTTTCCCATAAAAAAGGACGATACCCTGACAGGTTTTATAAAAACGGGTGTGGAACCTGAGCCCATCAGAAAAATCCCTCCCTCGATTTTTATAAAAGCCCTTTCCGGATGCGCGATGGGTTTTCTCGGTGAAAAATTTTGTGATTCGACAGGCTTTGTGTTTTGCTCATTCCGGGCACGCAATTCAGGACGCAGGGCGAAGGTAAGCGCCTTGACGATTGCCGCCGCCGCCGTTGCTTCAATAAACAGTGATTCCCGCAATTCACGTTCCAGGGTACGGGCGGTATCAAGCGGCTCAGAGGTATCGCGGAGCTGCCGGTGGCAGCCTGTCTCAACACACAAGAGGAGGAGCCGCGACTCCTTTTGAAATTCCCCCCGGGTATATTCATCCAGCGCAGTCCTGAGATAGGGGCTGTCAAAAATGCCCGCACCCTGTTCTTCCGCCATGGTACTCAACAGCGCTGCGAATTCAAAATCCATGGATACCTATATACTAAAAGGAAGAGCGTTTATAACATTGCGTAATTCTTTGTAGTATAAGGAAATAGGGGGGACTGTATAAACCTAAGAAGAATGTAAACCACTGACCACACGGACAGCACGGACAAAAGCATATCGTACCTCCTGTATGGGTAGTATACCCTATCAATATCCCCTACAATTGTTGAAACGGAAATTGTTTCCCTACTGACGATAAATTATATTTACCGATAGCAGTATTAAGAATCCGTATTAGAAGGATAAAGTTTTGATAGTGACTTTCGACTATCGGGCGGAACTGTGGGAGTACCATCTTAATCAAATTAGCGTACTGCTCGATTATTTTATTCAATTGTTCGTCTATTTCTTCTGTCGTAGTATATTTTGATAGATACCTAATACCGGGATGGACATATATATTTTCGGTAAAGGTCCTTATTAAATCCATCAGCTTCCCGAGTTTTAATTTCAAACGCCCAAATTCCTGATTTAATCGAATGTTTTCTTCGCTTTCACTATCATCAAAACCTGTTTTGCCATCAGCATCTACTCCCATAAAGGAAAATTGACCAAAAACACCATAGAAGTTGAGAGATATATCAAGCAGCAAATCAAACAATTCGTCTATGAAGGTGTCGTTTTCGGTTACTATGCTCTTTGCCGGTTTATCATCAATGGTAACCGCGGTTAATAAGCGGCCAATTTCCTTCTGTGAAAGTTCTCTGATAATTTTTCTTCTCGCTCGTTTGAGCTTAAAGGGCGGAGGTGGTACGACAGGCGGCCATTCTGCAAACAAACGTTTCCCCATTTTTTTAAGCTTTTTATCCCTTGCCACAGAATTCGTACAACAGGTTATATCTATTTCGCCTATTGTCCCGATAAATTCCAATGATTTCACTTCATGTTGAAAAGACAAGGTATCAGACATCTTATTATATTCGAGTAAATACATCATATCTCCTCATTGAGCTGTTTCTTGTAAATGAAGCCGCTCATTCTGCCAATCATCCTGTTTCATGCCAATACCTTCAGGGATATTATATACGAACGGGATGAGCATTTATAACATTTCATAATTCTTTATAATGTAAGAAAATAAGTATGACTGTATAAAACGAAGCCTCAAATAGAATGGTTAGAAATAGTTATTGACAACATCTTATTAATTATGGGGCATCCGGGAATATAGTGGAAAACCCCAAAAAGTAGTATAATGAGGCATGAACCAACCAGAAAAAATAGAGGATTTTTATCAGGCCATATTAGGCATAACGGCGCCTTGGGAAGTAGTCAAA
>BOAU01000075.1 GCA_026002025.1 Spirochaetia bacterium | reverse complement strand
CTTCACGGCCTTTGGAATATCCGTAATCAGGACTCTTCTTGCCCTTGTAGTTCAACTTGCCATGACCGTTCTTGCAGCGTACCCTATATCCCTGCGTAAAGACCATTTCCATGCCCGATCTTTTTAATGTATTTTCTGGATTCAAATATCTGCCTGTATTATTTACGGAACCGATATCCCCCGCTGAGCAAAAAATTGACAACGACTTCTCCGGACAAGATCAAAATACCTTCGATTGTGGAAGCGGAAATATTTACCGGAGTAGAAAAAGGCGCCCAAATAACCCGCGAAATGTGGGAAGAATTCTTTGCCCCCTTTGAAATTGTCCCCTTTGATCACGACGCCGCCCGGAAATACGCGCTTATTCGGGCACATCTTGAACAGAACGGGATGGTCATCGGTCCAAACGATCTTGTCATCGCCGCTACGGTGATGGCACATAATGGTGTTTTAGTCAGCCATAACACCGGGGAATTTAAACGGATACCGGATCTTTTGCTTGAAGACTGGACTGCATAAGACGCCTTAAAGCGTCCCCTTTTCTTTTTTCGCAATAAAGTGATACATCAGCCCCAGGCAGAAAAGCAGAACGCCGGTAATAATCATCATGTACTGCTTGTTCTGCATGGACCAGCCGAAAAGGGTCAGGCGCAGGGCGCCGGTCCTGGCGATAAAGATGCTCCCGCAAAAAAGACCCAGCATGGCCATAAAGCTGTTAAAACTGGTATAAAAGGCCAGAAAGGTAGTCCGCCCGCCCTCAGGGAGCCGGTAGTAGGGCAGGTTGGCGGAAACGATGTTCACCCCGGGGACTATCGAAAAATAATAGATCATTGAGAGGGTGTACAGGTACATATAATTCCCCCGGCTCACAAAGGGCAGGATAAAGTAATGGCCGGAAAGGAGCAGGAAGCCGATGGAAATGGTGCGGAACCAGGAAATCTTCCTGATGACGTGGTTCCAGATGGGGATCACCAGTATCATGATGGGAACCGAAAGAAAGGTAACAAAGCCCAGGAACCTGAAAGGGGCGACCACATCATTCACCAGATAGGAGCTGTAGTACATCCCCGGAATATTGCTGAAGAAACTGTTCAGCCCCGTAAGGAGGGTGCAGATGGTAAACTCCCTGTTTTTCAGGGGAAGGAAGGGGTTCAGCCGGGGATGCTTATTTTCCCCCTCAGGTTCATCAAATTCATGGATATTGATATGGGTATAAATTTCCAGGGCCGCAAAGCAGAGGGCGATGATCCGCACCGCGGTAATCCCCGCCAGGAGGCTCCCGCGATCCCGGAAAAAATCCACCACATAACCGCAGAGCAGGATAAATACATAGACGCAGACACTGTTTAACAGATTAAGGACTGAGAAAAAATCCGCCCGGAAATCATTGGGAATAGAGCGGATGTGGAGGACCGAATAGCCCGGCGCTGCCAGGGCATTGATCAGGTTCGCGAAAACGGTAGCGGTCAGAAGAAGGCCGACCCGGAATCCGTCATCACCGGGGACAAAGGGTATGGCGCCGATGACAATGATAAAAAAAACATAGTAGATGATCCGGGTTATCAGGAGAATCTGTTTTTTCCGCTTGAACCGGTCCAGGAGCAGGGGGCTCAGTATCTGGAAGATGTTGCAGAACTGGATAAGGGTGGTAAGGGTCCCCAGGAGCAGATCGCTCACATGGATCACCGCATAGAGGCCCACGAGGAAATTGCCCCCCGCCAGGTTTCCCGCGACATTGGCGGCGCCGTTCCAGACAAGGATGTGCTTTCGGGACCGGGCTTCGACCGTATCGCCTGACACAAGCCGCCTGACCCACAGGGTCCGGCTGCCGAGGCTTTTTATGAGTCCATCAAATTTGCGGCCTTGTTTTAAGAGCCAAAAAGGCTGCCGGACAGGTATTTTAATACGCATAGAATGCGGCAAGCCGCAGAGTATTAACCCCCCAATACGGATAAACTCTAGCAGGAGCGGTGATTTATGTCCAGCTCTCTTGTCACCCTTGTGGTATAAATCATACCATTTAAAACAATTTCCGCTCCGGGGACTGCTGCTGCCGGATATCTGTTTTCAAAATTTAAATACACTTACGGATGTACTGTTTGTTGACCTCAAAGAGATCATCCACAATATGTACCGCCGCTTCCGTGCTGTTTATCACCGGATCACACAAAAGAGCCTGCAATGCAATTTCCCGGGAACCCATGGCCGCCGCTTTGACGGAGAGACGCTGGGCCGATACCTGCATATTCAAGGCCCCGATAATACCGTCGGGCATATTCCTGACTACCCGCTTATGGACACCGTCTCCATCAGCCGTTATGGGTATTTCCACCGCCACATCGTCAGGTAATTGCGATAAGGCGCCGTCGTTATAGACAATGGCAGAGGGGATATTTCTGCGGATATTAAAATGAATTGCCGTAAGGACATTAACAGCCTGTTCGTCCGAGGGTTTAAGCCATGTTCAAAAGGCGGTTCTCCCGCAAGATAATCTACCCCTTTACACTGCCCAGGACTATGCCTTTTACAAAATGCTTTTGGGCGAAGGGATATATTAAAAAGATGGGAATCATGGCTATAAAGATTTTGGCGGCATCGGCGCCGCCGGAGGCCACCATCATCGCCAGGCTGGATATGTCCCCTGCTCCCTGACTCAGCGTTAAATCAGGTTTTATTATAACCGTCCGGAGGTAGGTCTGTAGGGGAAATTTTCTGAAATTGTTAATGTAAAGCATACCGTCGTACCAGGCATTCCAGTTGCCTACTATGATAAAAAGAGATACGGTCGCAATGGAGACTTTGCAGAGCGGCAGTATAATCCGCACCAGTATCATCCAATGCCCGGCCCCGTCCATAGAGGCGGATTCACGAATTTCATCGGGAAGGGACTTCATGTAATTCTGCATAAGTATTACAAAAAAAAGCGGCACAGCGCCGGGCAGTATTAAGGACCACATGCTGTCTATTAACCCGGTTCCCCGGACTACAAGATAGGTTGGAACAAGGCCGCCGGAAAATAATATGGCTACAAGAAAATACCAGGTATAAAAAGATCGGGCATGGAAATGGTCTTTACGCAGGGATATAGGGTACGCTGCAAGAACGGTCATGGCAAGTTGAACTACAAGGGCAAGAAGAGTCCTGATTACGGATATTCCAAAGGCCGTGAAGAACGCAGTATCCTTCATGACAAAGGCATAATTGCCCAAGGTAAAGCCGACAGGTAAAAAGCCTATCCTGCCTGCCATAATGGATTCCTTGCTGCTGAAAGAAGTGGCCAGTACATTTAACAGGGGAGCCAGACAGAGCAATGCCATAAAAATACAGGCGCCGGTATTGAGAATGAGAAATAGCTTACGGCTGGTGCTGGTGCGCAAAGAGACCTCCTAAAATACCCGGTACCCGGTTAATTTATACGCAAGTTTATATGAAAGGACAATCAGAAAACAGCCGATTGCCGATTTGAAAAGGCCTGCGGCGGTGGAAATGCTGAACTGCGCATTTTCAAAGGCCATACGGTATAAAAAGGTATCGATAATATCCCCGGTGGATAATACAACGGGTGAATACAGGTTGAATATTTGATCAAAACCGCCGTCGAGAATACTTCCCAATGATAAGGTGGTCATAAGAACAATCATGGGAGCAAGACCCGGCAGGGTAATATGTATTGTCTGCCGCCAGCGGCCGGCCCCGTCTATGGATGCGGCCTCGTACAGGTTTGGGTCTATACCGGTAATTGCCGCCAGATACACAATGCTTCCGTACCCGAATCCTTTCCAAACGTCAAGAAAAACCATTAGTCCGGGAAATATTTTTTTATCCGCAAGAAAAATATGGGGCTCCATACCCATGGTAATTAAAAACTGATTAACGACGCCGTACGGGTTTAAAATTCTGGTAATAATCCCTGCCAGTAACACCCATGAAATAAAATGGGGAAGATACACGATAGTCTGAATAACTCTTTTAAGTGGGGGCTGATTTATTTCATTAAGCATCAGGGAAAAGCACACCGGTACCAGTATTCCCATAATTATTTTCCCTGATGCGATGATAAGGGTGTTTTTTATGGAGGCGATAAAACCCGACATACCCAAAAGGAGGCGGAAATTATCGAGGCCCACCCAGGGAGACCCGAATATACCCAGCCGGGGTTTATATGAATTGAAGGCAAGGAGTATACCGGGCATGGGCAGGTAACGGTACACAAAAACCAGGAGAACGGGCAAAAGAAGCATGACGTGCGGTGCGCCTTCCCTCTGTAAAAGGACCGGAAATTTCTTTTTATGTTGTATCTGCTGCTTCAATTTCCGGCCCCCTTACTTATTTCTTGTTTGCCTTGTACCACTGATTAACTTCATCGGTAATTTTCTGGCCGCCGTCATTCAGCCATTTCTGCACAGCCCGGTCAAACACGGAAATATCGGCCCCGGTAATTACCTCTGTCATGGCAACTTGCAATTCCGTACCAATGGTACTTCCCAGTAACGACTGCGTATCGGTAGGGAGTCCAAGGTAAGCGGTAGTAAGCAGCTTCTTTTGCTGAACTGCGTTATACCCGACCATAAGGCTTGAACCCTCGCCCCATGTGTTAAGATACCACTTTAAGTCCGGATCGCCGGTTTCCTTTGCTTTTTTGTAACTTTCATAAATTGTATCCGTGCCGCCGTATTTCCGGATATATTCAGGATTCATCCTTCCGGTTCTTTCGGCATCCAGGATAGCATACGCCTGGGTAACGGTAGGTTCTGCATAAGCTATAACCTGATCCCAGGGGTTAAATTTATTCGGCCTTACATCCCCTTCCATAACATAATCAGACCTTTCCAATTCATATTTTTGAGCCAGATTAGCCATTTTAATTGCCGCTTCCGGGTATTTGGATTTGTTGCTGACAAAAATACGCGGAGGTACTGATAAATTAGCCTGGGCCAGATTATTTTGCCCTTTTACCGATGGCGGATAAAGGTATGCCCATTTATTGGAGGGTTCATTCAAATCGAGGGCATGCAGAGAGGTAGAAGTAACCCAATTATACCCCCAAAATATTCCAACCTGTCCATTGGCTATATATTCACCAATGGTCGAATCATTTGCCGCCATAAAATCCCTGTTAATAAGGCCTTCCTTTAAAAGAGCCTGCATGGATAACAAAGCATCCCGCATTTCTCTTTGAACGGTGCCGTATACCAGTTGTCCATTTTTTTCCAGCCACATACCCTCATAGGCGCCATACGCGTTAAAAATCCCCGACCATAAACCAGCGCCGGCCCAGCCAGAACCATTATATAATGCAATGGGTATAGTATTTGGACCTGCCGGTTTCGCCGTGTTAAACGCCCGGGCTGCGGCGACTACATCTTCATACGTTTGAGGAACCGGAAGACCAAGTTTGTCAAGCCAATCCTGACGGATAAAAAGTATTGCTATCTCGCCAATGCCCATACTCGGAAGCGGGAAGCCCATTAATTTACCATCAAAGGTCATTTGTGATAAATCCGCAGGAGTTACCATATCTTTTAACCCGGGGCTGGCATATTCATCCCACAATTTCGTCATATCTGCAATAAGATCCGCTTCAAGAAGCAGTTTATAAATCCTATTATTAACTCTGGCAAAATCCGGTACATCACCGCTGGCTATGGCGGTAGTCCATTTGAGACTATCGGAATCCCCATCAGGGGATATCCACTGGTAGCTCAGATTAATGCCAAGTTCACTTTTATAGTTTCTGAACCATTGATTATCTTCATAATCTTTCCATTTGGCCGGTTCATAAACAATACCAGCATCCATACTCCTGGCCGATGTCAGATTTATTTCGGGAGTATACTTCCCCAGAGGTCCGGACGCTGCGGTTGAGGCGCCATCCGATGCTTTCCCGCCTGCCCCGAATACGGGTAATGCGAAAAGACAAAACACCAATCCAACCGACAAAACAAGCTTCTGATAAAAAGACACTGATTTCTTTAGAAACATATTATCCTCCTGGATAACGCAAGATAACGCTATAATACCCCTGTTTTGCGTAAAACAAAATATCCCAAACTGCCAATTTTTAACTAAAACGGACAAAAGGGTAATTACGTATTGCGCCATTCCCTGGGGGAGACCCCGTAAAAATGCTTAAAGGCCCGGCTAAAACTATAAATAGTGTCGTATCCTGTACGTTCCGCAACCTCGCTGATGTTATTACTGGCGTTCCGAAGCAATTCCTTGGCGGCCTGAAGCCTTGTTTCCATAAGAAATTCATGGGGCGACTTCCCGTACAATTCCTGAAAACACCGCGCAAGATGGCGGGAACTTATCCGGCAGAGTGTTGCCAGATCATCCGCCTGAATATCCTCCATATAATGGTTCCCGATATAAAGAATGGCGGGCTTTATTTTTTTCCATTGCTTCATCTGCCCCTGTTCATGTACCAGACAGTCCAGCATGGCGCTCAATATTTGATACAGTAACATACGTACCCGCAAAAGATAGCCGACTTCTTTACCTTCCCAGAGGGTAAGCATTTCATGGAAAGAATGCTCGAAAAGAGAGCGGTTGGTTAAAACAAGAGCAGGCGAAAAGGGGCGGTTGTCAAAAACGGCATCGTTAGCGGTCTCAAAATTGGCATAAATATACCGTACCGGTTTATTTTTCAGCGCCGCCGACCGGTTGATAATACCGCTGCGAAAAAAATGAAAATCCCCTTCGCCCATAGTGGATTGTTGTCCATCGGCGGTAAAAACCTGAGAGCCTTCAGTATAATAAACAACGCTGTTAAATGTCCGCGGCGGCAGTTGAATATAGGGTTTCCCCGGATAAATAGCATCATTCCGTACTTGAATGATATTGGTAATCTGGATGTCCAGCTCATTCCCCGGCATGGCTTTATCATACTTGACCCTGGTAAAAATGACAAGAATGGCAGGAAAAGGTAAAAAACGGCGATTTTTGCTATTTTTTTCTGCTTTGCACAGGGGTATAGTTTATTATATAGACGGAGGTTCAAAATGAACGAAAGAATTAAACGCCTTGCCGATGATGCCTTGATACGGGATGTATATCCCCCCCTTACACCGGTTACGTATAAACCTGAATCGATGTTTTTGCCGGAGTGCCAAACCATAGCCTGCAGGCTGGGTGAATACCTCCGGGGTCAAACAGCGGCTATAAGCGGAGATGAAATGCTGATCGGTAAAATGCATTTCGACAATTCTGTAACCAGTGAATATTACGCAGGAAGTGGGCATAAGCATTTCCATGAACTTCTGGATGCCTATTACTGTAAACCGGTAGATAAACTCTGCTATGTAGAGTGGATACATTCCGGGCCGGATCTGGAATATGTAATAAAGAACGGCTTCGAAGGGTATTATAAGGCCATAGAAGCATCGAAAATAAAGCATGAAGGGGATACAGAAAAACTTGAATTTCTTGAAGCCCTTCGTTTAACTGCCGATTCCCTGCTCTCCTGGACAGACAAATGCGCCGATGCCTGTATAAAAAGCTCCGAGGCCATTACCGGTCCGGACTTACAATCTACTCTGAACAGGCGGCACGAGCTGCTTGAACTCTCCCGTATATGCCGGCGCATTCCCCGCAAAGCCCCGGCAAGTTTCTACGAAGCGGTGCAGACCGCCTATTTTGTTTTCATGTTCCTTCCCGATAGTCCCGGCCGTATCGACCAGTATTTATACCCCCTGTATCAAAAAGATATTTCCTCGGGGCATATAACCCGGGATTTTGCCAAAGAACTTGTTCAGGAATACCTTCTCATGGTATTTGCCCATCAGTCGTATAGAAATCATCGCAGCGGAGACAATCATTTCTGCGTAGGCGGTTATACCCCCGAAGGTAAAGACGGCTTTAATGCGCTTTCAGAATTGATCCTCGAAGCCTATACAGAGCTTCCCATTTGGCGGCCTGAAATTTCTTTCCGCTGGACAAAACTAACCAGAGCTGAAACCATGGAAAAACTTACAAAGATAAACAAGAAAAACATGAATGTTGTTTTTGTCAACGATGAACCCCGGGTAAAAGCCTATATGAATTTCGGCGTTCCCTTTGAAGAAGCGGTAAATTATACCACCGTAGGCTGTAACGAAACGCAATTACAGGGAAAGGGTATCTGCAATGCGGGGATGAATTCAAGCATTGGCCGTTCAATTGCCCTGATGCTGGCAGAACACAGGGATATTTGCCTAAAGGCAGATACTTTTGAAAACTTTTGGCAGGCCTACCTTCCTTTCCTGTACAAGGACCTTGATGATACCATGGATTGGAGCGACAAATTCAACGCAAAACGGGCAAAAGATATCAGCATGATAGGCTCGCTGCTTTATGAGGGATGTATTGAAAGCTGCAAATCCATAACTGCGGGAGGCGCAAAATACCATTTTGCAGGAATTACCCTGGACGGCCTTATCTGTGTAGGCGATTCCCTCAGTATCATCAAACAATTTGTGTATGAAGAAAAGCGTATCTCCATGGAGACGCTCCTTAATGCCCTTGCCGATAACTGGAATGGGTATGAAGACCTCCATGAAGAAATAATGCGGGACGGCCGTTTTTACGGTAACGACGACGACGGGCCGGATCTTATTCTGAAACAGGTAGTAGACGAAATTTATGAACACACAAAAGACCGGCTTACCGGTTTCGGCGGGCATTTTTCATTCGGCGACATTGTCGGCTACAATCCTTCCAATGTCTATTTTGCCTCCCTGCTCCCTGCCACTCCCGACGGCCGCTATGACGGCGAGGCCTTTTGTATCGGCATAGGCCAGCTTGATAATAAAGACCACGTAGGCCTAAGCGCCTTAATGAGGTCTGCGGCAAAGATTGATTATTCCAAATTCGGCGGCCCCATGGTACTGAATCTGAAAATCGACCAACGCCTGGCAGATGATGACGAAAAGCTTAAAAAGCTTGCCGCCCTGTACCATACCTACTTTCAGCTTGGCGGTATGCAGTTCCAGCCGACTTATATTTCGACAGAAGAATTGTTAAAGGCCCAACGGCAGCCTGAACAATACAAAAACCTTCGTGTGCGGGTCTCCGGCTTTTCCGGTAACTTCACCCTGCTGGGTAAAGATCTTCAGGATGAGGTGATCAGAAGAACGGATTATGGGGCTTAAAAGGGAGAGGGCCCCATAGGCGTTCACTTAAGAAGAATTTAACCACAGACCTCACGGACCCTCACGGACAAAAGAATGAAATTTCAAAGCAAAAGTCCGTGTGGTCTGTGTGGTCAGTGGTTAAATTTTCTTATCTTCATCTGTATTTTGGATGAACCGTTATTTGCCGGAGGTCATTGTTCCGCTGGTTTGGGCCAATTTTCTGGTGGTTTCAAGCGGCAGCCCGGTAATTTCACTAACCGTTTCCACAGAAAGTCCTTTGGTCAGGGCGTTTCGCGCAACATCTACCCGGCCCTCTACCCGGCCTTCTTTCCGGCCCGTCTCAAGCCACCGGGGGATATACCCGGCTTCGTTCAGGACATCTTCTACCGTTAAATCGCTCATCGCTACCTCCTTGAGGGCTTCCGGGTTCGCCTGTATCACCGCATACAGATAGGCCCGCATCCGGGTGTCCTAGAGGCACGGTAATTCACTGAATAAAATCTACGGATGAGCCCTCGTTTAGAGCATTCCGGGTAACTTCGCTCTTACCTCTGGCAAAACCTCTGGCTACCCATTTCGCGGCGAAGCCGTCGTTCTCAAGTATCTCATTAATAGCCTGTGCTGTATCGCCGCCCATCATAAGCGTCTCCCTAAGTACGGCGGTATTTGCCTTGAATATTGCTTCAAAATAGTGGCTTGTATTAATGCCCGTATCCTGCCGTTCCATCTCCCCGTCTGAAACCAATTTCTTTATCGTCTCTAACGATAACTCGGTAATATCACTCAAGGTTTTTATGCGATAGCCATTCCGGGAAACTTCGAACTTGCCCTCTGCAGCCAGTTTGTTTATCGTCTCAAGAGGCAGCCCGGTAATCCTTTGAATAAAATCCACGGATGAGCCCTCGTTCAGAGCATTCCGGGCAACTTCGCGCTTACCCCAAGCCTCCCCTATGGCCTCCCATTTCGCGGTGAGGCCGACTTCCTCAAGTACCTGATCCATAGTCAGTTTTGCATTGCTCATCTTAAGCGCCTCCCTATGGGTAATCATAGAGGCGTTTGGAAGGAACCGCAAGGGCCCGCAGTGCCTCATGAAAAATGTACCCCAAACAAAGGTTTGCCTCATTTAGAAAATGTACCTCAAATAAACGGGCTATTCTGTAAGGTGCGAGCTTACGGAGGCCAAAATGGGGTTAAAAATGAGCGA
>BOAU01000074.1 GCA_026002025.1 Spirochaetia bacterium | reverse complement strand
TGGCAGCACTTTCGGTATTGGTGTTTGTGCTGAACAAGGGCGAGTCAGCCCAATGGATGATGATTTTTGCAGCCCTTCCAATGGCTTTATACAATGGAGAAAAAGGGCGGGGCATGAAATATTTCTTCTATATTTTCTATCCAGTGCACATTTATATATTGTATATTATAGCCACGTTATGGAAGGGTTGATTTCCGCTTCCAGCAGTTCCAGAAACCCCGGATAGGTAACCGCCGCACTCTCGGCCCCGGTAATCTCCACCGGACCAGTGGCGCCCAATGCCGCCGCAGCCAGGGCCATCACCACCCGGTGATCCCCGTGCCCGTCCACGGTTCCGCCGTGCAGTGCGCGTTGCTGCGCGGCCGCAGTATTACTGTTGCCGTGAATGATGATGCCGTCGGGCCGCTCTTCCACATCCGCGCCGAGTTTTCCCAGTACAGAGGCCATCACCGCGATGCGGTCGGTTTCTTTGATCCGTGCGTGGGCCACATTGACCAGTGCGGTCTTTCCCTCGGCGTAACAGCCAAGGACCGCCATGATGGGGAGCAGGTCCGGCGTGTCGTTCAGATCAAATTCGCCGCCCCTGAGAGGACCGGAGCGGGACACCGTGAGCCGCCATTCGCTTCCGGCAGAACCGGCGCTTTCAACTTTTTTCCACTTCACCGAAGCGCCCATTTTTTGCAGCATGTCGAAGATAGCCTTGTCACCCTGCTGATCATTGGGGTCCAGGCCCAGGAGGGTGACGGGGCCGCCGATGTCACCCGCGGCTAAGCCACCTATGACAGCAGCACTGCCGGGAAATGCGGCGGATGAAAAATCACCGGGCACGGGGCCGTTTGCGCTTTTGTATGACGCGCCGCCTGAGATGCGAAAATAGGAGAAGTTATCGTCAGTCTCATAGTGAATGCCCTGGGCGTCCAAATAGGAAAGGGTCATTTCGATGTAGGGCCTTTCGTTGAGGAGGGGCACGTCAATTTCGGTGACGATCCCTGTTGGGGCCAGGGGCGCGGCAAGCAGTATCGCTGAAAGGTACTGGCTTGTGGGGCAGGGGAGGCTCACCCGGCCGCCCTTCCAGGGGCCCTGAATGACGATGGGCGCACAGCCGTTCCCGTTTTTTGATTCGGCCCGTATGCCCAATCCGGCAAGAGCTTCCAGCAAGGGCGCCGCGCTGCGCCGCCTGATCTGCTCGTCCCCGTCAAATTCGATGGGGGATGAACCAAGCGCCGCAGCCGCCAGCGCAAGGAAAAGGGTGGTACCGGAATTGCCCACATCTATCGGCCGGGCCGGGGCTTTCAGGTTTCCTCCATTCACTCCAAAGCCGATACCGCGTACCGTATACCCGATAAGCTTTTCGCCGCGCTCATCGGGGGGATTGGCGCAGGAAGGATCAACGGCGTGGCGCTCGGTAATCTCTGCGCCAAGGGCGCGGCAGGCGGCAGCACAGGAGCGGGCGTCCAGACTGTCCAGGGGATACTCAATTTTAGAGACGCCGTCCACAAGGGCGGCGATAAGGAGGCGGCGGATGGTGTGGGACTTGGAGGCGGGAACCCTAAAGGTTCCGGTAAAGCGGTGCGGGGTAATGACGGCGTTCATGGAAACAGTTTATCAGGTCCCGGCGGGGCGGTAAATGGCGGAGGGCACCGTTTTTGAGGAGGAGTGAAAAGGAGGGAATTATGCGGACTGGGCGGCAAGCTCTTTGCGGACAAGTTCGCCGATGATGGCCGTTTCCGTGGTATGCTCGGCGGCAGCCTTGATACGGAGCCAGTCGGCACAAAGATCGTCCACCATAATCATGCGGACGGGACGCCGAGCCTTGGCGGGGTCTATATCAGGCGGGTTCCTCGTGATTTCTTCATCAAGGGCGTCATATTCGGCTTCAGTCAGTCTGGGCATGGCTTTCTCCTCTTAGTCGAGTAAATGGTAATACTTGCTTTGGCACTTCATGGCATGGAAGATGATATCTGTGCGATCATCTATCTCATGGTATACGATTTCGAGCAAATTGCCGGCGCGGTCAACGCCCAGCCGAAGGTATTTGTCCTCATGTCCTTTCAGCAGGCCATCATACCGATAGTACCGAAAGGCGTGCAAAATATCTTCCCTGCTGATGTTGTGTTTGAATGCGGAAGCAGCAAACTCAACAAGGATTTCGTCCATGTCCCTAATCTAGTACAAAAGCAACGCGAAAGCAAGGTGGCGGGTGGGAGCGAAGCCCGCTCCTCAAAAAAAGAAAAATGACGCCGATGTGATCACAATCAGAACATAATAGATGAAACAGGGCAGCATGTTGACCAGCAGTATCTTTCCTTCGCTGCCGGAAGCGCCGGTGGTGGAGGTTACGGCGATTACGTTGTTGATGCTGATGATGCTGGCAATGGAGCCCCCTGCCATCTGCAGTGCAATAATTCCCGCGGTATTAAACCCGAGCATACGGGCAGTCTCGAACTGGAGGGGCGAAAACAGGAGCCCCGAAACCGTACAGGACCCGGAGACAAAGGCGCCGATAAGGCCGATGAGGGGGGAGACAAGCGGGAACATCCGGCCCACACCCTTCGCCAATGATGCGGCGATCTGCTGGAGCATGCTGGGCAGTCCCGACTGGTTGACCGAGGAATAGCGCATGATCTGCACCATTGCCACCCCGCAGAACAGAGCTATCGCCACAGCGGTTATTTGCCGCACCGTGCCCCGCCAAATCCTGCCGGTTTCTTTAAACGAAAGACCAAAGAGAAAACCCGCGATGAGGGAAATCACCATGAAGGGGAAGATCCCCGGATTGTAGGGGGCCGCAAAGGAATAGTCCGCACCTTCCACGCCCAAAATATTTGGGATGACGATTTTGACGGATTGGAGAATTCCCTTTATTCCCAGCGCCGGGATGCGGGTAATGAGGAGCAGCGCCGCAATGATCACATAGGGGGACCATGCCTTCAGGAGGCTCATCTTTGGGGCTGAAACCGCCGGGACTTTTTCAACAGCCGGGCCGCCCGCTCCCGGCGCTGCCTTTGCCACCCCCGGAAAATCCCACACATGCCGGGGCGTCAGGAATTTGAATTTCGCCGCGATTATCACCCCCCCAAGGCCGATGAGGGAACCGATGATGGAAGGGAAGTCCGGCCCGGCAAATGTCCCCAGGAGGTAATAGGGAACGACAAAGACCGCTCCGGAAAAAAGGGCAAAGGGAAGTATCTCCAATACGGACCGCAGTTTCCGTTCCTTCCCGAACATGACAACGATGATTGCGCAAATTTGGAAAGGCACCAGCAGGCCCCCGACCCCCAGGAAAATACTGGTCAGCCGGGAAAATTCTTTGGTCCACGCTTCGACACTGCCCCCCGCCGCGGCAATGTCCTCCGCTAACGCGGCGATGCTGGTGAGGGACGGGGTGCCCACCGCGGCAAAGGGAACCGGGGTGCTGTTCGCCGCCAGCGCGGCAATGCAGGCCGCCGCCGGGGGGAAGCCGAGTCCCACGAGGAGGGGCGCGGCCAGGGCCGCGGGGGTTCCGAAACCGGCGGCCCCTTCCACAAAGGCCCCGAACATCCAGGCGATGATGATGATCTGTATCCGCCGGTCGGTGGAGATATTGCGGAAGCCCTGGTTGATGGCCTCAATGGCCCCGGCGGCCTTGAGGGTGTTGAGGAGCAGTATGGCCCCAAAGATGATGAGCAGCACATCCCATGAGGAGAGAAACCCCAGTATCCCGTAGGCAAGAACGGTGATCACCTCCATCTTCCATACCAGGAGTCCCAGAATGATGGATACCATCAAAGAAGCGGCCAGGGATTTGGATGCGGGAAGGCGAAAGGCAATCATGAGGACCAGGGCAAGTACCAGCGGGACTGAGGCAATCAGCGCATACATACTAAAACCCCGGCACCGGCGGCAAATCCTACTCCCATTGTTTCTGAATCGCCGCGGCGGTATCGGCAGCTGAGCCTTGCCCATCAGCGAACAGTTTTGCCAATTCTTCCCGGACCGCCCTTTCCAGTTCCCGCACCCTGGGGAAGGCGGTCAATTCCTGAACCGGATCGGCGGCCTCGTACATGTCCCGAGCCTTGGCGTAAAGGCTCTCCGCCGTGATATAGACTGCATCCGCGCCGCTGCCCGGTACAGCCCGGATCTGTTCCGCAAGCCGGCCGCTGTTTTCCCGCAGGTAAAGGAGAAAGGCCCAGGCTTCGGTAGGGTGTTTGCTCCCTGCGCCGATTCCCGCATACCAGGTGGAAAGGCCGAATACCGGTTTAAGCGCATTGTCCGCCGGGCCCGGTATCACGGTGATACCGAAAGCGTTGTCCTGCATTTTCCCGCTTACTTTGGCAATATCCTCCACGGAGCCGATCATCATGGCGATCTTCCCCCCGGCAAATTCATCGAGCCGCTGTGAGCCCGTTGCGATAAAACTTTGCGGGGCAAGGAGGCCCTCCTTTTCAAACTGGGCCAGGAAAGCCAGGGTATCGGTGATCGCCCTGCCTGAAAAATCGGGTTTGCCCTCATTGGTCAGCCCAGCCCCGGCGGCCCATATCCAGGAAAGGACATCCCGGTACACCCCGCGGGCATCTGCGGGACTTAGGGCCAGGGCCGCACCGTATTGCCCGGCGCCGTCATTGCCCTTGCCCACCCCCTGGGCATAGGCCAGAAATTCCCTGCGGTCCCGGGGCGGCCTGTCAAAACCTGCGGCCTTGAGGATATCAATATTGTAAAAGAGGACATCCATGGAGGAGAACAGGGGAAGAGCCCATTTCTCAAGGGGGATTTCCGAATGGATGTAAGGCTCCAGGGAGCCGAATATTTCGGCCTTGATAAACTCCGACAGATAGCGGCCATCCATGATGATGAGGTCCGGTCCGGTCTCTTCCACCCGGGCGGCGGCCGAGGCCGCCATGATTTCATCATAGCCCTGCCTCTGTTCCCGGATGCTTACTTCGGGGTGGAGCCTTTCATATTCTTCAATAAGAGATGAGAGCACGCCCTCTTCCCATTCGCTTTCCTTAAGCTGGGTAAACACAAGATTTACCCGTTCCGTTTTTGCGCCGCCGGATTTGACTCCGTTTCTTATCAAGAGCCCCGCGGCGATCAAAACGACAATCAGGATCAGAATAATCAGGTCCCCTTTTTTTATCTTCATACACACCTCGACTTTTACGGGAAATTAGGTTACATCATTAGTATGTTCGGTTTTATCAAAAAGATCATTCAGCGCAAACCGGAAAGTGATGCAATCGTTTTTGATATTAAATCAGAAAATTCCTATGATGCCTATCTGCAAAACAACGCCCCTGCGCTGGCCCTGAAAAAGTCCAGGACAATCGCCTGGATCGAAGCCCCGGGCCGCCGCTATGAGGATCAGGTGATCCATGCCCGGATCGTCCTGGACGCCATGGGGGGTTATGCCGCCGCGGGGCTCCTCTTCCGCATGATTGACGAAGGCGCCTACTACTCGGTTCTCATTTCCAGCAAGCACTACTTCCGGCTGGACGCGGTGCGGAACGGCATGCCCCTTCCCCTCATCGGCTGGACCGAACTGCCCGCTGCCAATGCCGCCGCTTCCGGCGACAAAACGAAATTTGATCTCACGGTGATAGCCTACGGCTCCCATCTTACCCTGCTGATCAACGGTTCCTGGGCCGCGGAGACCGATGAGTCTTCAATTCCCATGGGAACATTGGGATTCGTTCTGGCCTCTTACGAAGCGCATGAGACGGCGCCTGGTGCCTATACCGCACAGGCGTTTCTGGAAAGTATCTCGGTGAACAGCGCCCCTGCCGAAGTTGAGGCGGCCTGGCATCAATGGGAGAATAGCGGCGCCATTACGAGGCAGGCCCGGTTCGTTCTGGCGGAAACCTTCGCCGCCATGGGGGAAACCGTTGCGGCATTGGGTCAGATAAAAAAAATGTGGGAACTTCCCGGCGCCGGGCGGACACCACGGGAATTGCTTTTTGCCGGCAGGCTTGCGTTTCAGAACGAACTTTACGATGAGGCGGCGGAGTACGCGGACGCCTGCCTTGCGCTGGATCGGGAAAGCGCCGAGGGCCGCGAAGCGGTAACCGAAAAGGCGAAGCTCCTCTACACTGAAAAAAAATTTGAAGCCCTGCGGGATTACATCGTGGATGCGGTGTCCGGCAGCGGCCTGCAAAATGATCCCCTTCTGCACACCCTGTTGGGCCATGCTTGGTGGGACCTGGGCGATTACGAAAAAGCCGCCCTTGCCTATGATCGCAGTTTTGAGCTTGACGTCGAAAACGGCATCCTTGCAAAAAATGCCGCCAATGCCTATGAAGTCCTGGGCCGCAAAGGGGATGCACTGGAACGGTATCTTTGCAGCGGCCGCCTGTTCTTGAGTGCGGGTAACTATGAGGACCTGGGGGCGCTGACGCCGAAGTTTCTTTCATTGGGTGAGGACAACCGGGAAGCCCATGCCCTTGTGGGGAAGTGGGCCTTCGGCATAGAGGACTTTGATCTTGCGGACGCAGAATTCACCAACGCAGAAACACTGCGAAAGGCATTAAACCCCGCGCCCGATCCTGACCCGGCGATCATTTTTCTGCGGGCCCTGCTCCTTATCCGCAAGGACAAACGCAGTGAAGCCCTGCCCCTGCTGGAAGAGGTCGTTGCCCGCGCCCCCGATTATGGGCTCTTCCATTTCCGCCTTGCGGAAACCCGTTATCTTATTAACAGTAATGCTGATGATCCTGAAACGCTCTCCCACCTTGAGGCCGCCCTTTCCCTTATTTCAGATGATGACAGTAATACTGATACTAACGCAGGCTGGGTGTACAACTTTGCTACGGAGATCGCCTTGAACCGCGGCGATCTTGGGGCCGCGGAAAAGCATCTGGAAAAGGCCGCCCTGTATTTGGGTGAAGCGCCGGCCATCAGGATAAATAAAAGTTTGTATCATTATCTGCGGGGTTCTTTGGAAGAGGCCCTGAAGATCCTCGAAGCCGATAAAACAGAAGATGAAGGCGGAATCCTGGCAAATTATGCCGGAAATCTTTTGGTCCGCGCAGGCCAGTTTGAAAAGGCGGATGAATATTATGTAAAGGCCCTTGCCATCGCCCCCGGCAATGTGGAGTATCTCACCAACCGCGCGTCATGCCTTATCAAGCTGGGCTATTACGGCGAAGCCGACACGGTATTGGCCCAGGCCCACAGCAGGGACCCAAGTCCTGCGGTTCTGGAACTGATCACCTATGTGGCGGTCAAGAAGGGCGAGTACCCCCGGGCCGAATCCGCCTGCCGTGCCGCCCTGGCAATAGACGGCAATCACGTACCTTCACTGTTGAACCTTGGCTGGATCTACGGTTCCTCCGGCCGCTGGGACGAGGTCCGCGAAACCCTTGTCCGCCTCGAGGCGATGGACCTTGATGAAGAGGCCGTTGCCCGCCGCGCCGAACTGCAGCAAAGGCTGGAAGACAGCATGACGCAGCTTATCCCCTGCGCCGCCATCCATACTAACGGCGCATCTTGCGGCCGGAACTGGCGCGTCCCCCGCGATCCGCCCACGGCCCCCGCCCTGCGTCTTCGCGCCATGCCCCCCGATGATCTCCCCGCCGGTTCCTGCCCCGCCTGCGGCAGGACCTACTGCATCGGCTGCGCGAAACAGCATCTTGATAAGGACGGCCGCTTTACCTGCCCCGCCTGCGGCAGAACCCTCAAACTGATAAACGAGGGCTTAAAAAAAATAGTTGCCGACTGGGCGTCCGCTTCCATCCCCTGATCACAGTATTACTGCGAAAATTTCTTTAGCGATTGTCTCCGGGCTTTTCCCTTCGGCCTTTACAATGATGTGTGCAATTTTCCGGTAAGCCGCCCCCCGTTGTTCGTGGAGCAGCCGGTGGGTTTCCCCAGGATTATCGGTATTGAGAAAAGGCGGCAGCTCCCCGGTCTTTTTTGCCGAAGCTTTTATCCGCTCCCAAGCGGTTTTCGCAGAAACATCAAGGTACACCAGTGTTACTGCGCCGGGGGGAAGGATGGCGGCGTTGTTTTTTTTCAGCAGGCCCAATGCCGCGCCGTTGTCGATAAGCCCGCCCCCCGCAGCGATAATGCGAAACTTGTCATTGACGCCTTCGATCTGATCCGATGTGTCGCCGTCAGCTTCAGTATTGAACAGGCTTTGCAGGGCTTCCGTTTCCGCCTGCCTGAATACATCCGGCCCCTCTTTGAACAGCGTCCGGGGGCTTTTCCCGGTGCGCGCTTGCACCAGTTCGTCGAGGTCGGTAAAGGTCCCCCCGCATTGTTCCGCGAGGGCCCGGCCCACGGTGGTTTTGCCCGAATGCTTCGGCCCGGTTAAAATGATTAAGCCCATAATCGGTAGTATACGCAGTTTTAATAGCGTATACTATGCTCATATATGAACGGAATGCTGGTCCTCTTTTTATTGATACTGATCGCCGCCCTCCCGGTATTTCTGGTATACCTTTGGTTCCGCATCGCCCGTTTCCCCCTGCCCCTGCCCTGGTTTCTGTTTTTTCTTCTTTCAGGCGCGGCGGCCCTCTTCGTCGCCCTTTTCCTGCAAAATATTTTTCCCGACATATTGACGGCAGACTCAGGGCTGCCCGCCGCCATCGTCAACATCTTCTGTAGGATTGCCCTTACCGAGGAGGCTGGCCGCCTGCTGATGCTCCTCCTCTTCTTCAAAATCCTGAACCTGATGGGGAAGGGCATTGCCCCCTCCGCCCCGTCCCCCGTCCCCAGGGCCGCCACCGCCATTGACGATACTCCCGGCGTTTTTTCAAGTGAGGCCGCCGTCTGGGGCTCGGTCGCCGGGCTCCTCGCCGGGCTGGGCTTTGCGCTGATCGAAGGCGCCGCCTATGGCGCGGCGGACCTGGGCATCGCCCTTCTGCGCGCCTTTACCGCCGCCCCTTTGCACGGGGCCTGCGGCGCACGGGTCGGGGCCGCCGCCGCGGTCTGCCGGGACCATCCCATTCCCGCGCTGCTGCGCTTCCTTACCGCCGCGGCCATCCACGGCATGTACAACTTCATGATCCTCCTCCCCGGAATCCCCACGGTTTTGGCCATTTTTATCGCCCTATCCTCCCTCGGTTCCTCGGTTTTGTTCATCCATAAGGCCCTGCGGGGGGGCAAAGGCTGATTTTTTCCGCAAACCGGTTGACTCTTTCTTTCCAAACCGATATATTGGATAAACACGACGCAGGATAGAGCAGTTGGCAGCTCGTCGGGCTCATAACCCGGAGGTCGTAGGTTCGAGTCCTACTCCTGCTATCAAGTAAATCCTTTGCCAATAAGGAATTATAAACAGGCTACCGGAAAAACCGGCGCTTAGTAACTTTACACTGTAAAAAATGGTAAAAAGCCATTTTACAGAGGAGGCCACTATGCGGCGGTTTTATTTTTATCAGAGACGCGGGATTTTCTACATCGCCTTAATCAATCAGGAAACAGACCGGCCGATATACCCCAAAAATGCTTGACCAAAAATCAAGATGTATATATGATTTTATATATATGGGGATAAACGCCGATGTTTACATGGACACCCAAAAAGAACCGGGACAACAAAGAAAAACACGGCTTTTATCTAAGCGACATTGTATCAGCCTTTGAGGATATTCACTCAATAGACTTTTACGATAAAGCCTATTCCTCTTTAGAAGAGGATAGGTACATTACTTTGGCAAGGTTTAATGACTGGGTTATTCTATTTTTGGTAACGACTGATAACCCAGATGGAAGCACACAAATTATATCGGCGCGGCAGGCCGAGGAACTCGCTTGCGCGAGGGAGGGAGGAGAGATTATACAATGAACACTACCAAAGATCGAATAGCTGAGGAAATCCTGGCATTTAAAAATACGGATTTTTCGGATGTTCCTGAATTAACGGATGAACAGATGAAGAAATTCAAACCCTCCCATTACCGGCCGAACATGGCAAACTTTAAACCGATAAAAAAAGCCGTCTATGTCCGGCTTGATGCGGATGTTATCGAATGGCTTAAAAGTGATGGGGACGGGTACCAGACCCGCATGAATTCGATACTCCGCCGGGCAATGACGGGGAACGTATAAGTATATCAAAGCCGCAGAGGTAAAGGAAAATTGACGTATACAGGTCCCTGCCGGTTATCGGTGAGGGGCTTATCTCAAAACCTTAGCAAAACCGTAATTAACAATAAAATCAACCCTGGTCGTAGATGCCGGGAAATCCTATCCATATGAAGCCAGGATTTCGAGCCTGTTGCAATTACACCAAAAAAGCTGTAAAACCTGGGTTAGCATTGAGCCGTATCCCACGCCCAATATTATCGATCAGGATTTTGATACCATTTTGTCCAAGGTTGCATTCGTTGATAAAATCATATTTGGATGGATGAATTATAATTCACAGGTAACGCAGTATTATGACTATAAGGAGTATTATAACGAATTGGGCCAATGTCTAAACTCAGAAACAAATAGGACACCCGCCTCATGGTAGAATGGGTTTACCAAGACTCAAATACCACGGAGGAAATGCCATGAAAGGCAGGATCGGGTGTCCCAGCAGGATCATAACACCGG
>BOAU01000073.1 GCA_026002025.1 Spirochaetia bacterium | reverse complement strand
TGTTGTGCCATATCGGAATCTACCGAAGGCAAGGTACGGTTAAAATTACTGACTTCTTTTCCTGATCTTTGATACAGTTGTGCGGAAATCTGAAGGTTCAGAACATTGCTGCTCCAGCCGTGCTCCAGGGATTTTGCCGCATACCAGGAACGTTCGGAAGGATCATCAAGCTTATCCATTAAGACAATGTTACTGCGCAAGGGAATCAGCGCTATTACCTGTTCCACAAATTGGCGTTCCGGCCAGGATTCCGCAAATTTCCGCATATACTTTAGGTTCCGCGCCGACCAGCCCTGCATTTCCGGGAATTTATCGCTTAAATCCTTTGACATCCGGTCTATGACCTTTGCGCCCCAGCCCTCGGCGGCCTGTTTTTCCAATATCATAACGCCGATGTTCCAATAGAGCAGCAGCATCCCGTTATTTGCCATGGCCAGCATTTTTTGCCGGCTCTCTTGAATCATGCTTATGATACGACTGATAAACTCTGAATAGGTGTCGTTTAGTTCCGTTTTTTGGGGAGCCACCGGGAATAGTACGCCTTTTTTCTTGCCCATATTCTTTCTTTCCCTGTCCGGTTTTTCTCTTTTCATAGTCTACCTACGGAATTGCATTTGTGCAACAGGTGTTGCACAAATGGGGGTGATAATAGATGGTTCCCCGCTGATGGCGTAAAAGTGCAACGGGTGTTGCATAAATGAACGATGATAATAGCAGTTACACATTAAACCGATACCCCGCGCCCCACACGGTTTGTATGTGCAGGGGATTTATCGGGTCCTTTTCTATTTTTTCACGCAGGCGCTTGATATGCACCGTAACCGTTTTAATATCGCCGTAGCGATCCTCGCCCCAAATCCGGTTATAGAGCTGTTCTTTGCTGAAAACATTTTCAGGATTTGAAATAAGGAAGTACAGTAATTCGTATTCCTTATTGGTAAGGACCACTTCTTTATCAAAAGCATAAATACGCCGGGTGGATGGATTTATTTTGAGATAACCCAAATCGATTTCCGCGTCCTGCGGAGCGGCGCTGCCCGGCGCGCCGCCTTTCAGCCGTTCATAGCGGGCAAGGTGCGCCTTTACCCGGGCCACCAGTTCTGTGGGCGAAAAGGGTTTTGCAATATAGTCATCGGCGCCGATGCCAAGACCGCGCACCTTGTCGATGTCCTCAACACGGGCGGTGACCATCAAAATCGGCACATCGATCCTGTCGCGGATTTGACGGCATATTTCCCAGCCGTCTTTGCCGGGAAGCATCAGGTCAAGCAATATCAGATTAAAGCCGCCGCTTAATGCCCGTTCCATGCCCTTGACGCCGTCACTTTCATGCGCCACTTCAAAGCCGTTCATTTCCAGAAAATCACGCTCAATATCGGCCATCGCCTTGTCATCTTCAATAATGAGTATCTTCATGGTTCCTCCCCTTGTCCTGAATAACAGGAAGACGAATAACAATGGAAAGTCCGTGTCCGGGTAATTCGGCATGGATACTGCCGCCCATACGCCGGATGGTTTTGTCCGCAATGGCAAGCCCCAGGCCGCTTCCTTTTTTTTCGTTATTACGCGCCGGGTCGGTGCGGTAGAACACGTCAAACAACTTGTCCAGCGCATTTGGTGGAACACCGGGACCGTCATCGGTTAAGGTAATTTCCACGGTACTGTTGACAACAGAACTATTAACGTGCAAAACACCCTTCTCCGTATTTTTGTATTTTACGCTGTTTTCCAGAATGTTGATAATAACATTTCGTAATTGCAGGTAATCGGCATTGACAAATATGTTTTCGACAAATGACGGAACGTCATCCTGATCCTGTATGATTGTCAGCCCGCGGCGTCCATATTCATCGGTAAGCTCGGCCAGCATTTCCGCCAGGGTACGCCCCAGATCGATCCTCTGCATATTCACCGGGTATTCGCCGATGTCAAGCTTTGAAAACAAAAACAGTTGATTGATGATGTGTTCCAGATCATTGGTTTTGTTTTTTATGGTGGAAAAATACTTTTGCTGTTTTTCCGGCGTGGAGGCAAGGCCGGTTTCTATCCCCTCAAGATATGCTTTAATTGAGGTGAGCGGGGTGCGTAAATCGTGGGAAATACCGGCGATAAGTTCGCGGCGGTTGTTTTCGTATTTTTCATGTTCCGCCATAATTTGCCCAACCAGCCTGCGGGTAAAAAACGTATTGCTTGCAAAAAAAATCCCGATAACAAGAACCATTTGCATAAAAAGAAATAAATACATAACAGGCGGATATTCCTCTACTTTAGCAATAGCACGCGGAGGACCGCCTGCCTCGCGGGGAAAAGGAAGCCCCTGCGATTCCATTATAAAAAAGCCAATACTGTTTAAAAGCCATCCGGCAATTACGCACAGTACCACAGGCACCACGAGCATAAGAATATTGGTGATAATCATCCGGCGTTTTATGGTCATCATGCGCTCCTCCTTTTGAGCCTAGCATATTTTGCGCTTATGTAACAGTCTACCGCATTTTTGCACCCGTTAAGTACTCCATATCCAGAAAGGCGGATATGTAGTTGAACTGCTCAGCAAGCAGGCCCTGCCGCGCCTGGTTAAGGGACAATTCCGCATCCTGCAGCTTCAACAGATCCGTGCGGCCGTTCCGGTATGCCGTTTCGGTTAATTCGTAGTTCCTTGAAGCAAGGGCGATGTTTGCCTCAAGTGCGCTTATCTGGGCACGGGAAAGTTCCAGGGTGTCGGCAAGCTGCTGCGCCTCGTTTATGGCATTCTCCCTTGCGTCGGTTTGCGCGATGCGGAGTTTCGCGATATTGGCGTCTATGTCTTTTACCTGTTGGCGGTTTGATGAAAAGGGCAGCAGGTTAGAAAGGTTCCAGACAAGGCTTGCGGAAAAGCCGCCGTTATCCTTCCAGGGGTCCGTTGTGCCGTCACTCAGGCTGGTGATTGAGGCGCCGGGCTGCAGTCCATAACTTAATTGCAGTGAAGGCGTAAAAATTTGAAGGTTAAGCGCCTTGCGATTGACGGCAAGGGCGTCGATGCTTTTTTGTAAACCCTGTTCGGTCCGAGTCGGCGCCGCTTTAAGCGGCGTTGTAATCTGAAACTCCGTTTCCGCGGCCGCAGGACGCTCAATAGTCCCGGCGACCTGTATCCCGGTTCCGGCCTTCATGCCAAGCAAAAGCGCGAAGCTGTTCAGGTTTTGTTTCAGGGCCTGTTTCGCCCTCAGCACCTCCGGCTGTTGATTCTGGTACGCCACCTGGGTCTGCAAAAGTTCTATCTCTGAAATTTTCCCCGCACGGTAGTTCTGCTCCGCTTCCGCAACACGGTTTTGGGCGGCAAGCAGGTTTTCTTCGCTCATCTTGATGCTTTCCTGCATCAGGAGGAGACTGTAAAACAATTTTTGCACGTCACGCTCAAGTTGTTTTTGCGTCTCCTCAAAGGTGATCTTACCCGCCTCATAGTCGATTTTTGCGGCCTTGATCGTTTCGATCATTGCGATATTAAAATTAAGCGAAACACCTATGCTGCCGCCCATTTGCCAATGGTCTTTTTCGGTAATGGTGACGCCTGGTATCTCCATAGCTTCATTGGCGCGGTTAATGGTCCCGCCCGCATCGACACTTGGTAAGAAGGTATTCCAGGCGGTATCGCTTGCGCGCTTCTGCGTTTCCAGGTCAATGGCGCCGCTTTGGATCTGACGGCTGTTTTGCAGGGCGTAACGAACTGCCTCATCTACCGTCAGTGTAAGACCGGAATTTTCCTGCGCATTGATAATGACAGAGAACAGACAGAACAGTAATACTGCGGATGTTTTCTTTTTCATGCGATTACTCCTTTTGTTTGTTTCTTGCCGTTGATGATTGAATACATCACCGGGATAAAAAACAGGGTGATAAATGTTGCCGAGGTGAGTCCGCCGATGATGGCAAGCCCTATGGGCTGGGTCATGGTGGCCGAGGCGCCGGGGAAAAATGCCATGGGCACAACACCGAGAATGGTGGTGAGGGCGGTCATGAGCACCGGGCGGAGGCGGGTCTCTCCGGCCTCAAGGCAGGCGTCCATGACGGGGCGCTTATCCCTGCGGACAAGAAGGTTGGTGTAGTCCACAAGGATGATACCGTTGTTTACCACGATTCCTGCCAGCATTACAAAGCCCATCATGGTAAAGGCGGAAACCGCAAAACCGGTGATGATATGGATTGTAACAACGCCGATGAGTATGAGCGGTATGGTGCAGAAATTGATAATCGGGTCTTTGAAACTTTCGTATTGCCCGGCCATTACGCCGAACACCAGCAATAAGGCCATGATTATCACCATGATGAAGGCATTCACCATGTTTTGCGTTTCGGCGCTTTCACCGGCGTAGGTAACTTCGTAGTCGGTATCTGCGAGCAGGGCTTTAACTTCCTTTTCAGCGTCAGCCAGATTATGGCCGGCCACCACATTGCCGGTGATGTGGATGACCCTGTCCTGGTCCTCACGGGAAATTTCCACGGGGCCGGTTCCTATGCCGGTTTCCGCGAAGTTGGACACCGGGAGGAGGAGCCCTGAGTTTGCGCGGACAAAAATCTGGTCCAGGTCGGGAATCTTTTTGCGGTCTTCTTCCCGCAGCATAAGCACCACATCGTATTGTTCGCCGTCATAGCGTAATGATGTGGCGGTTGTACCGTTCATTGAAGCGGCAATTTCCGAAGCGATTCCGGCGACATTCAGGCCGAAGTTGTAGGCGCGCCCCCTGTCGATGTGCACCGACACTTCAGGCAGGCCCGCATTCATGTCGATAGCAAGGTCTGTTACGGAGCTGATATTGTCCCCGATGAGTTTTACAATGTTGTTTGCATCGGCGTAGCCCTGATGTACATCCTCTATATGCAGTACCACGTCGATGTCGGATCCGCCGAGCATGTCAGCCATTTCATCGGAAAAGGCAAACACCGCATTGGGGAAACTAGCCCAGTGGCTTCGCAATTTTTGCATGACAGTATCGCTGGTGTCAGCGTTCTTGTCGTCAAGGTCAAGCCGGATTACCAGCTCGCCTTTATAACTGCCCTGCGCGTCAAATGAAATATTGCCGGTGTCGCCTGCGGTCGCCACAATGCTCTTCATGCCCTTTATTTCCCGTTCGGCATATTCTTCCATTTCCAGCACCAGGGCGAGGGTGTCTTCGTAGGGCGTGCCCAGGGGCATTTCCACAGACATGGTGACGACGTCCGGATCCATCGACGGCACAAGTACCACGTTCAGATTTGTGAGGGCTATGGCCGAACCGGCAAACGCGGCAATCACCAGAATAATGGTTGCCGCCCTGTGGCGCAGAGCCGCCTGTAAAGCTTTGCGGTAGGCGCGCGCTATTCCGTCAAGGGCCCCGCCTATGGCTTTGTCGATAGCGATGAGCGCGCGGTTTTTCAGCGGCTTTTCTGCTTTTGTGTGCAGGGGTAAATATTTACTCGCCAGCACCGGTACCAGGAACATTGCCACCACGAGGGATGACACAAGGGAAATAACAATCGTAAAGATCAAGTCCTGTACCATTATGCCGACTATTTCCAGATCATTCTTGAAAATTAACATGGGCAGGAACACGCAAACCGAGGTGAGGGTTGATGCAATTATAGAAGAGAGCACCTCATCAGTACCAAGCACGGCGGCAACGGTCGGTTTCTCACCCTTCTCGCGGAACTGAAAAATGTTTTCCAGAACAACAATACTCGAATCGACCACCATGCCAAGCCCCAGGATGAGGCCCGCGAGGGTCATCATGTTGAGGTTGATCCCCACAAGGCTCATCACGAGCATGGTCATCAAAACTGAAAGGGGGATAGAGAGGCCGACGATAATCGTGCCGTTCACATTGCGCAAAAAGACCAGCAGCACAAGCATGGCAAGGGCTATGCCGAAGATGGCGGACTGTATAAGCTCATTTATCATGGCCCGGGTTTGTGTGGTGTCGTCCATGGTTACATCAAGGGACACATCCGCAGGCAAAACCGCTTTGAGTTTGTCCATCCGCGCGTACACTTCATCGGCAATGGCAACGGAGTTTTTGCCGCTCTGTTTCATCACGCCCACGAACACGCCCTTCTGCCCGTTGACATAGACTTCACTCGATGCGTCCTGGTAACCAAAAGAAACTTCCCCAATATCCTGTAAGCGAATATCCGCGTTGTTTATTTGTGCGACCACCGTATTTGCCACATCGGCAATGGACACAAATTCGCCGGATGTTCTGATAGCGTAATTGACCGCGCTGCCGGAATTACCGTCCTTGATATAACCCGCGCCGAGTTCCATGTTCTGCACCGAAAGGGCGCCGGCGATTTCGGTGATGGTCACCTTGTAGGCGTCAAGGCGGTTCTGCGAAATTTCCACCCGCACGATTCTGTCCGTACCGCCTTCAACGTTAGCCTCCGCCACGCCGTCAATTTGTTCGAGCCGGGATTTCAAAACATCCTTTGCAAGGGCGCGCAGTTCATTTTGATCACGGCTTGGGCTGGAAAGGGCGATACGCAAAATCGGGTCGGAATTCGGATCGAAGGTTGCCACCAGGGGAGCGGTTGCGTTATCCGGCAGCGCCCCCCGGCTGCGGTCAATATTTTCCCGTACTTTATTTGCCTGCATGTCCAGGTCCGCGCCATAGTCGAATTCAAGAACAATCACGCTGGTGTGTTCCCTCGATGAAGAACTTGACTTTTTGAGGCCGCTGATGTTCACCAAACTTGATTCCAACGGCTTGGTCACGGTTTTTTCCACGGTTTCGGGATCCGCGCCCGGATAGGTTGTTGCCACCACGAGCATGGGCATTTCCATGTTGGGCAGCATTTCAACCGCCAATTTCCCCGCAAGAAATACCGCAAGCATCGCAATCAGCCCGAACACAATAATCGTAAGCACCGGACGGCGCACCACATTTTGCGTGAGAGTCATGTCAGTCCCCTTATTTCCGTACCAGCACTGCTGCGCCGTCTGAGAGGAACTGCTGTCCCTGAATGACAACCGCGTCGCCGGAGGCAAGCCCGCTTTTGATTTCAATGATATGATCAACGGTAACGCCGGTCACGACTTCCCGTAAACCAACTTTGCCGTTATTTAACACATAGACATACTTTGCACCGGCCTGTTCACCAATTGCTTCGGCAGGGACGGTCACCACATTCGGATAAGTCCGGGTGTTGAGTTTTATGTGGGCAAACATACCCGCGTTGACGCGGCTGTCATCGACTGTAAAGTTAAGCACTATCTTTTTTGTGCGTGACGCGGGGTCCAGAATCGGCGACACCTGGGTGATCTTCGCGGTAAAAACTTCACCCTGAAATGCCGGCAGTGTTATTGTTGCCGTAAGGCCGACCCGCAGCTGGCTTACTTCCCGTTCGGGGATGAGGGCCTCGATCTGCAGATCATCCGCCTGGGCAATGCTGGTGATGATGCTCCCCGGCTGTACGGTGGACCCCACCGCAAGGGGCGCCGCGCAGACAATGCCGGAAATGGGGGCGTACACGGAACTTGCCATATACCGGGTTCCGGCGCTCGAGGGGTCAACCTGGGCAATGAGGTCGCCCTTCCGCACCTGTGTTCCCAGGGCCGCTTTTACCGCAATCAGTTTTCCCGATGTTTCGGACAGGACCGCCACCTGGCCCTCGCTCACGATGTCGCCGTTTACTTCGAGGTAGGCCTCAAGGGTGCGCGTCTCGGCCGCAGCCGTCTTTACCGAATAGACCGCCGCTTCAGCAGCCACAGTCTCGCTTATTGCCGACCCGTCCTGAGCAACCAGCACAGGGATGAACACCAGCGCCGCCGCGATAACCATGGTCATCACAATCCCGATGAATTTCTTTGTTTTCTTTGCCATAATGAACCTCCATAAAATTGCAAATCCTTGATTTGCTTTTGATATGACAAACCTAAAGGGGGAAAGTGAACCTGGGATAAACCGGGGGTAAAATCTTTATTAAATGAATGTTAACAAATTATTAACAAATGAAAATCAATATTCCCGTGCGGGTATGGCTATCCGTACTATGGTTCCCGTACCGGGGCGGCTTCTTATTTTAAGACCGTATTTATTTCCATAATAGAGCTTGATACGCTGATCCACATTGCGTATGCCAATGCCCGAAAATCTTTCCTTTTCGTTCAATTTGTCCGCGGTATCCATGATAAGTCTGATGGTTTCCTTATCCATTCCCATGCCGTTGTCCATAATAAAAACAACAAGATTCTGTCCATAGCGTTTCGCCCTGATGAATACTTTTTTTTCTGAGGTTGTTCTTGTTATTACCCCGTGCAGGATTGCATTCTCTACAATAGGCTGCAGGGTCAATTTTGGTATAAGACAGGAACCGCATCGGTCTGAAATTTTAATTTCACAGGTAAAAATGGATCCCAGGCGTATCTTTTGAATGTCAATATAATTTTCTACGCTTTTGAGTTCTGCGTTTAATGTAACAAATTCGTCCCGCCTGTCAAAACTGAAGGACAGCAGATCAATAAGGGAACGGATTGTGGACTGAACTTCCTTTTCACGCCGCTGCTTTGTCATAAGGCTGATACAAGACAGGGTATTATACAGAAAATGCGGTCCTATCTGGCTGCGCAGCATTTTCAATTCATATAACTGGCTGTCATTCTTTAACTGCCCAATGGTCCGCATCATAAAATTAAAACTGTCTATTATTTGTCCAACTTCTCCCCATTTGCTTCCGTTTATTTCGGACAGATCTGAAAGGGTCCGTATTGAACGCATTTTCAGTACCATGGCGCGGATGGGACGCATAAGCCATACGGTCATACTGAAAGACATGACCAGGATAATAAGGCAGTATGTCAGCATCTCCATAACCATACTGCTGTAAAGCCTGCGGACAGTTTGGTTAATACCTTCAGTATTGATTATTTCCCCGAGATACCATCCCAATTTATTATTATTGGTATTATAAACCGAAAGCCCATTCTTAATTCCCCCGGTAGTGAAAAAACCTGATTTTAATGAGACGATGTTTTCCAAAATGTCATTTGAAAATAAAGGAGGCCAGGTATGAGCTACGGTTGGCAAAAAGGATGGACTTGCATCATAGGTAATTGGCGTTCCATCGGGCATAAAAAGAACATAACCCGAATCAGATGTTGTCAGATAACTGCTCAGGATATTTTTAAGCATATCTATACTGATTTCCGCTATTAAAACCCCAAGCGCCTCGTCATTGGAAGACCTGACAACGGAACAGACGGCGAAGGCCTCCTGGGATAAACGGGTATAATAGGGCCCTGTATAACGGATAGTATATGGAAATCCGGCCATTTCTTTGGAAAAAATATCCACGTAAGGGTTCCCGAAAATATCGTAAAGGACCTGCTTTCCGCAAAGGACGACCCCATCCGACCGGCAGTAATACATGACCCGTATACCGTAAGCACCGTAATTGTTATATTTACGCAGCAATTCCAGGGCGTCTTTTTCCCTACCGGGCAGGAATATTTCCCAGTTGACGCTTTGAGTACTAATCAGACTGTTAATACCGTCTTTTAAGTGATCCAGATAACGGCATGCATCATTTGCCATGCTTTGATAACGTTCCTGTTCGCTTTGCCTGACGGTTTCTGCGATGTTCATGGTATTTCTGACGAGCAGAATGGAAAAAATCAGAAAGGCAAATATAAAGAACATTAAAAACTGGCGGACCGACATACCCCAGTTTTTAACAAACAAAATTCCTTTTAACATTCGGGACTTTTGCTCCCGCTGTGTTTATGATACTCTTTGGGGGTAATTCCGACCTGTTCCCTGAATAATGCGGAAAAATAGCGGTAGTTTGGTATACCGACCTTTCCGGCTACCTCATATACTTTCCAATTTGTAGTTCTTAAATATTCTTTTGCCCTTTCCATACGGAAATTAAGAATATATTCTGTGATCGTCATATTAAAATTTTTTTGAAAAAGATAATTCAGATAATTGGGGCTTAAACCGGAATGGGACGCAACATCCGCGAGAAGCAGGTTCTGCCCATAGGATTGACTAATATAGCGCAGGGCGCATCGCAGCTCCCAGCGAAGAAGTTCCCGGGCCTGTTCACTGGAACACAGGAACTCAACAGCATTTTCAATCAACTCGTTAAGGGAAGCTGCTTCCATTTGAGCAAAAGCCAGTACCAGTTGTTCACTAAGGGCATTGGCGCCGCCTGCCCAATCAAGATAAAGCGATATTATTACCCTCTGCAGGTGATGGGGCGGAATCTGCTGCTTAAGCGACCAGAGCCGGAAAGGTCCCTTTAAAAAATCTTCAAAACTGCCATGTAAGGGGTATTTTCTTAATTGATCCGTTAATTTTTTTTCCTCTTCAGGTGAAAGAGGCGAAAAATTTTCATCATTACCTTCAAATAATTCTCCGGGAGCCCGGTAAAACAGCATGGAAACCTGGGACAGCGCCTTGTCCAGGGAACCCGGCAGTTCTTTACAGTCATTTAATATCCCGCCGTTTACCCCCTGAATGCAGGGTTCAGGAAAAGAAGCGGCAATACCGGCGATGTATGAGCGAATGTCTTCCAATGGGCAGCCGACGGGGAAGAATAAAGCCAGGTGAAGCGGATCAATAATATACCACGGATCAGGACGGAGATTTCGCGCCTGACTGTCAATAAAAAGAAAGGCCTCTGTTGGGAGGATGTTTTTTCTGAAAACCAGCAGTATAAGTCTGACCTGTCCGGTAAAGGGGTGGAA
>BOAU01000072.1 GCA_026002025.1 Spirochaetia bacterium | reverse complement strand
ATAATAATCAATAAGGTGGGCGATCACCTCCGTATCGGTATCGCTCTTGAACACCACGTCCCGGGCCTGGAGCCATTCCTTGAGGCGGAGGTAGTTTTCGATGATCCCGTTGTGGACCACCGCTATCTGCCCGGAAACATTGGTATGGGGGTGGGAATTAACATCCGAAGGTTCCCCGTGGGTGGCCCAGCGGGTATGCCCTATCCCCAGGGTCCCGGTGATGGTTTCCCGGCTCAGCTTTTCCCCCAGAACCGCGAGCTGGCCCTTGGCCTTGCGCACCACCAGGAGGTCCTCACTCAAAATGGCGATACCGGTGGAATCGTAGCCCCGGTATTCCAGCTTTTTCAAGGCCTCAAGCAGTACCGGGACCGCCTGTTTATCTCCGATATATCCGGTTATTCCACACATGGTTTCCTCCGTGCCCTTCAAGGTACTTTGCCGTCTGTATAGTAAAACAAGGCCCGGCAGTAATCAATAAGCCCGCTTCCCCCAACAGGAATTCCAAATTCGAAAAAACCACAAGCCGCCTACTGGCGGCACCACACGGACCCTCACGGACAAAAAAAGACAGGGAACCGCGAGTCCGCAGTATCCGTGTGGTTAAATTTTCTTCTTTTTTAATTTTGCTCACTGCTCTCTGTTCATTGCTTTCTTGACAAGCCGTCCGGTTCTAACTATGTTGTAATACAGAGGTATTGCTATGTCAACAACTATTCAGGTGCGCGTAGATGATGAAATGAAGGCCGCCGCCGACACGCTGTATGCGTCAATGGGGTTCGACACGTCCACCGCAATACGGATGTTTTTAACCGCATCTTTGCAGGAAAACGGCATCCCCTTCGCCCTCAAGCGCCGGTTTAACGCCGAAACCCTCGAAGCAATGGAAGACGTGCGCCTTCGCCGTAACCTGCACGGTCCGTATGACACCGTGCGGGAAGCAATGGAAGCGCTGGAATCTGACGATGCTTAAAGTGCGTTTTACCGGCCAAATGAAACGGGATTACAAGCTGCAGAAAAAGCGCGGCAAAAACCCGGCCTTGCTTGAAAACATTCTGGAAAAACTCGCAAACCATGTCCCACTCGAAAGCAAACACTGTGACCACGCATTGAGCGGCGGCTGGGCGGGCTATCGGGAATGTCATATAGAGAACGACTGGTTGTTAATCTATACGATAGACTCATGTGAGCTTATTTTGTTTGCATCCCGCACCGGAACCCACGCTGATTTCGGCTGGTAAGCCGGGACTGGTACTTCCCAATGCTGACGAAATTCTTCTGTGGGGTACTTCCCTTGACTAAGACAGGGCTTTTCACCAAGATAATAGGAACATGAATTCCCCCGCAGATGAACTAAACACCATACTGGACAATTGCGTTGCCGGGCGGCTCCTTTCAAATTTGGGCCGCCGTTTTTATTTTCCAAAGGGTATCATCGCCCAGTCGGCGGAGGCGAAAAAGTCCGCGTCCCTGGCCAACGGCACCATCGGCATGGCCTTTAAGGACGGGCATCCCCTAATCCTGTCCGCCATCAGCGACAGTATGCCCCACCTGACGGCGGAACAGGCGGTAACCTATGCCCCCACTGCCGGGGTGGAAGAGGCCCGCGCCGTGTGGAAAAAGCTAATCATCCGCAAAAATCCCTCGATTGACCCTGCAAAGATTTCCCTTCCCGCGGTGGTGCCCGGCCTGACCGCGGGGCTTTCCTATGCGGCGGACATGTTTTTTGATGAAACAACCTCGATCATCGTAAGCGACCCCTGCTGGGACAACTACGGTCTTATTTATAATACCCGCCGGGGAACGGAAGTCCGGGAGGTTCCCTTCTTCGGCAAGGGGCAGGGACTGGACCTTGACTCCATCGCCAACGCCATCCGGGAACAGGCCAAAACCGGCAAGGTCCGCATCCTCTTCAATTTTCCCAACAACCCCTCAGGCTATTCCCCCACACGGGAAGAAGAGGATGCCCTGGTTGAGATCATCCGGGACACCGCAGAAAACGGCGCGGATGTGCTGGTGATCTGCGACGACGCCTACTTCGGCCTTTTTTACGAGGACAACGTCAGCAAGGAATCCCTTTTCGGCCGCTTCGCCACCATCCACGAAAAGGTGCTGGCGGTTAAAATCGACGGCCCCATCAAGGAAGACTACATCTGGGGCCTCCGCCTGGGATTCGTCACCTATGCATCGGCGGGGATCAACGATGCCCAATACGATGCCCTGATCAAAAAGCTCATGGGGGCCATCCGCTCCTCGGTTTCCTGCGCCAATACCCCGGCCCAGTACATCATGCTCAAGGCCATGGAGGACAAGCGGACCCACGGCGAAAAGGCCCAATTCTGGAACACCATGAAGGGCCGTTACGACCGGGTAAAGGCCTTTATCCAGGCCCACCCGGATCATCCCACCCTAAAGCCCCTGCCCTTTAACTCCGGCTACTTCATGTGTTTCTGCTGTGAGGGGATCAGCGCAGAGGCCCTGCGGCAGGAACTTCTCCTTAAGCACGGGGTGGGAACCATCTCCCTGGAAGACCGCTATCTCCGGGTCGCCTTTGCGGGAATCGATGAGGAAAAAATCGACGAAGTTTACCGGATTATTTACGAAACCGCGGCAAAGATCACCGTATCTGGAAATGGAGAAAAAAGATGAAAAAGTTTGCCATTGTTTTACTGCCGGCCATGACGGCATTGGGCCTTAACGTCCTTGATATCAAATCTGAAGGGTTCGTTCCTGGACTACCAAACCTTACCCTTTTGTTCGTGTAATTCCTGTGGTTCGTGGTTAAGAATTTTTAAGTTTATGATGTTGCGCCAGACACCGGGTATGGAAAAATTGGGGAAAATTCGTTGCCTCTGCATCATTCTGATGGCGGCCCTTGGGGCGCTTTCCTGTTCCGCCCGGGGTGAAACGGCGGTGCTCTGGACCGACCGGCCCGCGTTTGCGGTTTACGCGGAATCCTTTAACTCAAGCCAGAGTCTCCATAAGGTTGAAGTCCGGTATTTCAAATCCCCGGCGGAAGAACTCAGCGCAGCCACTGTTTATCCCGATATCGTAAGCGGCAGCTGGCTGAAAAGCGCATCCACCCGCTCCCTTTTCACCCCCCTGGATAATTTTTTCACCAAAGGGCTTGTTTCCCCGGATGATTTTTATCCCCGGCTCCTGGCGCTGGGCAAAATCGACAACAAGCAGTACCTCCTCCCGGTGGCCTTTAACATTCCCGCCATGGTACTCGCCCGGGACAAGGGCAGCCTCCTTTCAAACCCCTTTACCATCGGCTTTGAAGAAATAAAGGCCCTGGGGAAGGACCATAACCTTGTAAGCGGCGGCGATACCCCCGGCGCCTATTCCCGAATGGGTTTCTCCCCGGCCTGGGATGACGACTTCCTTTTTATCGCCGCCACACTTTTCAATGTAAATTTCCGGGAGGCAAGTCCTGTGGCCTGGGACGCCGAGGCCCTGGAACGGTCCATGGTTTACATCCAATCCTGGATAAACGAAGCCAATACGGGGATACAGCAGGTTGAGGATTTTTCCTTCAAGTACTTCTTCGAGCCCCCGGCCCAGCTGGCCACTTCCGGGCGGATCCTCTTTGCCTATATGGACAGCTCCCAATTGTTCACCCTGGCCCAGGAACGGCGTTCCGCCCTGGATTTCCGGTGGATTGCAGAGCAGGACACCATCCCCCTGAGCGAGGATACGGTTTTCCTGGGGCTCTGCAAAAAGGGCAAGGCAAAAAAAGCCGCCGCCGCCTTTACGGAGTGGTTTTTCCGGCAGGAAAACCAGCGCCTGCTGCTGGAATCCGCCCGGAACAAGCGGATGAACGAAACCTCCTTTGGCATTGCCGGGGGCTTTTCGGCGCTCCGGGGGGTCACGGAACAGGTGTTCCCCCGGTTCTATCCCAGCCTCCTTGGCCACATGCCCCAGGAAGAATTCCTTTCCCCCCCCAACGTACTCCCCCGGAACTGGACAGCCCTCAAGGAACGGGTGATCCTCCCCTATCTGCATGAACGGATCCGCAGCGCCGATAAGGAGGGGCTCATTCCCCTGGAACGGCGCATTGCCGACTGGTACCGGCTCAACCGGGAGTAAAATTTTATTTTTTTTCACAGGCTCCGATACTTAAGGTATAGGAGTAATGAAATGAATTACGGGGCCATGTCGGCAAACATACAACCCAGTATCGGATACGCCATCAGTGCATCGAGCGGGGGCAGAATGTCCTTTCCGGTGTCCCCCGCCAGCCTGCCCTACTCCCACTTCAAGCACGTTTCCGGCGTCCCCGCCCCTGAAGGCACCCAGGGGGTGACCATCAGCAAACTCAAAATCCTTGATGTCCTTATCGAACAGCTCAGCCGGATGAAAAAGCGGAGCGACATTTCCCCAAAAGAAGCGGGGAATGTCTCCATAGACCGGATCAACGCCCTCATCGACCAGTATGAACAGCAGATCAAGCAGGCCGGCGCCGCCAATGCCGCCATGCCCTACAATCCTGCGCCCCAGACTTCCGGGGGGGCATTGCTCAATCTGGTCGCGTAAAAATATTTTTATTGACAGCGCTCCAAAAGCGGATTTACAATAATTGTAAGGACGTTCTAATTTTTAGCAAAATGGAGTGGCGTCATGTCCGAATCGTTTTTTCCCTTTCAGTTAAAAGATCCCCAGGCTGGATGCTTATTTCATGCTGAAACAGGAGGAGTTTATGCAGAATAAAATTCGATGGGGCATCCTTGGGCCCGGCATCATAGCCAGGCAATTTGCGTCTTCTTTGCAGGAACTGCCTGATGCAGAATTGGCGGCGGTGGGTTCCCGTGATTATGAGCGGAGCAAGGATTTTTGTGATGTTTTTGCCGGCAAGCCCTATGGCAGTTACACGGAGCTTGTTAATGATCCCAATGTAGACATTATTTATGTGGCTACCCCTCATAATTTTCATGAAGAACATGTGCTTTTATGCGTAAACGCGGGCAAAAATGTGCTCTGCGAAAAGCCCTTTGCAATTAACGCGGCCCAGGCCGAACGCATGTACGCGGCGGCAAAGAAAAATAACGTATTTATCCTTGACGGCCTTTGGTCCCGTTATTTCCCCGCCTGGGAATATGCCGCCGACCTTGCCAAAAGCGGGGACATGGGCAAAGTTTTGGCGGTGAACGCCGCAACCTGCTGGGGCCGGCCTACGGTGCTAGACGCAGAGCTGGCAAAAAACCGGCTCTTTGATATTAACCTTGCGGGGGGCGCTTTGCTCGACGCCGGGGTTTATTCCCTGGCATCCGCCTCGGTGATAATCGGCAGCGAATATCCAAAAAAAATTAACGCCATGACCAAAATGACCTCCACCGGCGTGGACGACTACGACCTCATCGCCATGGAATATGAGTCGGGGCCCATTTGCAGCCTGATATGCGGTCTTTCCGGCAGGCTCCACGAAACCAATATTGTTCTTGAGCGGGGAACCATCACGATTCCCGGCCACCGTAACCCCGATACGGTGATTGTCTCACGATTAACCCGTGACTGGCGGCGTAATGTAAAAGAGATTCACAGCTTCTATTACCGTGCCGAAGGTTTCCAGTTCGAGGTTGGCCACGTCCACGATTGTCTTAAAAAAGGCTTAAAGACCTCCCCCCGGGCCACCCCCGAGGAATCCCTTACCTTGATGCGGATCTGCGACGAAGTCCGGCGTCAGGCAAATTTTGTGTATCCCTTTGAATAACGGCCCCTGTCCTGTACAGCGGCTCTTATCATACTTTGAACAATAGGCGGTTATTATGGCAACAAATGAATTTGAGGGTACCTTGGCTCATACCAATACCTTCTCAAAACCTTCGGAACTCAGGATCACCGACATTAAGGTCTGCGATCTTGCGCGGCCCCTGAACACAACCCTGATCAAAATCCTGACCAACCAGGGCATAGAAGGCTATGGTCAGGTCCGTGAAGGGGGCAGCCGCATATATGCACTTATGCTCAAGCGCCACCTTATAGGGGAGAATCCCTGCAATGTGGATAAAATCTTTCGTCGATTAAAACAGTTCGGCTATCACTCCCACCAGGGCGGCGGGGTCAGCGGTATAGAGGTTGCACTTTGGGATCTGGCAGGCAAGGCCTACGGCATACCGGTCTGGCGCATGCTGGGGGGCAAGTTTCGGGACAAAATCAGGATCTACTGCGACACCGATGTCAAAGGCAAGCCTGATGGGCAAATCATGGGTAAAGTCCTTAAACAGCGGATCGAAGAAAAGGGCTATACCTTCATGAAGATGGACCTTTCCGCCGATGAGCTGCTTTTCGACCTTAAAGACACCGTTACCGCCCCCACGGGCGTGACTGAAGATTATGAAAATTATCATACCAAAATGTGGCAGCCTGCCCCAACGGAAACCGGCCTCAGCCCTGAGGCGAAAATGGATCAGTACGTGGAAAAGCGCAAGGCGGTCGCTTTTTACGGCATACCGGGACCCTTTACCGGCATCCACATAACCGAAAAGGGCTTTGATATAATGGAAGATTATGTCCGGCAGGTCAGGGACATCATCGGCTACCAGATACCCCTGGCGGTGGATCACTTCGGCCACATCGGGGTCGGCGACTGTATCCGCCTTGCGGAACGGCTGGACAAATACAACCTCGCCTGGTACGAAGACATGGTCCCCTGGTACATGTTCGATCACCTGGCCGAAATTCAGCGCCATTCCCGGACCGCCCTCTGCACCGGCGAAGACATCTTCCTTAAGGAAACCTTCAGGGAGATGCTGGAGAAAAAGGCCGTCAGGATCATTCACCCTGATATTATTTCTTCAGGGGGAATTTACGAAACCAAAAAGATAGGCGACCTGGCCCAGGACTACGGTGTGCCCATGGCGATCCACATGAACGAGACTCCCATAGCGGCCATGGCTGCGGTACAGGTGGCGGCGGCAACGGAAAATTTTTACGCCATGGAATTCCACCACAACGATTATCCCTGGTGGTCGGATCTGGTCAAAACAAAGGACAACCCCATTGTCCAAAACGGCTATATCAATGTACCCGAGGAACCGGGCTTGGGTATAGAAAAACTCAACGACGAGGTTATCCGCGAGCACCTGCACCCGGTGGTAAACGGCATGTGGGACAGTACCAATGAATGGAACGAGTGGTACGCACTGGATCAGCTTTGGCTCTAAATTTTCAGTTCCTGATATTTTATCCTGTAGGAGGGAAAAATGCGGTTTGATTGTAAAGAAGATATTATTCAGATGACGCCGAAGTGGAAGGGGGATCGTTTTGACAACGGCCGCCCCCGTGTGCCCGATTCGCTCTTAAAGCGCATCGCCGCCAATACCATCACCGAGATATGGAAGCCCCTCTACATCCGCGGCTATAAGTACCAGTTTGAGCGGGCCCTGCGCCGGACCAATCCTGACAGGGAGGTCATGTGCGGCAGGGCGGTCACCGCCGCCTTTATCCCCACCAGGCCGGATCTCCACAAGTACCTCCTTGAATACGGCCACACCGAAGAAGGCCGCAAGGGCAACTTTAACCAGTGGGCCATCGAGGGCCTGGTCAGGGACGATGTTCTGATCTACGACATGAAGGACAAGGTGTACGAAGGCTGCCCCCTGGGGGGCAACCTTACCAATGTCATTGCCAGCAAAACCGGCCAGGGCGCCATTACCTGGGGCGGCATGCGGGACCTGGAGCAGGTTGTGGAGATTAAAACCGCCCAGTTCTATTACCGGGATACGGACCCCACGCCCTTCATGGATACCATGCTCATCGGCATCAACGTGCCGGTAAAGATCGGGGCCGCGGTCTGCCTGCCCGGCGACATTGTCCTGGGTACCATGTCGGGGGTGCTGTTTATTCCGCCCCACCTGGCGGAAATTGCCGCGGTAGATGCTGAAAAGGCCCATATCCGGGATATCTGGGGTTTTATCCGCGTCAAGGAAGGCAAATTTACCGCCGCCCAGGTTGACAGCGCCTGGGAAATCGGGATGTGGGAAGACTTCAGCGACTGGTTCAAAAAAGCAAAGGATGCCGAACCCTATCAGCACCTCAATTTCGATCTGGAGATGGAGGACTGCCGTAACGGGGTTGTCCGCAAGGGCATGGCCCAGATCAATGAGGATGAGGAAGACCCGGACCCCAATAAGGCAACCCGCTGGTAGGCCGAATTTTTTCAGGCAAAGAACATTGATCCCTGCTAACCGGGCGGCCCTTGCAAGAAGGCCGCCCTTTTTGTAATATATGGTTAGAAATTTATAGATTCCAATATGAAGGAGTTTTGGAAATGCATAGCGTTTCCTTTCAATAAATAGCTAAATAGCAAGGAGTTTACATGAAAGTAGAACAATTGAAACATGCCGGTTTAAAGAAGTGGGTCGAGGACGCAGTCGCTCTGATGACGCCTGACGCGGTGGAGGTCTGCGAAGGCGGCCAGACGGAATACGACCGCATGATCGACATTACGGTAAAGGCGGGGCTCGCCACCAAACTGGACAAGAAGCCCAATTCCTACCTTTTCCGCTCCGACCCCTCGGACGTGGCCCGGGTTGAAAACCGTACTTATATTGCCAGCAAGAGCGAGGCCGATGCGGGCCCCACCAACAACTGGATTGACCCCGCAAAGCTCAAGGAGACCATGACCGGTCTCTACAAGGGCAGCATGAAGGGACGTACCATGTACGTTATCCCCTTCTCCATGGGCCCGGTTGGTTCGGACATTGCCAAGATCGGCATTGAGATCACCGATTCCCCCTATGTGGTTGCCAATATGCACATCATGACCCGGGTGGGGACCAAGGTCCTCGACGTTCTCGGCAGCTCAGGCTTCTACGTTCCCTGTTTCCACTCCGTCGGGAAGCCCCTGGCCGCGGGTGAACAGGATAAGGGCAAATGGCCCTGCGCCCCCATGGACGACAAGTACATCTCCCACTTCCCCGAGACCCGTGAAATCTGGTCCTACGGCTCAGGCTACGGCGGAAACGCCCTGCTCGGAAAGAAGTGCCTGGCGCTCCGTATCGCCTCCGTGCTTGCACGGGACGAAGGCTGGCTCGCCGAGCACATGCTCATCCTCAAGCTGACCAATCCCCAGGGCGAAGTAAAGTACGTTACCGGCGCTTTCCCCTCAGCCTGCGGCAAAACCAACCTGGCCATGCTCATCCCCACCCTCCCCGGCTGGAAAGTCGAGACCGTGGGTGACGACATTGCCTGGATGAAGTTCGGTGCAGACGGCCGTCTCTACGCCATCAACCCCGAAGCGGGTTTCTTCGGCGTGGCCCCCGGCACCAACAACGATTCCAACTTTAACGCCATGGAAGCGGCCGCCAAAAATACGATTTTTACCAACTGCGGTTATACCGAAGATGGCGACATCTGGTGGGAACAAATCGGCCACGGCGCTCCCGGTAAAACCATCATCGACTGGAAGGGCCAGACCAAACCCGCGCCCCAGAACGACAAGGCCGTAAAGGGTGAGGAAATTGCCCACCCCAACGCCCGGTTTACCGCCCCGGCAAAGCAGTGTCCCTGTATCGCCTCTGAATGGGAAGACCCCAAAGGTGTGCCGATTTCGGCCTTCCTCTTCGGCGGCCGGCGCCCCTCCACCATCCCCCTGGTGAACCAGGCCAAGAGCTGGACCCACGGCGTGTTCATGGGCTCCATCACCGGTTCCGAAGTGACCGCCGCGGTCATCTCCGATCAGGTGGGCCAGGTCCGGCGGGACCCCTTCGCCATGCTGCCCTTCTGCGGTTACCACATGGGCGACTACTTCAAGCATTGGCTCAGCCTTGGCAAGAAAGCCGAAGCCGCCGGTAAGGCCGACAAGCTCCCCAAGATATTCTTCGTCAACTGGTTCCGCAAGGATGCGGACGGCAAATTCATGTGGCCCGGCTACGGCGAAAACAGCCGCGTGCTTGCGTGGGTGTTCGACCGCTGCGACAACAAGGACAACTGCGTGGATACCCCCATCGGCAACCTCCCCAAACCCGGTACTATCGAAGCGCCCAAGGGCGTGAGCGCAGAGACCCTGAAGGAACTCTGCTCCGTGGACATCGAAGGGTGGAAGAAGGAAATCGCCGATGTGCGGAAGAACCACTATCCCAAGTTTGGGGATAAAATGCCCAAAGAGCTGTATGACGAACTGGACGCGATTGAGAAACGGCTGAACGCGTAAAGTTTAAACGGTTTAGAAAACAATGGGATGTCTTAGAGTTACCAAGCTCCGAGACATCCCATTTTTTATTACTCACTAATTACCACATATTCAGCTTTGATATTTTCTTTGAAATTCTCCGGTATCCCGTCCCATTCCAGCAAATCCACCCGGAAGGGTAAATTTGATTCTTCCAAAGCTTCTTTTAAAAGGGAAACCTGGGGACGCTGTTCCATTTGGGTAAAGGCGACCAGATCAAGGTCCGACCAGGGACAGGAGCTTCCCTTAACACGGGAACCAAAGGCCCACACAATGCTATGGGGCAAAAATTGCCCAATAAGGGAAACAAGGGTATCACGATCATGGGATTTCAAATCTATTTTGCTGCCGACCATGGCTCACCGATCATTTTTTGATATAAAGCAGCCGCACCATTGATAAAACTTCCTACAAGTTCCAATGTCTCATGGGCTTTATCCTCCGAATAGTCATGGGAAGTATTGGCACGGGCATCGGCATACAAAAGCCACGGTTCTACCATTGGAAAAAGCTGATTTTCAAAGGCAATACGGAACATGGGCTTGGGGCTGTTGGGAAGTTCCGGTATGCCGAGTTCCTCCCCCAAATACCGTTTCAGTACCTTCCAGAGACAATCATAGCATACTTCAAACCGCTGAATTACCGATTCCGCAACTGCTTCCCTGTCGAGTTCTCCAA
>BOAU01000071.1 GCA_026002025.1 Spirochaetia bacterium | reverse complement strand
ACACCGCTTCCTTGTTTGATTGTACTATACTCATCATGGACTACCCCCTCCCAAGGGCAGCTTCCATTATTTCCCTTTTCCCCACGCCTTGTCAAAAGATTCTTGCTTGCGACTACGAATTGAAGTTCTTTAAGGAAGCCCTTGAAAATCCCCTTATGAATGAACGGGGCCTTAGTATGCACACCGAAATGGTTGAGCGGGATTTGAACCATCCCAGCATCATCCTCTGGGGCCTCCACAACGAGAACGACACCCGGACGGAAGCTTGTTTTTCCCTTTCCAAAAAATACATTGAACGGATCAGGAGCATGGATAAATCCCGTTTGATTACCTATGCCACGATGATGCCCCTTGAAGACATTTGTTTTCCACTCGTTGATGTGGTGAGCGTCAATAAATACTTCGGCTGGTATCAGGGTGAACTTGTTGACTGGAAAAGTTTTCTCCGGGACTTTTATAAAAAGCTTGATGATGAAGGCTGTGGAGACAAGCCGGTTATCATTTCCGAATTCGGCGCAGACGGAATTCCCGGGGTGCGGAATTTTGAAGATCAGAAGGGGACCGAGGATTATCAGGCGGAGTACCTTGAGTATACGCTGGATCTTTTCATGAATGATCCCCGACTTGCCGGAAGCTATATCTGGCAGTACTGCGATATCCGGGTGTGGGACGCCCTGGGGCGGGCCCGGGGGTTCAACAACAAGGGGATCGTTGACGAATACCGCAGGCCGAAACTGGCGTATAAGGCCGTTAAGGATTGCTTTAACAAAAAGTAACTAGGTACCCTGGCGCTGGTGCTTTCGGATATAGGCGGCGGCAAGTTACACACCGGCCTATATTTCCATACAGACCTCAAAGGCTTGGTTATTGGCAGTCCCGATGGTTCCAACGCGATTTGCATCGCCGACTACATAGGTTTCCGGTACAAGATACTGTAATGACTCAATGGCAGACTCGTCCGGCCGCAGCCCAAAGGCTTGTATAATTGTGTCCGCAGCTATCAACTCAGGTGTGGAGGTTCCTGCCTCCACAAGGACACCCTTGTCGGTGAGCGAGGCGATTTTTGTCTCGTAACGTGTATGGATTCCACTGGAAACGATTCTATCCACCACCGCGTCACGCTGCATAATACAGTCCCACAGCAATGCGGATTGCGGGAGTGCATCGAGAAGCGTAACTTCTCTGCCTTCTTCGGCAAGGTCAATCGCACATTCCGTACCTGCCAGCCCGGCGCCGCAAATGACTACCTTTTGCCCAATCGGCACGGCGCGCCGGTCGGCTTCGCTTACCGTAACTATATTGGGAAGGCCCTTATTGGCAAACGGCAGGATTGGTGCAGCGCCGATGGCAATAATCACTGCATCCGGGTTTTCCCGACGGAGCATTTCCGCTGTGACCGCAGTACCCAAGACAATGTTCGCTCCGCACTGAAGTGTCTCGTTTGTCATCCAGCGTATATAGTCGCGGAATCCGGTTTTCTGTTTCATAGCGGATGCTTCATAGAGCCTCCCGCCAAGTGTATTTTCTTTTTCGTATAAGGTTACCTCGTGGCCTCTGCGTTTTAATATTTGCGCAGATGTCATTCCGGCGGGACCGCCGCCTACTACAACCACCTTTTTTTTGTGTTCCGCTTTGAGGAAATAATGGTAGCAGGTCTCCCTTCCTGCACGGGGGTTTACCGCGCAGCCATTCATGGGGGCAGGCCCATTATGCAGGCAATACATACAACGCAGACATGGGCGGACATTCTCTCCCCTGTAGGCTTTGGTTACCGCCTCCTGGTCTGCAATCAGCGCCTTTGCCATGGCGATCATATCTACAGCGCCGCTCGCTAAAATCTGTTCGGCATGTTCCATAGTTGATATTCCGCCCACCACCGCAACCGGAATCTTTAGCGCTTTCTTGATGGCCGCCGCCTTCTGTACATTCAAACCCGGCGGGAAATAATACCCCGCCATCGCAAACTCGGCAGTCCTTTCGGCTTCAAGATGCCCTGTGGAAACAATAAGGTAATCGACATATTTTTCGGCCTCTTTCAAAAAAGTAATCTTATCTTCCAGGGTGCAGCCATTTTCTATTCGTTCATCAGCGGTTACTCTCAATTCTACCGGCATATCACCAGCGGCCTCGCGCACGGCTTTCAACATCTCCAATGGGAAGCGCATACGGTTTTCTATGCTGCCGCCGTATTCGTCATTCCTGTGATTGATGGCCGGAATTAAAAAAGAACTTAAAAGATTTCCATGTGCACAATGAACCATGACCATATCAAAACGGCTTTCTTTGCAGCGCTTTACACATGCAACCATGTTATCTATGACTGTCTGCATTTCCTCGCGGCTTATCTCTTTAAACTTCTTAACATCATCGTTCGGCAGAACCGATGGAGAAAAAGCCGACTTGCCGTGCAATGCGCGGGTGTCGGCAATCCTGCCGCCGTGTGTCAACTCGACGGATAACTTTGCGCCATATTTATGCGCCTCGTCAGCAAGCTGTATAAGGAACCTTTTGTCCGATTCATGGATGACACTAAGGCAGCCGTAGAAGTCCCGTCCCCTGTCAAAATCAATGGGGGTGGAACCGATTGTCACAAGGGCTGCACCGGACTTCGCCTGCGCACCGATAAAGTCCAACAGTTCGATGGTACCCAGCCCGGATTCCGTTTCCGCATGGTTAGTAACAATGGGGGAAAAATGAATCCTGTTTTTCAAAACCATATTCCGGATTCGAAGAGGCTCAAAAATATGCGGGAACTGTTTATGAATAAATGTCATGTGTTATTTTCTCCCGTTTTACGATACATTATTCCTTGACCGAACCAATCACAATACCGGTGATGAAATATTTTTGCAAAAATGGATACATCACCAAAATCGGGAGTGTTGCAATAAACACCTGAGCCGCCTTAAGCGATTCATTAGGCGAAGCCTATACGGTTTAATACCCCGCGGCTTGCCGCGGCTGAAAGTAAGAATATACTAGAAGGATGAGTGAGATCATCCATAAAGAACATAATGTGAGTACGCTGATGTATCACATAGTATGCCCGGCAAAATACCGCAGGGCGGTGATAAGCGACGAAGTAGATAAAAAACTTCGGGAAATATGTCTGGGAATAGAAGCAAGATATGAGATAAAATTTCTGGAAATAGGGACAGAAAGAGACCATGTACATTTTCTGGTACAATCGGTGCCGACATACAGCCCGGAGCAGATAGTGCGGACAATAAAGAGTATAACGGCGAGGAAAATATTTGAAGCCTGTCCTGAGGTAAAAAAGATGCTGTGGGGAGGGGAATTTTGGACAAGAGGATATTACGTGGGAACAGTAGGAGAACACGGGAATGAACAAGTAATACAGCGATATGTCAAGAACCAAGGACGAAATCCAGAGGACTACCAAAAAATTCATGAAGGGAAACAGCTTGAGCTGTTCCCTTATTAGAATAAAGCATGAAGGTTAAAGATACCGCAGGGCTTGCCCTGCGGTTATTCATTGGAAGCTGCTTCCAACGCCCTGAAGTTGCCGTCTGCGATTAACTTGCGTATGTTAAGACCAATTGTAGCAATATTATGTATATAAGTTTGCAGTGGTTGATTCTCCGGCATCTTTATATAAATCATTCCATCAAACCATGAGTTCCAATGAAACACCATACTGAACAGTACAATCGTTGCAATTGATGCAAGCGAAATTGGGATGTATATTTGCAGCAGAATCCGTACATGGGATGCGCCGTCAAGCATAGCGGCTTCTGAAAGGCTCTTGGGTAAATTTCTGAAGAAGTTCATCATCAGGATTACGTTAGGAATTTGCACTGCCGTTGGGATGACCAATGACCAAAAGCTATCCATCAGACCTACATTCTTGATTACCAGATATGTCGGAATCAATCCGCCGGAAAACAGCATCGGCACAATAAAAAACCACATCAAAAAATTGCGGCCTTTAAGACTGGAGGCCTCCTGTGACAGCACATAAGCTGTCAGTGTTACCAAAACCATATTTATTGCTGTGCCTATAATTGTCCTTGAAACCCCAATCAAGAACGCTCGCTGAAACCGCGCGTTATTCATAATCAGAATATAGGATTCTACATTAAAGCCCCTGGGCGTAAATAAAACAAGATTGGCAGAAACCGCCGCACTGTTTGACAATGACTTTGCCGCAAGATTTAGTAGCGGCAAAAAACATGCAACCACAAGGATAACCAAAATGATAGTGTTGCACACAATAAAAATTTTTCTTAAGGGGGATACTCGTTCAACCATGAGAACTCCTAAAAAATACGATAGTCAGAGAACTTTGATACCAAAAACTGGCTTAAAACAATCAAAATACAACCGCTTATAGACTTCATTAATCCTACGGCAGTAGACAGACTGAATTGTGCATCTAATAGACCTGAGCGGTAAACAAACGTATCCAGGATGTCGCCGGTCTGATAAACGGCTGTATTGTACATCATTAAGAGCTGTTCAAAGCCGGCATTAAGGATATTACCCAGTGCCAGGGTGACCATCAACATTATCATCGGGCGTATACCGGGCAGTGTGATATGCCATAACTGGCTGATACGGTTGGCCCCATCGATAGATGATACCTCGTATAATTCAGGATTGATTCCTGTCAAGGCTGCAAGGTATATGATGGATGTCCAGCCAAAATTTTTCCACACATCCACCGCTACAATCGTTCCCTGAAATGTCGTATTACTGCCAAGAAAAAATATTGGAGTAATCCCGAAAACCCCCAGGAATTGATTGACAATTCCGGTAGTAGATAAAAAATCAACAAACATCGAACCGACAACCACCCACGATAAAAAATAAGGCAGGTACACAATTGTTTGCACAGTACGCTTAAAAAAATGCGCCCTGACTTCATTCAGCATAACTGCAAAAGTGATGGGTATCAACTGCCCCCAAATAATCTTTTGTATGGCAATGGAAAACGTGTTTCCGACAACCTGCCAGAAGTCAGGCATATTAAACAGGTATTTAAACCAGAACATACCGACAAACTTCGAGCCCAAAAAACCCTTGGACGGCTGATAATTCTGAAAAGAAATTATCAGCCCATACATAGGATAGTAGTTGAATATCAGCACCAGTATGACGGATGGCAGGATCATCAGATATAGGCTCCGGTTTATCTTTGAGCGCCACCTATGTGCCGGTGTTAATTTTTGCTCATTGTTTGTCGGCATATTCGCTCCCTTACACACACGCTATTTTGTACTATTTGTCCATTCATTTACTTCTTTAGTAATTTCAGTACCGCCGTTTGCATTCCAGTCCCTTACAAACTGGTCGAAGGAATCCACGGGCTTTTGACCCATGATGATAGCGGTGAATGCACTCTCTTCGAGCTTTTTCAAATAGGCGTTTTTCTGGAGTTGCGTTGGCGTAGGAGGCCCCCAGTATTCATCAAAATAGGCATGTCCTTCCTCTTCTAATTTTTCAGATATATGTATGTTCGTAAACAATGATTCCATGTCATCAGTTGTTAAATGCCTATGCATATACCACAGATTGTTTTTGTCAAGAAATGCCGTATCGTTGCTTTTGATTGCCTTTTCCATTACCAGGAAGTTATTCCGCATACCATTCGGACGTTCCATAAATATAAATCCGAATTGTTCGTACTGCAGTACAGATGAAGCCATCCAACTCGAACTCATATTTGAGGGACCTTCCAGCTCCTGCGGGATAGGATACATATCGCGTACCACAGCGTCAGCTCCGCCTACCCGCGCGGCGGCGGTTACATCGGTGTTGTCGGGCGGAACCTCATCCTGATATGGATAGAAAGTAGTGAACTTTTCACTCTGGTCAGGCCGCGCTCTGAACTCACTGTCGATGGTGTAATTCAACTGCATGAAAATTGCTTTTACTGCTTCCTCGGACAGCTTACTATTGAGGGCTTGTTGGTTATTCCTGTTAGGCTTTGTCATCAAATAACCGTAGTCCCCTTTCGGGCCGACATATGACTCGCCTACAATAATTTTTGCAGACGGAACATTGGATTGCAAATTGCGATGGTCACCCCATATAATAGACCACTCGCCCTGCTCACTGAGCATATTACCGGACATCCATTGCTCATTTACCTTGTTGTTATCTTTTACGGCAAACTCCCGGTCAATGTAACCTTTCTCGTACCATTCGTGAAGTTTTGCAAGCGCGTCTTTCGTCTGGGGCAGCACCGGAGCATAAGCGAGCGTTCCGTCGGCCTGTTTTATCCAGGAACCGGGAAGCGTCCCATAGGCCAAAAAAACGGCATTCAGGCCCATATCAAGCTCTTTTGAAAGATTCAGGCAGGGGTTATTCGGGTACTTTTGTTTGTACTTTGCAAAAACTTCCTCTACTTCGTTCAGCTTTGAAGGAGGCGTTGTATAACCAAGTTCGGCAAGGATGTCCGCACGCCAGTTTATGGCGTGTGATGCAACACCATCATCGAAAATATTTAGCGCATACAATTTCCCATTATAGGAATTTTTTTTGAAGTAATTGCCATCCACATAATTGTCCATTTCCAGGAGGACATACTTGGTAAGCGGGCTTGCATATTTTTCGATATAGTCGTTGAGGGGGAGAATCTGCCCTGCCTCAGCCATCTTCAATATTTCCACACTGGTCTCGGCGCGGATTAAATCAGGCAGGTCATCCGAAGCCATCGCTAATGCAAGTTTTTGTGTATCTTCTTCCTGACTGACAGCGTTCCAACTGGCCGTCCATTTGATACCTACAGTCCTCTCTGCCCAACGGGTATAGTTATTCTCATTGATAGACTCACCTCTGTTCCATACATTGATGGGGTCACCTGCCCGCATGTTTTGTGTAAGGTGAATAAGTTTGTCGCTCCTGGCGTAGTATTTTGCGAAATACGCAGCTTTTTCCGCATCAGCAACATGACCGTACTCAATATCCGCTTCAGTGATAACCGGTTCTATCGGTACCGACGCTTGGCTTGCCGAACTGCCGCTTGGACTTGCATCTTTGCCGGCTTGACATGATGCAAGCGCGAAAATCAACACACAAAGCGCTGTCCCTATGACTCTAAAAATCCGTTTCCCTTTCATCTTCAAAATCCTCCTTAATAATAATGTTTCTATTTTCCAGTTTTCAAATACTCAGTTAATCTATTGCAAATAATTACATACACCGATGCAGACCAACTATGACTTGACGGGTGCCTGCTTCCATCGCGTGAGTTTATCTTGAATGATAAACAATGCTCCTTCCCGGAAATGCAATACCGTTTAGCAACCATGGCGGCGAACTCTGTTTTGTCTGCCTCAAACAAGCCGTCAATTAGTAACAGGTTGGTCGGGGCAATTGGACCGCCTATCGCCATCATGCAGTTATCATTATAGTAATCACTGTTCAACTTTTCAGAAGCGAATCCATACGGCGTCAGCCAATCTCCTTCAACCGCCAAATCAGAAGCCATTTTGTCGATGATTTTTTGCGGAAGACGCTTGCCGAGAATAATTGGTATGTAATACATAACAGAATTCGTGGCGACAACTTCTCCTGTACCGCTGACTTTTGCGATAAAGCGCTCACCGTTCCATAATTCGCTGATGAGTTTGTCAATCATCCTTTTGCTTTTATCATACCAATGTGTGTACTCGCCGGCATCTTTTCCCAACACTTTTCCCAAATCGCCCAGCGATTCAAACAAAAGCGCACCATACGCGGATAAATCCGGGCTTTCCATCATGTGGCTTTTGATGAATACTGTTGAATCATCCAAACCGCACTCGGTTGCATGCTCATAGCGCAAGATGCCGCGGTGGTTACGGTCACGATATTCAACTAACCAGTCAGCCCATCTGCCATAGCCTGTGTACATCCATTCAAGTTTATCACGGCTTACTTCCTTTACAAGGTCATGCAGCTTCATTAACTGCAGCAGTCCCCAGCCCTGTAGTGGCGGATGCATATCATGATATCCGCCGGTTGAATCGGTATACATATCCGGCAGTTGCCCGGTCGACTCAATTGCCTCATCTAACATATTGAGCATGAGGTCCATTGAAAGCTCCAGGTTGTGATGCAAGGCTACGGCGTTCTGATTCATCTGCCACGAGGAAGCGCAATCATTCTGCATCATATACATTAGGGAGCGTTTAACTTTACCGGAAGGCCCTACCAGATGTGACCATAACATCCATGCTGCCCGGGGGCGCAGGCTATCAACTTCATCCGGAAACGGTTCAAAGCCGGCATAAAAAGCCTCCCAATCCGCAGTAACATTGGCAAGTGCCTGCTCATAACCTGGGTACACATCCCGCTCATGGCCGGCAAACATGAACTCTTCAATTGCCAATAAAGACCCGGTTGAGCTGGGTTCTAAAGTAACTTGTGCATGCGGTGTACACAGCCGTTCCCATTCCCAGAGGGCATCAATTGTCAGGCTGCCGATTATTGGTTTGTAAACAAAAGAGCAAATACGCGGAATCAGGCACTCCCATGCAGTTGAACCGCAGTTACGGATTACACCGTGACCATCCATTAAATCCCGGGGAGCAATTAATGTTACACCCAACCCCGGGTCAGTCTTGATATACAACAATGTCGTTTCAGCAAAGCAAAAATAGACATTGCCATAACGGGTTGACAGTATCAACTGTGTAGGCGTGGTTTGTATTGAGTATGGAACTTTTACGCCGCCATGCAGAATATCAAAAGTAAGGAGCGTCTTGGGCCAGCCGCCGCCTGCACTTCCACGTTTAGAACTTATAAAAACCTTTGAAGTCGAGTATTTGTTATTGGACATCCGGTCGGCGTATACACCAACATAAGCGCCCCGTCTTGTAAAAGGCATCTCGCCAAATGTAAAAAATTGCTCCACCGGCGCATCCGGCCCTTGTGATTGGCCATTCTTATTTTCCATTCATTTTCTCCTTATATAAACTTATATAAAATCACCAAGATGCATCAGATTGTAACGCGCAAGTTTTTCGGTTGGGTCGGGGATGATTTGCTCCCCTTTTTTTACCCGTTCAATCTGCGAAGCACGCGCGCGGAGACCTTTTGCAATTTTGTCGATTGCGAATTCTACATTGCCATTGGAAAAAAGTATTTCGGTATGAGTACTATTGTGCATAGATGTTTCCGAGCAAATTTTATCCCCGCGAAACTTTGTCAGAATCCAGAGCCTGAATGATGGGAGTGCATCTTTCTGGAAAATAGCATTTCCGTCAATTTCATCTGCATTTTCACGGGGCACACCGATCCAACGCAGTTCACGGAACAGAAAATCATCGCTTTCGATTTCCGTAATGAGTTCAGTCTTGACATCAAAACTCAAAAAATCGTTTCGGCAAATTCGTGAATAGTGTTCAAATGCATACTCGCCGGTCATAAGATCATCGGCTGTACAAAACCAGGTTTCACTTCCTGAAAGTTTAAAATCCGGTGTAAAGTACTTTTCAAAAGTATCCTTGTCCCCGCGAAACATAGCGTGGCGCGCAGCGTTCATAATTTCTGATTTCTTCATTATTAAAATCCTTTATTATAAACACCTTAACCCTGGGTAGACTAAATAGCAAATTGTATTTTTTTATAGCTCCATAAAAATTATTTATGGGGAGGTAAAAAGTAACGGGGATTATGCTCTGTGATTTGGCAGCAAAGCAGGTAAATCCGCTTTTTCAATTGTTTCAAAGAACAGTTTTAAGGCGGGGGATTGGTTGTCCGTGCAGCAGGCTACCGCAAGCGTGAGTGTATCAAACTTCTCTTTAATATCGGCAAATGACATAACATCGGAAAAAATATTCCTATAATAGCTTGGTACAATTCCAATAGCCATACCGGATGCCATCATAACTGTAAATTCGTCACTACTCTGTACCTGTGTGAAAAATACCGGCGAAAAATTTGTCGACTTCCAGGAATTTTCAACCGCACGGGCGATGTTTGGTGAATGCGGCGGGTTAAATAAAACATGATTGTATTCACCGACATCCTTCAAACTCAAGGCAGCCTTTGTAGAAAATGAGTGTTGTTTTGAAAAAGCAAAACATAAATCATAAGTTGAAAGCGGCTTGATATGCAGCGCGTAATAACTGGAAACATTCACGGTAAAGTCGACTATCAGGTCAACTTCTTTGGAAAAAAGCGCTTCCTTTAGGTCAAGATTGCTCAGTTTTGTAAACAGGACCTGAATATCCGGATAGCATTTATGAAAGTAAGACCACAGGTTGGACAGTGCCAGGCAATCAACAACATTTGAAAACCCTATAGTCAAGGTGTCTGCATACCCATAAGAGGCATTGAGGCTCTTATTACACGCATGGTAATACTCAGAAATCAAATGTTTTGATTCATTCAAGAAAACCTTTCCGCTTGCGGTCAGTACGAGGTTGTTTCCCTTCCGTTCAAACAGCTTGCATTTTAGATGTTCCTCAATTTTTTTTATGCGTATGCTCATCGCCGCCTGCGTGATACAGCATTCATCGGCGGCCTTTGTAAAATTCAGGTGTGAGGCGCAACATCATAAACTTAAGCCTCAAAAGCTCGGTTTTTGGTTGCATTTGTACTTGTTAAAATAATTCCATTTACGATGTTTGTTCGGCAATACCCGGACTGGAACTATGTTGCGTGTCATATCCTCCTTGAGCCTGACAAACATTTCATTCTTCCGTTCCGGGTCTTCCTCCAGTATCAACCGGATGAATTGTTCTTTGTATAACCCTATCGCGATGTTTTCGTTTATCCGCATCTCATACCGATACGGCGTTTTTTTTATTTTTTGCTTCAGGTGCCATTCGGCGCCGGTTATCAGGTCCTGCGTCATGTTGAACACCAGCGCCTGCGCCCACATATCCTGTTCCACATAGACGCTCGCGTTCCCTGTTACGCTCTCAAACTTCATCTTGTTTTTCAGCGTGTGATATTTCTGCTCCAGCAGCCACCGTTTCCGGTACATCCGCCGTATCTCAGCCGCACCGTACTCGTCGCGCGGCAGGTTCGTTATCAGTGCTCCATCCTCCCCGGCAAATTTCATATTAAGTATCCGCGCCCGGATTTCCCCCCGCGCCTCAAGCTCCTTCGCCCGTTCCGGTGCTTCCTTCTTCAGCCGCCGCATCCGGTTCTTGGTACAGGCTATCACTACTTCCCCGTCATCGCCCTGCATCCCAGCCCGTTC
>BOAU01000070.1 GCA_026002025.1 Spirochaetia bacterium | reverse complement strand
AAATATTTCTCATACAAAAACATTTTTGGTTTTATTAGAAAAAAATATTTTAAAAGAAGATTTTTTTTACAGAATTTCCCTTAATGAAAAAGCATATGATTATTTAGATAAATATTGCAAGGAACGCTTGAAAAATAATGATGAAGAAATGAAAGAAGTAATTAAAATATTAAAAGAAATGCCGTTTGAGCAGATATTGAAAAGGTGTGTATTTTCAACTGATTATGATTGAATGAATTTATAGTAAGGCAAGTGCTACTTCGCATAACTTCGGTTTACGCTGTGCCGCAGTAGGCGGCTCGAGCTACGAAAAACCGCAACCGCAAAAATGCCGTATAACTTTCACGTTATGCGAAATTTGTGGCCAATTTGGTTAAAATAATAAGAGAAGGCCGAGAAGGTAGTGAATATATAAAAAATAAATATTAAGAGGCCGCAAACTTCCAATTTCATTCCCATGCCATAGTTTCAAGCACTGCTGAAGTACAATTATCAGTATTTATAGATAGTATTAATAATGGTGAATAAGCTAAAATTGGCGGCGGGATTAAAAACATCCACACTTGATGATACCACGCCAAGTCCCTGGCACTGGCGGCGCCAAAAAATTTATAGCCCTTATCCAGCCTGGTAATAATATTTTGTGTTGTCTGTAAAAGATTCAAAGATAACTCACCCTTGGAACCAACACATTCTGCTACTTCCCACGGGTTTCCGGAAGAGGGATCTAAAAACAAATTGTAAGATCCCACATCGCTTGCTGCGTCAAGCATCCAGCAGCCCTTCAATTCAGATCCTTTCGGTGTTGCGGTAAAAACAAGTGTATGTTCAACTTCACCGTCTTTCAGAAAGACATAAAAACAATGAACCAAAAAAAGGTTCTTTTTATTTTCCGGTGAATATGCCCTTCGTTCATATGCTTTAATTTCCCGTCCATCCGGAGAATTGAGAACATTTTGCAGGTATTCTTTTACTTTTACATTATTATCAGGATCGCCTCTTGCAATATTTGCTTCCGATTCATTTAGGTCTTTAATGGCCTGTGTAGAGGCACATCCTGTCAAGCTTAGTCCCCCCACAAGAATAATTAACATGTAAACTAAAGTTTTTTTCATTTTTTCCTTTTTGTGATCAATCCCGGAGGATAAATCATTAGAAGATCATAATATACTTTATTATTTTAGTCAACTAATCGGCAAATAGTTAAGTATCTTTATAAAGGCAGGAACTATCCGAAAGCTTCATGAAGCGGTTTTGGCGGATATTGAGCAGGCGGCGGGTGCCGTTTACCCAGGCAATAGACGGTTCCTTATCAGCACTTCGCCGATCTTCCCCCGTCCGCCCACTGCCGAATTGATTGCCCGGTTCGCAGAAACACTGATGATGTCAAATCCTTTGTCCCGGTACAGTTCCCGGATGAAGGGCGTATCCGAATTGCTTAACAGACAGGGAACTCCCCGTTCCGTCAATTCCAAAAAAACATCCCGCAGCCGCGTCTGTTCATCTTCACCAAAGCCCCCTGCCTGATAAGCGGTAAAACTTGATTTCTTAAACGGATGGTAAGGGGGATCAAAATAAATAAAGGAATGTTCATCGGCGTTTATTACCGCCGCCGCAAAATCATCATTCAGAATAGTAATACTGTTTGAATTTAAAAAATGATGCACCGCCCGCAAAACCGGTTCCTCAAAAATCGCAGGATTACGGTACTTCCCGAATGGCACGTTGAAAAAACCCCCTTTGTTCACCCGGTAAAGTCCGTTGTAACAGGTTTTATTCATATAGATAAACCGGGCCGCCTTTTCACTATCCGTCATATCGCGGTAAGCGTCGGTTCTATCCAGCGCACGCACCTCGTAGTAAAACGATTTTTCATATTTATCCCGATACTGCTCAAGGGCCGCAAGCAATCCTTCGATATCATTCTGAATTACCCGGTAGGTCATGATGAGATCAGGGTTTTTGTCATTGATTACCGCCCGCTCAGGTTGCAGATCAAAGAGCGCCGCCCCGGCGCCGGCAAAGGGTTCGTAATAGGTGTTTATATTTGCAGGGAAGTATTTTCGTATCTCCGGCAAGAGCTGCCGTTTTCCCCCGGCCCATTTCAGATAAGGTTTGATCAGCGGGTTCTTTTCTGGCATTCTCGTCCCCTTGGGGGATAATGTACAGTAAAGTGGTATATTATCCTAGTCAGTCTTGATTGACAAAAGTGTGGGTTTGTAATATATTTGTTGATAGGTGAGAAATGAATATTAATGAAATAAAAACAAAAGTCGCAAAAGTTGCCGGCCGGTATGGGGTTGAACAGGTGTTTCTTTTTGGTTCCTATGCCAGGGGAGACGCAAGGCCGGATAGTGATATTGATATATGTATCAAAAAAGGAAATGTCAGGACCCTTCTTGAATTGTCTGGATTTTATTTGGACCTGGAAGAAAGCCTGGGGCAAAAGGTAGATGTCGTTACCACTGAAAGCTTACAAGGCGATTTCAAAGAAAATATCGAAAAGGAATTAGTTGAAATTTATGGCGCTGAATAATAGAGATATAAGTATTTTAAATCATATTATATAGCATTGTGACGCAATTTTTTCATCAGTAAAGAGGTTTGGAGATTTTTCTGCTTTAACCAATGACATTGATTATTTTAACTCGGTTTGTATGAGTTTGCTCCAGATTGGCGAATTGGCAAATCATCTTTCCGTTGAATTCCAAACAACCTATACTGAAGTACCCTGGAGAAATATCATAGGTCTGCGGAATGTTGTGGTCCACGGTTATGGACATCTTGATGTAAACACGGTATGGGCGACTTTGCAAGAGGATATTCCATCCCTTTACCGCTATTGCCGGAGTATTCTTAAATAAGTAACTAATCCGCCATCATTCTCCCCACATACTTCTTCACAAACCCGCTCGGCCGGTAGGTCTCCTTTGCCTGCCGCAGGCCTTCGTCCCCAAGGTCCTGCTCCCGGTTGATGTGGGTGTAGTATTCCGGCAGGGATGCGGCAAAGGCCTGGTTCATATACTGATAGATTCCCTTGTACTCGCCGATGCCCTTTTCAAAATGGACGGCAAACATCTTCCCCTGTGCAAGGCTCTCCCCCAGACACCAGCCGGCGGGTTTGCCGTTGATAAAGTAGAGCCGGCCCTCAAGGCCCAGGGGCCTGAAAAGGTCGAGGGCCTCCCGTGCGGCGGCGTAGTCCCCATCGCTGTCCTTGTCCGCCCGCCAGCGGTCAAGGACGCCCAGGGCCTCCGGGATAAGGTCCGCTGTCAGGGGCCACTCCTGGTGATCGTAGGCGCTTAAAAACTGGTTCACCAGATTCCGCTTTTTGTGATATTTTTTCCCTGCCAATTCCGCAAGGTCGGTGCGGAGGTAGAGGTAGTCGAAGTTGTTCCGGTCCTCGGTAATTTCCACCCCCAACTCTGCAAGGCTTTCCCGGTTCGGTTCCAGCACCGATTCGGAGATGTTCTTCCAGTAATCGTGGGTGTCAAAAAGGCTTTTCAAAATTTTTTTGCCGGGAAAGGCGCAGGGGGTCAGGAAAAAGGGCCCGTGATCGGGCTGAATGCCGGAGATAATGGGGTCGCCATCGGGCGTCCGGGAGACCCGGTACTGATAATGGCCGCGGAAAAGATAGAGGCCCGCAAAGGTAAATTCCGAAACCCCGTCAGGGGCCCTTGAAAGCTTGCCATGCAATTCATCTTTTATATCCAGATCGATGGGCACAAAATCGGGGTAACAGGGGATCATACTTCAATAATAATCAAATCCCCTCGCCGGGGGCAAGGACTTTGCCGGTACATATCTACGGCAGTTTACCTGCCGCGATTTCCTCCCCAAGCATCTCCACCCGCCTTTTCAGCGCCCAGCAGAGCTTGGTCCGCCGCTCTTCATCAATAAACGCGCTTGTTTTAAGCAATTCGCTGTATTCCTCATCAATGTCTTGCAATTGGACCAAAGGTCCACCAGCAGGATCGAGCCAGTCAAAAGAGCTAACCAGCTTTATCTGCTCCCCATGACTGGGTTTAAAGGGCTTACTGGCAAGTTTAAAACCGGGCCGTATCATATTGGTAAACTGATCGTGCCACATGGCAGTACCGCAGTCAAAGATCGGGGCAGGGCCAAGCCATTCCAGGGTTTCGGCATTCCGGATCACCCCGAAATTGTTAAAATGCCGGTCCGTATTGGCGATAAGAAAATCCACGACGATCATCTGATCCAGGCTTTCCCGGATACCGGGGATGCCTAAGGTATCGCAGCAGCTTACATACTGCTGATAATTGGAAAAATGGTTTGGCTTTTTTTGGCTTCCGAATATACGCCAGGCGCTGATCAAATCCGTATCAGGGTTGATAAAATCTTCACAGGCGCTTAAGGGCAGTCCCCCGTCCCAGGTAAGGGTGTAGGGCGCGTGGGTCACCCCCAGCCGGTCCATGATCCTCGAAGCCAAAACTTCGCTAAAGGGCTCCTGATAATAAGGAAAACTTCCCCCTTTAAGGAGAACCCGCTTTCCATCGGCAATGACCCACTTCTTTTTAAGCCAGCCGTCGGAGGTGTTATCCGGGGACATGAGATTAAGATTTCCGTCTCCGCTTGCCCTGCCGAAGAGGGCGTTCCCCACGTCCTCGGAAAAATCATTTTCAAAGAAGTTGATATCCCCCCAGGCAAGGGTTTTGTTTTGGGGACTGACCCAGTACTGATCGGAGAGGCTCAGGCCCAGGCACTTAACCAACAACTCCCGGCTGTGTCTGACCCCCAATACGGCAAGAACATCCCGCAGCCCGGAGCGGCTCGCGGGGATCGCCCTGCCCAGCCACCATTCATTGAGGGCTACTCGGTCTATAACACCCTTATGGTGGGGAACACCCAAGGGCAGGTGCTCCAAATGGTACACTTCGGGAATAGAGAGGATAACATCATCAATCTCAAGCGCGGCAACAGGAATGTTTTTGTGCATCAGCGTATAAAGCATCATCTTCATTATAGCTGAAATTCGGGACTTTACGGAATAGCAATTTCATTCCATAATTACCCCCATGAATATCGAAAATAAGGCGCTTGAGGACCTTTTGGTCCCCCGTTTTTTGAAGTATGTCCGCTATTGGACCACCAGTGACCGCCATGTTGCGGAAACCCCTTCCACCCCCGGCCAGTGGGATCTGGCAAAGGCCCTGGCGGAAGAGTTGAAGGGGCTGGGCATCCGGGATGTGGAACTGACAAACCATTGTTATGTGATCGCCCGGCTTCCCGGGACTGCGGGCAGGGAATCGGTCCCCGCGGTGGGCTTTATGGCCCACATGGATACGGCAAGCGATGTGTCCGGTAAGGACGTGAAGGCCCAGGTGGTCAGAAACTACGACGGCAAAAAGATCAGCCTTGCCGAGGGCTATGCCCTGGACCCGGCAGTTGATCCGGGGCTTGCCGCGCAAAAGGGCAGGGACATCATCCATACCGATGGGACCACCCTTTTGGGGGCCGACAACAAGGCGGGTATCGCCGAGATCGTTGCCGCCCTTGAATACATTTTGAGCCATCCTGAAATCAGCCACGGTCCCCTGGAGATCATCTTTACCCCGGACGAGGAAACCGGCAAGGGGCTCCCGGATTTTCCCCTGGAGCGGATCAAGTCCGCTGCCTGTTACACCCTGGACGGCGGCCCCATCGGGGAACTTGAGGCGGAGTGCTTTAACGCCTGGACGGCGAATATTGAATTTAAGGGAAAGGCCATCCATGTGGGCGCCGCCCGGGGTGTCCTCGCCAACGCCGTGCTTATGGCCGCCACATACGCCGCGATGCTGCCCCGCTCGGAAAGCCCGGAGGCCACCGATGGTTACTACGGTTATTACTGCGCCCATGACATCCAGGGGAATTTGGAAAATGCTGCTCTGGAACTATTGCTTCGTGATTTTGATCGGGCGGGCATGGACCGCCGCCTTGCCGCGCTGGAAACTTTTGCCAGGGCCGTGGAAGCCCAGTTCCCCGGCGGCACAGTGACGGTGAAGACCCAAATGTCATATCTCAACATGCGGGAAAAAATCGAAAAACGGCCTGAGGTTATGGAAATACTGAAGCGGGCCTTTGACAATGCCGGAGTGGAATACCGGCTCAAGCCCATCCGGGGCGGCACCGACGGTTCCCGGCTTACCGAGCTGGGCATCCCCACGCCGAACATTTTCACCGGGGGATATAATTTTCACAGCCGCCTGGAATGGGCTTCCATTCCTGAGATGGCCGCCGCCTGCCGGGTGGTGATCGAACTCATCAAACTATGGGGAGATGTATGATGGATACTTTGTTTACCGCATTTGGAGATATCATAAAACAGGCCATGGGCCTTACAAAAACCGCTGCGCTTATAACCGAACATAATGTGTATCAGGAGGGGGAGACGGCGGTTCTTCCCTGTCTGGACAAGATGGTAGAAACCCTGGCCCTCCCCGGTTCCGGAGTGGATGGCCTTGAAAATCTTGAGGAGCTCCTCGCCAGGGCTGAATCGGGCAAGTCCTGTCTCCTCTTGCTGGAACATTACAGCAACATGGACCTGTCTACCTTTTCCTACTTTGTCCGCAAGGCCGGTGGCCGGGGCGTTGACATCGACAAGGCGGTGGTTGCCATCGCCGGGATGAAGCTTACCGAGGACAATCGCGCGGTGGCCGCCTTTGCCAGCGCCTATACCCGGATCGTCATTTACCCCAGCCGTTCCCTGCAGGGCCTTGATGGCGAAAAGGACCACGATGAAATTGTCCGCAGTAACGCTATCAACCGCGCGGCAATGAAGACCCTGAACGAAGTCAAGGTAAAGGGCAAACTGATCCTGGTGTTCCCTTCGGGCACCCGTTACCGGCCATGGGACCCCTCAACCAAAAAGGGCGTCCGCGAGATCGATTCCTATATCCGTTCCTTTGATTACTTTTGTCCCGTGGCAATGAACGGCGTAATTCTCAAGGTCGGCCAGGGGGCGATGGTGGACGATCCGGTAGAGCATGACATAGTCCGCATTACCGCAGGCCCGGTCCAGGCCTGCGCCGAATTCCGCGAAAAGGCCCGCGCCGCCGCGGAAGCCGCAGGTATCGAAGACAAGAAGCAGGCCGCCGTGGATGCGGTCATGGCCCAGCTTGAGGTGATGCACAATGCCGCCGAAGAAAAGCGGCAAAAGATGATCAACAGGTAGGTTGATCATCTTCTGCCGCCGCGCAGTGCGGGCAGGCCGCCCCTGTCTTCTTAAACGCCCGGCCCTTCCCCGCGCAGCAATCAGGCCTTTTGCTCCGCAGGGTCCGCACAATCCGCAGTACCACAAATACCGCCGCCAATGCAACGATACCTGCGATAATCCCGGTTTCAATCATGCTATTCATAACAACGCTCCCAAACCAAAGAGGCTTCCAAGCTGATAGACAATGGTGCAGAGGGTCCAGCCAAGGATGAGCAGAAATAACACTTCAAAGCCCAGCCACTTCCAGCCGATTTCCGCCTTGATGGTTGCCAGGGCGGCGAAGCAGGGGGGGATGATCAGGGTGAAGAGCATGAACACAAAGGCGGCCAGGGAGCTCATGTCCGGGTCCTGCCGTATGGCGTCCCGGAGGCCCTCGCTTTCCTCGTCCTCTTCGGTGCCCACCCGGTAGAGAATGCCCAGGGTGGAGACGATCACTTCCTTGGCGGCAAAACCCGTCACGGAGGCGGCGGCCAGTTTCCACTCAAAGCCCATGGGCCGGAAAACGGGGACGATAAAATGCCCCAGCTGCCCGGCGTAGCTGTGTTCCAGCGTTGCTTCCACATTGACGACCGAGTCCTCGGCTTCACCCGCAGGGGCTTCGTAGGCGGGGAAACTGGTGATGGCCCAGATCAGGATCGCCGAAGCCAGGATGATGGTCCCGGCTTTTTTGACGTAGAGCCAGGTTTTTTCCCATACATGCCAGAGTATGCCCTGCAAAGTCGGCGCGCGGTAGGGGGGGAGTTCCATTACGAAGGGGGTGGGGTCCCCTTTCAGCACGGTCCGTTTTAATACGAATGCGCAGCAGAGGCTGAGGATCACCCCGATGGCGTACAGAAGCATCACCACGTTGGCGGCGTGATCCGGGAAAAAGGCCGCGGCCAAAAGCACGTGAACCGGCAGTTTTGCACCGCAGCTCATAAAGGGGGTGATAAGGATCGTGATGATCCGGTCACGGCGGCTCTTGAGTGTCCGGGAAGCCATGATCGCCGGAACCGAGCAGCCGAAGCCCAGCATCATGGGGAATATGGACTGGCCGTGGAGGCCGAAGGCGTGGAGCAGTTTGTCCGTGGCAAAGGCCGCCCGTGACATATAGCCAATATCTTCCAGGATCGACAGCAGGAAAAACAGTATTACTATTAACGGGACAAAGGAGAGAACCCCCCCCACGCCGCCGATGATTCCGTCCACCAGAAGGGATCGGATTAAGGAATCAGGCATGACCTTCAGGATGCCGTCACTCAGGAAACCAAAAAAGGTTTCAAGGGCGGCCATGGGATATTCACCCAACAAGAATGTGAGTTGAAATACGCTCCACAGGACCAGAATAAAAATCGGCAATGAGAGGAAACGGTTCATAATTACTTTATCTACGGCCTCGGTAAGGGAAAAATCCGTGTGCTTGATAATCTTGATGGATTCCTTTACTGCTCCCCGGATATAACCGTAACGCTGTTCGGTAACGATGATCTCAGAATCCTTGCCGTAGTGTTTGTCCAGCCAGGCAACCGCTTCCCGCGCGGCGGCCTCAATCTGCGCCGATCCTGAATGTTCCTTCAGTCTTTCGTAGGCATTGGCATCTTTTTCCAACAGTTTTACTGCGAGCCAGCGTGCCGGATACCTGGCGCTGAATTCCGTGTCAACGGTGATCAGTTTTTCTAAAATCGCAAGCCTGGATTCAATTTCATCGCCGTAATGTATTGAATGTGAATTGGAATGAGCGGCTGTGCTTGCGTCGACGGCGTCCAGCAGCGCATCAATACCGATGCCCTTTGGCCCGATGGTTTTGACCAGGGGGAGACCCAGAGAAAGGCCCAGACTTTTTTCATCAACAATGATGCCCTTGGCCTCGGCCTCGTCGCTCATGTTGAGGGCCCCGATAACCGGGATGCCCAGCTCCTGAAACTGGAGGCAGAGGTATAAATTGCGTTCCAGGTTGGTGGAGTCCAGCACATCAACGATGATGTCGGGCTTTTCGTCCAGGATAAAATCCCGGGCCACAACTTCGTCTATCGAATAGGCGGTAAGACTGTAAATGCCCGGCAGGTCGATAAAGCGGTACTCCTTTTCCCCCCGGATTCGGATGCCCTCCCGCTTCTCCACGGTGACGCCGGGATAGTTCCCCACCTTGTGGTGGGCCCCGGTGATGGCGTTGAATAGGGTGGTCTTGCCTGAATTGGGATTCCCCGCCAGGGCAATCGTTAAATTTTTGCTCATAATGCGCCTCCTTCGGACGGCCCGGTAGAGGATGTATCTTTAAACAAAGGCTCTTTGACGGGTAAACGGCCCTTGCCGAAGAGCCGCCCGCCCAAGGGCCGGGATGCGTCCTCCGCGGCGGACCAGTCGCCCACGGGCTCCACTTCGATCCCCGCGGCCTCGTAGCGGCGGATTAAAATATCATAGCCCCGGATTCGTACCTGAAGGGGGCCCCGGAAAAATCCTGCCCGAACTACCGCGCCTTCGGTTCCGGCGGTAAATCCCATGTCGGCCAAGCGTTTGCCGACTTCTTTTCCTAGCGTTACCCGGACCACCGTAAAAGAGGCGCCCCGTGGCGTATCTGATAAAAACATCATTGCTCTCCTGAGGACCGGCTTAATCCCGCCCCTCAGTTGTTAGCATACTATAACTAAAAATTCATGTCAACAGAAATTTGTTAAAACTAACAAATTTTTTGATATTTCATTGTCCCTGTACTTCCAGGGTGAGCAGCAGCGGCAGATGATCGCTTAAGCCGACTCCTGTCCGGGGATTGTAGGCGGCGGGCAGGCCCCTGGAATTGGTAAAGGGTTCTCCCTTGATCACCGTGCAATCCTTAAAATCCCAGCCCGTCCCGTCAAATAAAGCTCCATTTAATAGAAAATGATCGATGGTTTCCCAGGCCTTTTTGTAGTAATAGGAACCATCTGTAAGCTCATTGTGCCAGGGGCTGTACAGCGCCATCGCCTCCGGCCCGAAATAAGATGAAGCAGGGGGCTTATTTTCGCTCAGGACAAGAAAATCCATCTGCTTTGCGCCTTCGCCGGAAGCATCGTCAAACCCCGCGAGCTTTGCCGCCTCCGGATCGTCGGGCATAAGGGCGCTCAGGAACTTCCCCGCCTGTTTGGAGAATTCATCATAGTTCTCGTTGAGGTCCCCCATGATAAGGACCGGTGTGCCAGGCTGCTCCTGACCTATTTCCCGCAGCCGCCGCAGAATCAGCCGTGCCGATGCCCGTCTGAGGGATTCGGTGGCCTCATCTCCCCCAACTTTTGATTTCCAGTGGCAAATGAAAAGCGCCAGGGGCGCGTCCTTTGGCTGGACCCAAACTTCCAGCACCGGCCGGGGGGTTGATTCATCCTTGCCGCTGAAGGAATGAGCCCTTGTCAGGGTCAGGGGAAACCGGCTCAGCACTCCGACACCCAGGGACATGCCGGGGTTGTTGGCAAAGGATGTCCACTTGTAGCCGTATTTCGAGAGGGGCCCCCTGGCAAGGTCCTCCAGAACCTGGGCGTTCTCGACTTCCATCAGGGCCAAAATGTCCGGGGCATCCTTCGCAAGGCCCTGGCTCAGGCCTTTGCCGATTGCATTCAGCCTGGCCGAATATTTCTCAGCGGACCAGCCTGTCGAATCCCGGTATTCATCATACTCGCCGCCATGCTCCGTCCCGTCAAAAAGGGCCTGCACGTTCCAGGTCATGATACTGATAGTACCCCCGCCCCCTTTTGACGTTTCTCCGTCCGTCCCGCATCCGCCGCAGGCGAGCAGAAAAAACACTGTAAACAACACAAGAAAAATTTGTCTCATATTAATCTCCCAGTTAAACCGATCGCAGCGGTTTAGATATATAGGGCACCGGGATGTGTGGTGATTCAATCAAAATGGAAAAAAGTGACGATTTTTGGAAAATAAGACTGTCTAAACTCAGAAACAAATAGGACACCCGCCTCATGGTAGAATGGGTTTACCAAGACTCAAATACCACGGAGGAAATGCCATGAAAGGCAGGATCGGGTGTCCCAGCAGGATCATAACACCGGTT
>BOAU01000069.1 GCA_026002025.1 Spirochaetia bacterium | reverse complement strand
GTAAAAAAACGTACTATCAAAAACTATACCAGACGTTCATTCAGGGCATCCTGCAAAACACGGGACAGGCTTAAACCGGCCCTGGCTGCCCTATCATCCATCCACTTTGGGATACTCACCGTACGTTTTACCGCATGTTTGTCCCTTATCGGTATACAGATAAAGTTAACAAATTCATGTTTATCTGTTTTTATATCCATGGTTAATGAGGCTTGCGGCAGATCCTGGTTTTTGTCAATCATATAGCTAATCCATTGGGATAAGGCCCTTTGAGCCATATATAGGGCATTTTCTAGGGACTTGCCTTCACTAATGCAGCCGGGCAAATCAGGATACATAATGGTATAACTCTCATCATCATTTTTATGAAAAATCGCGGGATAAACATACTCCATAAAACACCTCTCACTTAGACAGTCCGGCGATTTTTAGAATGGCCCTGGCTGTATTCTCGTTAATTTCCCGATGATTGGGGACCTGAACGGATCGGCTGCCGGATTTCTCATAAATGGCGTGATCTCCTGTTCTGTTCAACCGGTAGCCTCCTGCTTCCAGCATTTTGATTAAATCCCTGCGCTTCAACCTGTCACTCCTATAATAATACGTATTTTACGTAATATCAACCGCTTGAGTTTCCACCCCTTTTTATATATAGGGCACCAGGATGAGCAGTGGTTTAATAAGAGGCAATTTTTTGCAAATTTTTTCGATAAATCCTACAACTCGTACATCTCATGTAAAAACAAAGTTGCCGCCTGCGCCACATTCAAGCTTTCAATATTCCCCGTGCCGGGGATACGTACCAGTGCTGAGCAGAGCGCCTTAACCTCATCCGGCAGCCCGGTCTCCTCATTCCCCACAACTAACGCAACCGCAGGGTGATGGCCGGCAGTCCCACCTTTAAACCGCGCCGCCATGTCCGCAATAACGGCGCCCAGATCGCGGATGCGTCGGCGGGCACGGGGGTCGGCGCCGATGGTGACCATTTGTTTTGAGGCGGCCTTGAGGAAGGCGGCGGTGCTGCGGACGCTGCGGAAAATCACGTGCTCCATGCCGCCCTCGGCAACACGGTAGGCGCTGGTGGTGAGCCGGGCTTCCCTGTCCTCACCGCTCAGGATGATGAAGTGGGCGTCAAAAAAAGCGGCGGAGCGGACCATGGCCCCCAGGTTGTGATCGTTCCCCACGGAATGGAGGATGAGGCCGGTCCTGCCCTCTGCGGCCCAGCGGGCTAAATCATCTTCGGAAGCAGGCTCTACCACGGGCTCTTCTATCATGGCAACCACGCCTTGGTGACGGTTGCTTTTACAGAGCCGTTCCAGTTCATCATCGGCGCAGATCTTGTAGGGATGTTTTTTTTCCGCCAGGTACTTGCAGATTTTTGAAAAAGCCGGCAGACGGTCCTGACGCAAAAAAAGGCGGTTTATTTTTTCAGGGTGATACTCCCCCAGGGCAAGGGCGGCATTGAAGCCGCAGACCGCCAGTTCTTCGGTTAACCGGTTACGCATTTTTTCAGTATAACAGAAACCTCAATTTTTTCACCCCGTTGTGATGCCTTACGGCCTTCACCTAAGCGCCCTTCGTGTTATATACTAGATATATCTTAGAGGAGGATCGGATGGGCAAGAAACTGAAATACGGACTTATCGGATGCGGGGGCATTGCCAACGGCAAGCATTTACCGGCGCTGCAGAAACTTCAGGATGTGGAGATATGCGCATTCTGCGATACCATTATTGAACGGGCCGAAAAGGCGAACAGGGATTATTCGGATGGCAAAGGAAAGGTTTTCAAGGATTACCATGAACTTTTGAAGGAAGACCTGGACGCGGTCTTTGTGCTGACCCCCAACATCTCCCACGCGCCGATCAGCATTGATGCCCTGAAGGCGGGGAAAAATGTGCTTTGTGAAAAGCCCATGGCGAAAAGTTACGCCGAGGCCAAGGCCATGCTGGACGCCCGGGACAAGAGCGGCAAGCTCCTCACCATCGGCTACCAGAACCGCTACCGGGCGGACAGCCTCTTCCTTAAAGAAGAATGCGACAACGGCGTCCTGGGGGACATTTACTTTGCCAAGGCCACCGCCATACGCAGGCGGGCGGTTCCCACCTGGGGCGTCTTCCTTGATGAAGAAAAACAGGGCGGCGGCCCCCTTATCGACATCGGCACCCATGCGCTGGACCTCACCTTATTCATGATGAACAACTACGAGCCTGCCTATGCGGTGGGCACCACCTACCACAAACTCAACAAGGACAAAAGGACCGGCAACGCCTGGGGCGACTGGGACCCGAAAAAGTTTACCGTAGAAGATTCCGCCTTCGGCTTCATCGTTATGAAGAACGGGGCCACCATCATTCTGCAAAGCGCCTGGGCCCTGAACACCACCGATGTGCGGGAAGCGGTTACCACCCTGAGCGGGACCAAGGCCGGCGCAGACATGCCCCAGGAGGGCCGCCTCACCATCAACGGCATTAAAAACGGCAAGCAGTACGTGCTCACCCCGGACCTTGGGGCGGGCGGGGTTGCCTTCTATGACGGTTCGGGAATCAAGGCTCAGGACCTGGAAGCCCAGACCTTCGCAAAGGCCATTCAGGGCAAGGGCAAACTCTATGTAAAGCCCGAAGAAGCGGCGGTGGTTACCCAGATTCTGGAAGGGATCTACGATTCCGCCAAGACCGGCAAGCCCCACTATTTCAATTAAGGAGTCGAAGATGAGTCAGATTAAAGTTACCGTATGGAATGAATATTTTGCTAATCTGCCAAGCCCTGCTTCCATGGAAGAAGCTTTTGGCGGAAAGTCCCTTTTTAATCTGCAGAAGCGGAAGGAAGTGGCCGACATCTACCCACAGGGGCTGCACAACACCATTGCGGATTTCCTCAACAAGGACAGCGATATTAAGGCCGGGGTTTCGATCATCAGCGATCCCGAGCAGGGGCTTTCGGAACAGGTCCTGAACAACACCGATGTGCTTGTCTGGTGGGGACATATGTACCACCATCTGGTTGAAGATCGCTTCGTGCAGCGGGTGGCGGACCGGGTTCAGCGGGGGATGGGGATTATCTTCCTCCATTCCGCCCACCGTTCAAAGCCCTTTGTAAATCTTTTGGGAACCAGCGGCCGCCTCTCCTGGCGTGAAGCCGACGAGCGCTGCCGGGTATGGACCGCCAACCCCGCCCACCCCATCGCCGCAGGCATCCCGACACAGTTTGTGATCGACAAAGAAGAGATGTACAGCGAGCCCTTCGGCATCCCCGAACCGGACAGCACGGTGTTTATCAGCTGGTATGAGGGGGGCAACGTGTTCCGCAGCGGCGTGACCTATCACCGGGAATACGGCAAGGTTTTCTACTTCCAGCCCGGCCACGAGACCTATCCCAATTATCACAACGAAACCGTGCAGAAGGTCATCACCAATGCGGTGAAGTGGGCGCGGCCCAGTGTCATCGTAGCGGATCGGGAATGCCCCAATGACAAGACGCCGCTGGAAAAAATCGGCTGATGCAGACCGAACGGGTCTATTACGATTATTCCTCCGCCGCGCCCTATCAGGCAAAAATACTGGAACTGCGGCCGGCGGGGGATAAAATCGCGATTGTTCTTGATAAAACTATTTTCTACCCCGAAGGGGGCGGACAGGGCGCGGACCGGGGGAGCATCAACGGTGTTCCTCTGGTAGATGTGCAGGAAAAACCTTCGGTTGTTCCCGGTGAAAAAGGTGAAGAAATACTTCATCTGGTAAATGCCGCCGACGCAGTAACACTGTCGCCCGGAAGCGCAGTATTACTGTTGGACGCAAAGCGCCGCCGGGACCTCACAGTCCACCACAGCGCCCAGCATCTTCTGTCGGGGACCATTCTGCGCCTCACCGGGAAATACACCGTGTCCATGCACCTGGGTGAAGAAACCTGCACCATTGATGTGGATACATCGGGAGATCCCGCAGAACTTTCCGCAGAAACACTGATCAAGGTTGAAGAAGCCGCGGCGGATGCCATCGAAGAGGATCATCCGGTGATCATCCACCTCTGTCCCCCGGAGGATGTCGCATCCTTTCCCCTGCGGAAAAAAATTCCCCAGGGTGAAGAGGTGATCCGGGTGGTGGAAATCGAGGGAAACGATTTTTCCCCCTGCTGCGGCACCCACTGTACATCAATCGGACAGATCGGCATGCTCCGCATCCTTGGCGCGGAAAAGTACAAGGGCATGACCCGCGTCACCTTTATCGCGGGCCGCCGCTGCCTTAATGACAGCCGCCTGCTCCGGCAGAACGCCGACCTCATCTCCCGCAGCCTCAAGGTCCCGGTGAACGAAACCGGCAGGGCGGTTCAGGCCCTTCTGGAAAAAACCGCTAAACTGGAACAGAACCTCAAGGCCTTTGAAGAAGCCGCCGCGGAAATCAAGGCGGAAGCCTTGTTAAACAAAATCAGTGCAAGCAACAGCGGTAACGGCGCAAGCAACGGCGCAGGAACCGTGTTGGTAGAAACCTGGCCCGATGCGGGTATCGAAGAAATCCTCCGCATCGGCCGGGCGGCCCAGAAGAAGACCGTTGCAATACTGGTGCTTGCCTCGGAAACTGACAAAAAGTTCGCCGGTTTCTGCTCGGTAAAAACTACCGATATCCGGCCCCTGTTGAAGGATGCCATGGAAGCCCGCGGAGGCAAGGGCGGCGGCGGCCCCGGTTTCTTCCAGGGCCTCTTTGATTCCGCAGAAGCCCTGACCGCTTTTCTCGCCGATGTACGGGCGGCAAGTGCAGCCCTGGCCAAATAAGGATGAGCATCACCACAAAGACCGGGGATGATGGGACCACCTCATTCCCCGGCGGCGGACGGGTCCCCAAGGATCATCCCCGGATCGAATGCCTGGGCGCTCTGGACGAACTCAACGCCTTTCTGGGGGCTAGTCGCTGCGCCGCAGTAAAACCGCATACCGGTGAAATCATCAAAAAAATTCAGGAAGAAATTTTAGCCATATCGGGTATTATTGCCGGAGGCGCAGCGGCGGGGCCGGAACCAGCCTTCAATACAATGAGGCTTGAAAATCAGGCCGCGGAACTGGAAGCAGCGCTGCCCCCTCTGCGGAACTTCATCATCCCCGGTGAAAATCCCGCATCCGCCCAGCTGCATATTGCCCGTACCCTCTGCCGCCGGGCGGAGCGGCGGCTCGTGAGCCTTAACCATGCGGAGCCTGTCCCGCCGGAACTGCTGCAATATATGAACCGCTTATCGGATCTGCTGTTTTTGCTGGCGAGGGATGCGGAGCATTAAATTCCACCTTGCGGTTTCCCTCATTTTTTTGTATCATTAGTATGTGGCAGTACGAAGAAACAGCAGCCTGAGAAATGATCAGGATTACCGGGAGATAGAAGAACCCCCGAGGAAAAGACCGGTCGGGCTTATCTTCTGGCTGGCCTTTTTTATTATAGTCCTCGGTCTCTTTCTTGTTAACCAGGACCGGATCAGACAAACCCTGGATGATACTCAAATTTTGACCCGGTTTTCCGCTTCCCCGGCTGATCTTAAAAAACTCAAATACTTAAGTGAGGAAATTCCACAGTCAAAAGATGAGCCCGAATCCTCCGCCGTTTCCGCAGTACCGGAAATAACGATACCAAAACCGGTTTCCCCGGTGCGGGAACCCGCCGTACAAACCCAGGCGAAACCCGCAGATAAGCCCGTTGCAGACAATCCTGCGGTTTCATCCGCCAGGCCCGAACAGCCCGCCGCATCCTCCCCCGTGAATCAGGCTGCAACCCCTGCGGCCAGACCCGCGGCAGCCCCGGCGGCAAACAGCCGGAATACCAACGAACGGGAACGGAGTCTCTACTTTACCCAGGTTGACAGCGCCGGGACGGTCCTCCGCACCAAGGTTACCCGCAAGCTTCCGGAATCGGATTCACCCATGGTGGACAGCCTCCAGGCCCTCCTTGCGGGGCCAACTGCGGAGGAGCAGCGCCGGGGCATGATGTCCCTTATCCCCGGTGGGGTCAAGATATTAAGCGCCACGGTCCGGGGAAGCACCGCCTATATCAGCTTTAACGAAGAGTTTCAGTACAATACCTACGGAGTAGAAGGTTATGTCTCCCAGCTCAGACAGGTTGTCTGGACCGCCACGGAATTCCCCACGGTAAAAGATGTACAGATCCTTATCGAAGGCCGCCGGATAGATTATTTGGGAGAAGGCATCTGGATCGGAAGCCCCCTCGGGCGGGATGCGCTTTAGCCGAAACGTTTAATTGATACGGCCCGGCCTGTTTCCTTTTCAATTTCAGCTATCACGCCCTGGATCGCACTGTCCGCCCCGTTGGGGCCGCTTTTGGCGCATTCCATCCGGTACAGGACCTGGTGTCGGGCACGGTCCAGGCAGATCTTGGGGTCCATGCCGATAATGCTGTTGTTTACCCCGGTCATGCCCAAATCGGTGATATAGGCGGTCCCCTCAGGCAGTATCCGCTCGTCCGCAGTCTGAACATGGGTATGGGTTCCCGCCAGAAGACTCGCCCTGCCGTCAAGGTAATAGGCCAGAGCTTCCTTTTCACGGGTAGATTCAGCATGAAAATCGACCAATACGATGGCCTTTGGTTCTGCTGGGGCCTCGGATGCCCCATTCAGGATTTTATCAAAGCCCTTAAAGGGACAATCAATGGGGGTCATGTATTCCCGGCCCTGGAGATTCAGGACCAGCCAGGTAATTTCGGCCTTTTGGACCCTTAGCCATCCGGCGCCGGGGGCTTCACCGGGGTAGTTGGCCGGACGCAGAACCCGGCGTTCCTCCGCCAGAACAGGCCAGAAGTCCCGCTTTTCCCAGACATGGTTCCCGCTGGTTACCACATCGGCCCCGGCAACAAGGATACGATCCAGGGATTCTTTGGTCATACCAAAGCCGTCGGCGGCATTTTCACCGTTCACCACCACGAAATCCGCCCCGTTTTCCCGGATAAGGCCGGGCAGCCGCTGTTCCAGAACCGCAAGTCCCGGCTCACCGACCACATCGCCTACCATGATAACTTTTAATATTGGCATATCATTCCATAATACGATAGAAACCCGTTCTTAATCCAGCATGATAACAAAAATTGATAAAAATTATGAAAAACGTTCTTGTAATCCGGCCTTTTCCCGTGTTAGAATATAAGTAATGAATAATATGCCTATTGTATCGGTAAACCGGCGCATCAAACAGATCCGTCAGGAATTACGGCTTTCCCAGGTTCAGTTTTCACGGGTTATATCCCTTTCCAGCGGATATCTGGCAGGGGTGGAAGTCGAGAAGCGTAAAGTAAATGAACGGCTTGTAAAATTGATCTGCTCGGCTTTTAACGTAAACGAAAAATGGCTTAAGCACGGGGAAGGCGAAATGTTCAGCCAGGGCCCGGACGAGAGCTATACCAAGCTGGTAAGCCTCTTTAAAGAGCTGGACCCCAAATTCCAGGCCTATATCTTAAAAGAAATCAACCTGCTTCTGGATATACAGGACAAATCTGCACCCGGCGCGCTATAAACAAAATGAGCAGGCAGTAATTACTCATCTGCCTGCTCATTAGTAATAAACGGATGGTCTTTATCGGGCGTATTCCGTAATCCGGGTCTCCCGAATCATCGTCACCTTAATCCTTCCCGGATAGCGTAGATCATTCTCGATCTTCTTGGCTATCTGCTTGGTCAGATCCCGCGCCTGCTCGTCGTTCACCGCCTCATTATTGACAATGATCCGCAGTTCCCGGCCTGCCTGAATGGCAAAAGCCTTCTCCACCCCGGTAAAGCCCGTGGCCACATTTTCAAGATTCTCCAGCCGCTTGACGTAGTTGTCCAGGGTTTCCCGCCGGGCGCCGGGCCGGGCCGCGGAGATGGCGTCCGCAATCTGGACCAGCACCGATTCGATGCAGATAGGCTCGATGTCGTTGTGGTGGCTCCCCACGGCGTTGATGATCCGGGGGTCCTCCCCCATCTTCCGGGCCATATCCATGCCGATTTCGGCGTGGTTTAGGTCGGAATCGGATTCCACCCCCTTGCCGATATCGTGGAGCAGGGCCGCCCGCTTGGCCAGTTCCCGGTTGGCGCCCACCTCGGCGGCCAAAACACCGGCGAGGATCGCCACTTCTTTGGAGTGGTTAAGCACGTTCTGCCCGTAACTGGTGCGGAAATAGAGCCGCCCCAGGGCGCGGATAGCGTCCGGTTTGATATTGTGGATGCCCAGGTCAAAGAGGACCTTTTCGCCCTCCTCAAAGATCTTCTGGGAAATGTCCTTGGTCACCTTGGTGACAATTTCTTCGATCCGGGCCGGATGAATCCGTCCGTCAACGATGAGCCGTTCCAGGCTGACCTTGGCAATTTCCCGGCGCACCGGGTCAAAGCAGGAAATAATCACCGCCTCCGGGGTATCGTCAATGATGATATCCACCCCGGTGAGGGTTTCCAGGGTACGGATGTTCCGCCCTTCCCGGCCTATGATCCGGCCCTTCATCTCGTCGTTGGGCAGGGTAACGGTGGTCACCGTCACATCCCCGGTTACTTCCGTTGCAACCCGCTGGATAGTAGCCACGAGAATATCCCGTGCCTTTTTCTCCCCCGCAAGGTTGGTTTCTGCCTCAATCTTGTTGAGCAGGGCCTGGGCGTCATGCTTGGCCTCATTTTCCAGATCCTGGATGATGAGGGCCTTTGCTTCTTCGGCGGTTAAGCCGGAGATACGCTCCAGTTCCGCCCGGTACCGCTCTTCTTCCCGGCCCAAGCCGTCTTCCCGCTCCTGACAGGCCTTTTCCTTGTCGGCCAGGACCTGTTCCGTCTTTTCAATCTGGGCCGTCTTTTTATCAATGGCCTCTTCTTTTTGTAATACGCGGCGTTCATACCGCTGCAATTCAGCCCTGCGTTCCCGAGTTTCCCTCTCCTGCTGGTTCCGTTCGCGAATAACGTTTTCTTTTGCCTCAAGAAGGATTTCCTTCTTTTTGGCTTCAGCCTCTTTTATCGCATCCTGTTTTATACGTTCGGCGCGCTGCTCCGATGCCGTAAGTTGAAATCTGGCATACAGCCATCTTATAGTCCAGCCCAAGGTTAACCCGGCAAGAGGGAGGATTATCCAGAATATCCAATCCATCTCTCTACCCCTTACCGATGTATATTAAAGTACACATTAAGATATAATGAAAAATGAACATTTGTCAAGTGGCCTGTCCGTACTCACTACATATAGGACACAGCGGCCCATTGGGCCGGATCAACCCTATGGGTCAGGGTCTTATGGGCCTTTATCGAAAAGCTCAGGTCAGGCCCCGCCGCCTGGATCATGTTTGCCAGTTGCGGGGCTTGGGGCATGGTATAAATAGAAGTAACCGCAGGTTCCGATGAGAATTTGCGACATAGAGCTGATTGTACTACATATTTGTATAGTAGTCAATAGAAGGAGGCGTTTTTTTTTAATTATATAAAAGAGCGGTGCAAGGTTTTCTGAAATGTGCTTACTGCAAGACTTGTCATACTCAACTTCACGGCAAACGCATGAAAAAAAATTATTCACGGATTTTTACTGATTAAGATAGAATTCTTTAGGATTTAAACCACGAACGACACAAACCCCACGAAAAAAGCACAAAATGATTCCACATTTCATCGGGACCATAATGTTCTTGACACTCCCAGCAATATTTTATATTGGGATTTTTAATGGCATTAACACAATCATAATGAGTTGTTCGCTCATTATAGCCAAAATATGCTTCTATCTTTAATCTCTCCTATTATAACAATGATTATTTCATTCATATATTCATCAATACCCGCCAAATAATGAACGAAACCAATAATACAATGAACCTGCAAAATAAGCGATAACTAATATAGCTATAGCCGTTATGGTAACACCGATAATACCAAGAATCATTCCTGCTGTTGCCATTCCCGAAGGCTGCCCGGCTTGTATGGCTTTTTTTCGCTCACTGTTACCAAAAGCGGTCGCAATAATAGCCAGGATTAGGGTAAAATATTGGACGGTAGGTATTAATCCTCCACAAACCCCGAGTATGCCGCAAATAAGCGCAGCAATCGCTTTGGGCGAATTGGCTTGTGGCTGATAATAACCAGGATTTGATGTATTAGTCTGTTGTCCTGTTTGGCTTTGAGTTCCTTGTTGGTAATTCGGCGGCGGAGTTGAATTATTAGAGCTTCCGCTATTGGAAGTGCTGGGCTTACTGATTTGCGGGGCAATATTCTGATTTGCCTGGGGTATCTTGGTAAGACAGCGGGGACACTTTGAGGCGTGACCATTAATGGTTAAGCCGCATTTTGGACAGTTCATTGTTTTTCTCCCTTATAATTATTGATAACCGTATATAACAGATTTATTATATCTCCGGCAGCTTCTTTATCAATAGAATACTCATCACAAAGTTTGTTTATCAACTTCTGCTTAGTGATATCCACATCTTGGGATCTGATGATTTCTCCCGGACATCCACTTTCGATAGCCTGTAATAAAAGGCGGCTCTCTTTTTTGTACTCGCCCTGGATGTAATCCTGTAATAATGCCCGGCACTTGCTATGATTTTCGAGTATTACAAGTCCCCGTTCATCGGTTATGGTTTTAAGAATATCCACAAAGGCGGTGTTTATGATGCTTGGTGATTTCATAATATTGGAAGGAGGTATATGAGTAACAAAATCTTTGGGGATATTTTGATATATGGTTTGCTGATGTTCCTGGTTAAAAGTGCTTGGATTATAGACTTTGCGCTGTCTCCATAACTCATTGTATTCATGCATTGCATTATGAAGTTTTACAGTTGAAGTAATTGGATTGGCGGCCATTCCGGTTTGGTTTTTTGGATCAGATCCATAACGGTTTGTACCATTAGTACCTGGAGCTACTGCCAGAATTAAATTATAAATAGGTATAAGAATAAACCAGCCACTTTTATCAACATCATGTATTCTGCGTACGAAGACTGCAATTGAGGGGACGATAAATGCAAGGAAATAAATATTGTGGATAAGATATAAAATGGTATATATAAGCCTACTAGAAAAATGTGCCAAAACAGCATTCGAAATGGGTATACCAAAAATTGAACTAGAATTTATAATTATAATTACGCTAATACAAAAATATCCTATCATACTAAATAAAATAAAAAGCCAATATTCCTTCCTCCTGGATCGGCCCTTAAAAACTGCATAATTCTTCAGACATTTTAGAAAATATGACACAATTATCTCTCCTTTACCTTCACCCTAACCTTATCTATAACTATCTCACATCCGCTTCCAACTCTGTACACTGGTTTCCAGTTCCGGGATGTGAGATAGTTATAGAT
>BOAU01000068.1 GCA_026002025.1 Spirochaetia bacterium | reverse complement strand
CAGCAGGGAAAAGCAATTGTATATTTACGTAGGCAAATATCCTACTAAACATACAATATTTATATAAATTGAGCCGGTTCCAAAATTAAGAATTTAACCACGGACCACATAATTGCCCCATCATTGCATGATTAACCAAGGGAGTATAATATCAGCTATGGAAACAAGAAAAAGTATACCCAAATTGGGATTGGCAAGGATCTATACTATAGACAGAGAGATTGCTTCCGGGAAGTATCCTAATGTCAACTATTTCGTTAAGAAATATTCATACAGATCAGCCACTATTTACCGGGATATTGAATATATGCGGGATAGTTTAAACGCCCCCATTGAGTATGATGCAAAGCAGCGCGGGTGGTACTATTCTGAAAAGCACTTTAGATTGCCCGCCCGCTATGCCAATGCAAATGACATGCTGGCCCTGGGGATGGCTAAATCCCTGCTGGAATTATACCAAAACACGCCTCTCTATGAATCGGCAAAACGTGAAAAGTGTGGTGGTACCAAATACCGGAGGGCTTAAGGGGATTGAGGCTGCCGCTGCCGCGGGAATTGTCGCCGGTGATCCGGAAAAAAAGCTGGCGCTCCTCTCCGCTGTCAGCGGGGAGCAAAAAAAGGAAATCGCAGCCTATCTTAAGTCCGCCCAATTTGAGATACGGATGGCCGATACGGGCCGGATATTCGATATCATCGTTACCTGCTTTTCGGGGGATTCTTCGGCAAAGATACAAATTGCCGATTCCCATACCAATGTGGTTCTGATAGAGAAAAACGGGAATATCCGCTATTCCGGCGGCGGGAAGGGGGAGAAGCGGGAGACCGATCGCAGCCTCCTTTCGGTGGCGGATATCATTGATTTTGCGGATACCCTGCGGATCGAAGATGTCCGGGAAACCATTGAACGGCAGATTGACTTTAATTCGGCGATTTCCGCGGAGGGCCTCCGGGGGCATTACGGCGCCAATATCGGCCGGATATTGAGGGCGGGCTACGGCAGTGACATAAAGCTCCGGGCAAAGGCCGCCGCCGCCGCCGGTTCCGACGCCCGGATGAGCGGCTGCGAGCTGCCGGTGATCATCGTTTCCGGGAGCGGCAACCAGGGCATGACCGCGTCCCTGCCGGTGATTGAATACGCAAAGGAACTGAAGACAGATCGGGACGGCCTGATCCGTGCCCTGGTGGCGGCGGACCTTATCACCATACACCTTAAAACCGGCATTGGCCGACTTTCCGCCTATTGCGGGGTGGTCAGCGCCGGGGCCGGGGCTGGTGCGGGTATCGCCTATCTGCATGGGGGCCGGATGGAGGAAATTGCCCACACCATCGTTAATGCCCTGGCGATTGATTCGGGGATGGTCTGCGACGGGGCAAAGCCCTCCTGCGCCGCGAAGATAGCCACTGCGGTGGATGCGGGGATCATGGGCTATGAGATGTATAAAAACGGACAGCAGTTCTACGGCGGGGATGGTATCATCGCAAAGGGTGTGGAAAATACCATCAAAAACATTAGCCGTCTCGGAAAGGAGGGAATGAAGGAGACGGACAAGGAGATTATCAGGATCATGCTGAACGAATAGAAAAATTTTAAGGAGAACAAAACATGAGTAAGCTGTTTTCGAGCCTGCCTTTCAGGCTGATTGTGGCGCTGGTTATCGGCATCATCGCCGGTCTTGTAGCAAACGAGGCGGTGATGAATGTGGTAGTGACCTTACAGAGTTTGGCGGGGGAACTGATCTTTTTCTGTGTACCCCTGATCATCATCGGTTTTATTGCCCCGTCCATAGCCCGGCTGGGAAATAATGCATCAAAGATCTTCGGCATCGCCCTGGCGCTGGCCTATATTTCCAGCGTAGGCGCGGCTTTCATGTCCATGGGCGCGGGATACGGCATTATCCCCCATCTCAACATCGAAGCGAATCTGGTTAAAACCCGGGAGCTGCCGCCGGTACTTTTTAAACTACAGATACCCCAGATTATGTCGGTAATGAGCGCCCTGGTCCTGTCGGTCCTTATCGGGCTGGCGGTGTGCTGGAACAAGGCAACGGTTTTCGGTTCCCTGCTGGATGAATTTCAGCGGATCGTTATTTCCATTGTTACCCGGGTGATCATCCCGGTACTGCCTTTTTTCATCGCCTTTACCTTCTGCTCCCTGGCCTACGAAGGAGCCATTACCAAGCAGCTTCCCGTTTTCCTCGTTGTTATTCTCATCGTTCTGGCAGGGCACTATATCTGGATGGCCCTGCTCTACGGTATCGCCGGGGCCTATTCAGGGAAAAGTCCCTTTAGGGTGATCCGCCACTACGGGCCGGCTTATCTTACCGCGGTGGGTACCATGTCCTCCGCGGCAACCCTGCCGGTGGCCCTGCGCTGCGCCCAGAAATCCGGTGCCCTGCGGAAGGATATGGTGGACTTCGGCGTGCCCCTGTTCGCAAATATCCACCTCTGTGGATCGGTACTCACAGAAGTTTTCTTTGTGATGACCGTTTCCAGGATCCTCTACGGCGTTCTCCCCGATCCGGGAACCATGGTGCTCTTCTGCCTGCTCCTGGGGGTCTTTGCCATCGGCGCGCCCGGCGTCCCCGGAGGAACGGTCATGGCGTCCCTGGGTCTCATCATCAGTGTGCTCGGTTTTGACACCGGCGGTACCGCCCTGATGCTGACCATCTTTGCCCTGCAGGACAGTTTCGGCACCGCCTGTAATGTTACCGGCGACGGCGCCCTTACCCTGATCCTTACCGGTTATGCGGAAAAGCATAAACTGGAGGAACAGAAAATAGAGTTGGCATTGTAAGCGGCAGCCCTTCCTTCGGACTTACCGGTAAAGGCAGGCGGGGGAGGGGCATCCCTGGCGCTCATGGGCATATTACGTGATGCCCTTGATCTTATCTGCCCAAGTATATGACACTGTTCAGATGCTTGGCGAAAATTCCCGGGGCAATACTTTAGAACTCGGCCTTGATATCGGTTCAATGACGGTAAAGGCAGTGGTGCTTTCCCCGGAAAACCATATTTTGCTCTCTTCCTACCGCCGGCATAATTCACGCCAGGCGGAAACGCTCCGTGATGTTCTCACGGAAATTAAAGAAACCTATCCTGATACGCCGATGTATGTTTCCATTACCGGAAGCGGCGCCCGTTCACTCAAAGCGTATTTACATGCCGAGTATATTCAGGAAGTCAATGCCCTCACCCTTGCGGTGGAAATGCTCGTTCCCGAAGCGCGGTCGGCCATTGAACTTGGCGGACAGGATGCAAAGGTCATCATCTGGAAAGGCGACGGTGAACGCAAAACAACCCTGTCGTATATGAACGATAAATGCGCAGGGGGCACCGGCAGTACCATCGACAAGATTATGGCAAAAATCGGCATATCAAGTGAAGAAGCTGAAAAAATCATGCCCGAGGGCAGACAAATTCACCGGATTGCGGCAAAGTGCGGCGTATTTGCGGAAACCGATGTGGTAGGTCTTCTTAAATCGGGCATTCCCCGGGAAGAGATTTTTATTTCCCTGTGTAACGCAATCGTTAAGCAAAATCTTGAGGTGCTTGTCCACGGTAATGTGCTGCCGGAAAAAGTGGTGCTCCTGGGCGGACCCAACACCTTTATTCCGGCATTTGCCCACGTTTGGCGGGAGCAGATTAAAGCGGCCTGGGACATGCACGGATATACACCCCGCGAGGCGAACCTTGAAAAGTCGATTATTGTGCCGGCGCTGCCCCACTTTTTTGCGGCCATAGGCGCGGTGCTTTTTACACGCGAAGGCAGGGAAGATACGCAGCAGCGCGATGCGCATCTTATCGATCCTGCGTGTCTTGATGCATATATCGCGGGTGGAGCCGCCAAAGAAACCGCTGAATTGCAGGAATCAATTTACAATTCAATAAAAAACACCGAGCAGATTGTGCTTCCGCCGCTTGTTTCGTCGCAAGAAGAACTTGAAGCCTTCCGAAAAAAATATGCGGTCCCCGCATTTACGCCGCCTGTGTTTCAAAGCGGCGATACTCTTGAAGTATTTATCGGAATTGACGGCGGCTCCACCAGCACCAAAATCGTAGCCCTGGATAAAGATGGCACACTTTTATACCGCGACTACATACTTTCGCAGGGAAATCCCCTTGAAGACGCGCAATATTTATTCAAACGGATGCAGGAGTGGCGGGATAAACAGAAAATCATTGTAAAGGTTTTGGGCGCCGGTGTGACCGGTTACGCCCAGGACATATTGAAGGCGGCGCTCAATATCGATGTTGCGGTTGTGGAAACGGTGGCGCATATGAAAAGCGCCGCGGCTCTCTACGGTGAAGTTGACGTGATTTGCGATGTGGGCGGTCAGGATATAAAAGTGCTGTTTATGAAAAACCGCCGGGTGGTCGATTTTAAGCTCAATACCCAATGTTCCGCGGGCAACGGTTATTTTTTGCAGTCCATGGCGGCCCAGTTTAACATTCCGGTGGAAGAATATGAAGATTACGCATTCCGCGCGGCCCGGGCCCCCAAGTTTAATTACGGATGCGCGGTTTTTATGGAACAGGACCGGGTTATGTTCCAGCAATCGGGGTGGACAAAAGAAGAAATGATGTGCGGCCTGGCGCATGTACTGCCGATTAATATCTGGACCTATGTGGTGCAGGAAAACAATTTATCCCGGCTCGGCAAGCGTTTTGTGCTGCAGGGCGGCACGCAAAAAAACCTCGCGGCGGTAAAAGCGCAGGTTGATTATATCAAGCGAAAAGTACCGGGCGCGGAAGTATTTGTGCATACATATGCCGATATAAGCGGCGCAATCGGGGCGGCACTGGAAGTAATCAGCCGCAAAACAGCAAATTCAATGGATGCAGGTGAATCCGCATTTATCGGAATAGAGGCCGCCGCCCTTTTGCGGTTTACCTCAAAAAATGATGAAACAACACGGTGCTCAGGCTGTGCGAATAAATGCCGCCGCACCTTTGTTGACATCGAAATACAGGGCCGTTTCGTCAGATTTATTTCAGGGTATTTGTGCGAAAAAGGCGCCGCGGATGACAAGGCGCAGGTGCAAAACGAAACAAAGCGTCTGCAAAAAATCCGCAGCGAAAATCCCGACATCACTTTGGAAGCGGCGAACCGTGCGTTCTCCGATTTTGATTTTGAGCCGCCGCCGGAAAGCGCAGTCAAGGCCCAGGCGGCAAAAAAACGTGCATCCCTCACTGTTGGAATACCGCGCCTATTGAACATGTTTTATTACGCGCCGTTTTGGAGCACCTATTTTAGAACCCTCGGACTCACGGTGGTGACTTCGGATTTTACCAATGAGCGCCTGTGGAGCGAGGGCAACAAATGGGGCGCAATCGACCCCTGCTTCCCGGCAAAAGCCGCGCCGGCGCATATCTGGCAGCTTTTAAACCATAAAGACAAAAATGGAAAAAGCCTTGACGCTATTTTTTTCCCGGTTATTACCGACCTTGGAACAGATGTGCAGAACACCCTGGGGAATACGGCCTGTGTTATTCAGATGGGAACGGCGGAAGTGGTAAAAGCGGTTTTTACCCGCGATAGAAATATGTTTGCGGAAAAGAATATTGCCTACTGGGAGCCGGTGGTAAATCTCGACCGTAAAATCGAAGGTCAGACCCAGACCTTTGAATATTTTAAGGATCCGCTGCATATCACCAAAGAAGAAAACGCGTGGGCGTTTACGCAGGGCCTTCACGCGATGGCGGCCTATTTACAGGTACAGCGTGAGCGTTTTGCGGCCATTATGAACCGGCTTATTGATGAAGATAAAATCGGGCTTTTGCTGGTGGGGCACCCCTATCACCACGATCCGGGACTTAACCACGGCATACCCCAGGAACTGCAAAAACGCGGTTACCCGATTTTTACCATCGAATCCCTGCCCCTTGATAAAGAATTCTTGGAGCCGCTTTTTATGGAAGATATGGCCGGAGATATCGGCGATGTGTGGGCGCGCTGTTTTAACCGCAACACAAACCAGAAAACATGGGCCTGTAAAATTGCCGCGCGGCATCCGAATCTTGGGGTAATCGATCTTTCCAGTTTTAAGTGCGGGCATGACGCGCCAACCTATAGCTACATAGACAGTATTTTAGAGGCCTCTGGTACACCGCATTTTAATTTCCACGATTTGGACCAAAACCGGCCCGGCGCGACATTCAAAATCCGAATCGACACAATCGATTATTTTTTGCAGGAATATGAACATAATCTCAAAAAAGGAATAACAAATGGCACCTATAAAAGCGCCTAAATTTGTCCGGGAAAACCAGTGGACAGGGCATGAAAATCCGCTTTGGCGCCGCAAAGACAAAAAGAAGGTGACGATTCTGTACAATCTGTTTGAACCGCGTAAATCACTGTTTATGCGTGCGTATTTTGAAAAGGCCGGATACAAATACCGGGATTTAGGCAGGCACAAAACAGAAGACGTGCATTACGGCCGTGAATGGGGTTCGCGCATGATGTGCAACCCGACCTATTTTACCTCCGGCAGTTTTATACGGGCCTTACTCGAAATCGAAAAAAACGAAGGCCTTACCAAAGAGCAGATTGTCGAGCAGTTTATATTCCTGGGTGGCGGCGGGGACTGCACCCCCTGCCGCTACGGTATGTACCCTGAGGAATACATGCGTGTTGCGGATGACGCCGGCTTTAAGGGTTTCCGTGTGCTTGTTTTGAATACGGAGCTTCTTCAATACCAGCCCGCTCCAAAAGACGCCGCATTCAGATTTACCAGCATATTTCTGTTTCAGTTTTGCATAGCTTTTATCCTCGCGGATTTTTTGCATATCGGGGAATGCGCTGTTCTGCCCTATGCAAAAGACAAAGAGGCCGCCCGCAAAACAATAGACGAATGTGAAGGCCTCATTTATAAGGCGTTTCGGAGTCCCCTTCTTATTTTTACACTGCCTGTCGCGCTTTTCAGAGCCGGAAAAAAAATCGCATCCATTCCAAGGGAAAAGAAGAACCTGCCCTTAATTTTTATAACCGGTGAAGTTTTTGCAAATCACGCAAACGGGGACGCAAACTATAATTTGCGCAATTTTATCATCGACGAGGGCGCAGAGCCGCTGCCCGCGGTATTTTCTCACCGTGGCCGTTATGAGTGCTGGAGAAAAAGAAGCCAGTTCTATTCAAACAGTAAATATGCCGGCACAAAAAAAGAGCGGCGGTTTTGGAAAAAATACTGCAATATGCTCACCATGCAAAGTGATACGGTACTGTTCATGTTCAATTTTTTTGATTTCTTTTTTAATCAAAAACAATTTGGCGGGAAGGGAGATTTGCCCGATTTGGATATGCTTTCGGCCCTTGCCGAGCCCTATTACAGCGAACACATCATCGGCGGCGAGGGCAATATGGAAATTGGTGAGGCGATCTATTACCACGACAAGATCGACGGCTTTATCTCGATAAAACCCTTCGGTTGTATGCCCTCATGCGGCGTTTCCGACGGTGTGCAAAGCAAGATCCTTTCGATGTATCCTGATTTGAACTTCCTGTCTATCGAAACATCCGGCGACAACGAGGTGAGCATTTTGTCCCGGGTGAGTATGCTGCTGTTTAAGGCAAAACAAAAGCGCAAGGGTGGCAAGAGGTATGATTTATACCGCTTGACAACCTGTTTTTTGTAGTACACCCCATGTCCGATTTGGTTAAAAAGTGGCAGTCCGGGCTATTTTGTTTTACATTAAAATGGGAACATAATTGTTCCATGGGCGAAAATTCGGTCTTTATCTTTGATATACAACGGAACTCTTTTGTAGACGGCCCCGGCATACGCACTACGGTATTTTTCGGCGGCTGCAATCTCCGCTGCCGCTGGTGTCACAACCCTGAATCCTGGGAAATGAAACCGGCATTGATGCTCTATATGGATCGCTGTGCGGGCTGCGGTAAATGTCTTACTGTATGCCCTGCGGGGGCTATCGCCTTGGTTGAAGACAAGCTAAGCATTGACCGGAGCATATGTACTGCCTGCGGCGCCTGTGCAAAGGTTTGTTTTCATGGCGCCCGCAGAATATGTGGGAAGCCTCTGTCCGTTGAATCCATCCTTGATGAAATAAAACGGGATAAAAGGTTTTATGAAAATTCCGGCGGCGGTGTTACCTTTTCGGGAGGGGAGTGTTTCCTGCAAAATAAACCGCTTTCCAAATTGTTGGAATCATGCACGCTTGAGGGGATTCATACTGCAATTGATACCGCAGGGGCTGTGCCGTTAAATATAATTGAAGAATTTCTTCCCCTGACAAACCTTTTTTTATTCGATGTAAAATGTCTTACCGAAAAACTGCACAAGGACTTTACCGGGCTGTCAAATAAGCTGATACTTTCCAATTTGTCTTATCTGCTTAATAAGGCTCCGGAAAAAGTTTGGATACGTATTCCAGTTATTCCGGGCTTTAACGCCGGCGAAAAGGCAGAAATGGAATTATCAAAAATTCATGAGTACCTTTTGAAGCTTCCTGCACCGGCCCGTATCGAACTATTGCCTTATCACCGTCTTGGGGAATCAAAACGCATTGCCCTTGGTATTACGGATGATTTTTTCCCGAAGGTGCCCGCAGAGGGGGAGATGGCTCAGTACAGGGCGGTGTTTGGATTATAGGAACATGGAGTTCAGAGGAAGGAAGGAAAACGGTAGGCATGATTGTGGGCCAAATCGGGGCGGGTGTGAGCGTTGAAGAATTGCTGGCCGACTATCCCTACTCCAGCAATACCCCCGGATGGGCGTAGCTGTTCGCATCATCATAAAAGCCATCCGTAATCCTGACGGCAATCTACCGTATGGCGGCTGATGGTTTTATTTGCATAGATTCCCCTTGTAGCATTATAAGGTGCTTATATAGGTATATCGCATAGAAGAGGATTTGTCCAGGGGCAGCGGATATCATCCGTGTACCAAGACCTACGGAGATGAAACAAATTCTTTATCAAAAAACTCTCTAACAGTTAGTATCTGAACTTTTCCGTAGTTTTTCAAAACAAGCAAATCCTTATCTCCGCTTACAATATACTCACAACCTGTATCGACGGCGCAGTTGATAAACTTGTCATCATCCGGGTCACGGCAGATTTCTATCTGAGATTGAGGCGCAACCACAATGAGATGTTCAAGCAAAGTGGCTAAAGAAAAATGAAATTTTGCAGCATGGAGCTTCTGAATCATGTCCTGTACCGTGACTTCATATTCCCGCAAAATATCTTCTGAAATAATTGCAACTACGGTGTCTGATAACACCAGGTCGATGAGTTTTTCCGGCAATCCATCAAAGAAAATCGCTGAAATAAGGATGTTTGTATCAATTACTATGCGCATATTTCCGTTGCGTGCGCACGGATTTAATTGATTCCGCTATATCTGCTTCACTCAAACCAGCAGTTGCAGCTAATTCCTGGCAAAGCCGCATTTGCTGTTTAAACTCAGTCACAGAGGATTTAGTGACAGATTTGAGAAGGATATTTTCGCCATCGGCATAGAGCATAAACTGCATCCCCGCCAGTGGAATGTCAATTTTGAGTGATCCCGGCAGAGTAATTTGCCGTTCGCTCGACATAATAATTGTGTCAATCATATTCATAAGATAAGTATAGCGGATTTTTTTCAGTTTGGCAATGGGGAAAAATTTAAAGTACTTCATTGGCGATATCCTGATCCACCCCGCGGCGGCCCAGGGGGACATCCCGGGTATAGTCCGGCTTATCTTCGGTGTGGTCTTCCCGGACTTTGTCGCTGATCATCCAGGGTTTTTCTTCTCTTATGAGTTTATCCTGAACTCAGGGCCATCTCCCTTTTAAGCTCCATAATCCGTTCTTCTGATCACTTCATCCTGAAGATCTTTACCCAGCAGGGTGAAGTTACCGGAAAAGCCGGAGACCCGCACACGAAGGTTTTTATACTGTTCAGGCTGCCGTTGGGCCTTTAACAATTCTTCTGTCGAAATATAAGTCGGCTGGAACTGCATACCGCCAAGCTGAAAGTAGGTGTGGTACAGGGCGGCAAGCTTTTTAAGCTTTTCGTCATCATCTGCCAGGCGTTGGTCGATTTTCAGATTCAGTATATTGGGGCCGCCCAATTTGGAATAATCAATCTTTGCCGCAGACCTCATGGAGGTCTTCATAGCCATTCCAGTTATCGGCAAGGGCATTAAGGAGCGTCTCCATGGAGATACGCTTTTCTTCATACACAAATTGTTTGATGATACTGAGGAAATCGCCTACGCAGACAAAGCCGTTTGTGAGAAAGGCTGCGAAATTGTATTTTCCGCTTTCGGGAAGGCTTGTAAACTCTGCCATCCTGGGGTAAGGTATGCCTAAAGGCGGTAACCATGGCAAACGAATCTGGTCCCGATAATAAAACCGGCAATATCCCCTGGCATCCTGCGTTCTTTGAGGCCGTCCAACTGGAGCTTGAGACGTTTCGGGACGTGCTTGAGTTCAAATACGAGTACCAGCTCACCACCGATCCCCTCCGTATCGACACCCTCATCATCAAAAAACCAAAGAATGTCACCATCGACAAGAATTTTGCCCAAATGTTCCGCTCTGAAAATATCTGCGAGTTTAAATCCCCGGGGGCTTACCTGTCGGTAAAAGACTTCTATAAGGTCATGGCCTATGCCAATCTCTATACGGCCATCACCCCCGGGGTCGAAATAACCGATATAACCCTTACCTTCGTTGAAGCCAAATATCCCCGTGAGCTTGTTAAACACCTGACAGAAATACGGGGCTATAGCATAGACGAGCCCTGGCCGGGGATTCACCGGGTAAGGGGGGACTTCATTCCGATTCAGATAGTAGAGAGTAAAAAGCTTCCGGAATCGGATAACCTATGGTTTAAGGGCCTGAACAAAGACTTGGATTTTTCCAGTCTTGGCCGTATATTTAAAGAGAGCCGTTTGAAAGGCAAGGAGGAGCGGATGCGGGCCTATCTGTATGCGGTGATACAGGCGAACCCGGAAGCCCTCAAGGAGGTAACAATGAGCGATTTAACGGTAGAAGATGTCCTCAACGAAGCCGGGTATATCCCCCGGTGGCTTGAGACGGGCCGGAAAGAAGGTCGGGAAGAAGGCTGGAAAGAGGGCCGGGAAGAAGTAGCCCGGAACCTCGTAAACATGGGGTTGAGCATTGAACAAATAGCGAAAGCGGCGGAACTGGATATAGAAACCGTGAAATCATTGCAGGCATCCCTTGCTTAAGTAACCATTCCCCGGGATAGGCGCATAGAAATTCCGGGGACCATTAGGCTGGGGATCAGTAGGGCCCCGTGGTGCCTCATTTAGAAATGTACCTTTCAGCTATGGGTGCCTCATTTCAAAAATGTACCTTTAAGCCTTGGTACGAAGCTTGGCTTGGTGGGCGGCCAACATGGAGTTAACGGCCCGATGAA
>BOAU01000067.1 GCA_026002025.1 Spirochaetia bacterium | reverse complement strand
TCCCCCTGTCCCCACGCTAACGCCTGCCCCCTTCCCGGCGGGCTCCACGCAAAATGGTGCCACTTTAATTTTGATACGCTTGACGCCCCCGCCGCATTACAGAGACTTTCCTCCGCAGCGGGTATCCCCAAGGAGCGGGCGGTCTTGAGTTTTCTGTTTGCGGGTACATCCGGGCCAGGCGGTCATCCTGCAGAAAAGGCAGTTGATGCGAAACCGGTGACGCCATCCGCCGGGCTGCCCGTGCGAATCATCTCCGATGCCTTCCCGGTGCCGCCGGGCCGGTATGGGCGTTACGGCTGTTCCGCGAAAGGCTTGATTTTGGCGGCGGGCACTCAGCAGACGGTGGAAAAACTACCCTCCGGGGCGCTGGTCAACATGGTCATGAAGGGAAAGGAAAAGCCGGACCCCAAGAGCGGGGCGATAGTAGCGGCGGTGGAATAGCCGAAAAAAGTTAAGGCCTAAAGCCGATTGGTTTTGTCGGGGGCGGCGGACTGGCGATAAAGCCGTTCAGCGCCCTGATAATGTCATCCACCCGTTTGTCGTTGCGTTCGATGTATAAGAGCAGCAGTTTGCGCAATTCCAGAATTTGTTCGTTTGTGCCGGTCTGCGCGAGCGCATACTGACGCATTTGCACAAAAACGCGCATGATTTTGATGTTTACATCAATTGCAATCTCGCTTTTCAAAACGCTGGACAGCATCAGAATGCCGTGTTCGGTAAAAGCGTAAGGTTTATACTTTCGTGAATCCCGGCTAAAGGTCACAAATTGTGACCTTAAAGATTCCCATTCTTCCGTATTCAATTGAAACATGAAATCCTGCGGAAACCGCTCCATATTGCGTTTTACCGCCTGATTTAAGACTTTGGTTCCAACCTGATACAGCTGCGCCAGGTCGCTGTCAAGCATCACTTTACACCCGCGAATTTCGTGGATCATACTGGGGATGGGTAGTGCTTCGTCCATAATTTCCTCCACTGCATATGATACACTCTTGGTAAAAAAATACACTAAAAAGCGCTAAAAACATGACATTTGTCATATTTTTTGAGGTCACAATTTGTGACCTCAAAGTTTTTCCCCGTGAGTCCCGGTTAAAGATCACAAATCGTGACCTTTAACTTTGTTTTCTTCTTATCTATAATGACCAGAGGAGGCCCTCTTATGTTCACCTATACCTGTTCCCTTGATACCCCTTTGGGGCCAATGACCGCCGCGGCTGAGGGCGAGGCCCTTACCGGGCTCTGGTTCGTGGGACAGAAGTATTATCCGGCCAAGACGGATGCCTGGAGCAACAAGCCCGATTACCCGGTTTTTGCGGCGCTGCGGGCCTGGCTGGGAGCCTACTTCGAGGGTAAGCAGCCCCCTATTGATTTTCCCGTTAATCCGCAGGGGACCGCCTTTCAAAATGCGGTATGGGAAATTCTTTTGCAGATTCCTTACGGAAAAGTTAGTACCTATGGTGAGATTGCAAAACAGCTTGCCCATAAGCAGAACACAGCTTCAATGTCGGCGCAGGCGGTTGGCGGCGCGGTTGGGCATAATCCCATTTCCCTGGTGATTCCCTGCCACCGGGTGGTGGGGGCCGATAAAAGTTTGACCGGCTACGCAGGGGGCCTCGATAAGAAGGAATATTTGCTGAAGCTTGAGGGGTACAGGTGAAATTTTCAAAACGATTTTTTCCTGTATTGCTGATCATTGCGGCGGCGGTAATTCTTGCCGGCTGTTCCAAGCTCCCCCTGCTCAAAAACCTTCTGCAGACTCCCCGGGCGCAGCCTGAGCTTGCGGATGTCATTGCCGAATTAAGTACGGACCCTGATTTGCCGGGCGGCGGTGGGAATGACGCCGGTGAATTTAAAAAAATTGTGGCGGATGTTCTTATCGCCGCGGGAATCCCGCCTGGGCTTTCACAGAAACTGGAAAATGCCGCAGCGGAAAGTCCCGCCTTTATCCTGGACCTTTGGGCCTGCCTTGAGGGGGACCCTTTTTTACGGATACTGGTGGATAAACAGCACACCCTTCCCGAAGGCTACGAACCGGATGACCTTGTTGAACTAAAAGGCGGCGGTTCCTTTCAGATTGGGAGGCGGGGGCTCATGCTCCGCAGCGCCGCTGCAACTGCCCTTGAGGAAATGGCCGCCGCTGCAAAGGCCGATGGGGTCACCTTGATTGCCTCTTCCAGTTACCGGTCCTACGATTACCAGGTGGAGGTGTACGGCCGCGTTGTTAAGGAAATGGGGCAGGAAGCGGCGGATCGGGAATCGGCGCGGCCGGGCCACAGTCAGCACCAGACCGGGCTCGTGGTGGACTTCGGTTCCATCGACGACAGCTTTGCGGAAACAAAAGCGGGCCGCTGGATGGCAGCCAACGGGAGCCGCTTCGGTTGGTCCATTTCATTCCCCGACGGCTACGAGGATGTCACCGGTTACCGCTGGGAAAGCTGGCACTACCGTTACGTGGGCCTTGACCTTGCCGCCTTCATCGACACCTGGTTTGAGGGTATTCAGCAGTACGCCTTACAGTTTATCCACGAATGGGAAAAGGCCCACGCCGATCTTCCGCAGTAATACTACAGCGACTTTAAGTAGCCCAACAGTATTGCTAAACCCCTGTTGTCGGGGTTGTCGAAAAGGCCGTTCAGCACAATGTCCGCGTGCCAGCGGGTTGGTTCCACCAGTTCATCGTGGCGGTAGCGCACCGTATCCAGATAGCGGTTTACTACTTCGTCAAAGCTTTGGCCCCGCTGGGTGTGACGGCGGATACGGCGGACCAGCCGTTCATCGCTTTTAAGATCCACGAAAACTTTAAGGTCCAGCCGTTTGCGGATCTTCTCAAGATGAAAGGCAAAGAGCCCGTCGATGATAACAAAGTCAGGCTTTGCGTTTATCGCCTCTTCAAAGGCGGCGTAGAGTTCCTCCAGCCGCATGCCGTCTGGGTGGTTGTGTTCAACGTATTCGATCCCCGTTATGGGGGCGATGGTCCTGGCCGGGGGATTCATGAAGTAGGTGTCCATGTTTATCACCGTTACCGTGCGGGGCGCGAGGGCGGCCTTCAGTTTTTCTGCGGCAAAGGATTTTCCGCTGCAGGTGCCCCCCGCAAAACCGATGATGTAAGGTTTCTTGTCCATAATAATATAACTCCTCTGTATTTATGCGGTTTCCACTTTACTTAGGCATCTACTGATGCCATGGCCCGTAGTCTTTTCAGTTCAAAGAAGATCATAATCCCGGTAAGCAAAATTGCAAAGCCGTCCGCCACCGGCGCGGCTGCAATTACCCCGTGGAGCCCCCAGATTTTTCCGAAGATCAGTATACAGGGGATCAGCACTATAAACTGCCTGAGCATTGACAGAAAGATTGAAACTTTGGGCCGCCCGGTAACCACATACATATTGGTGGACACGATCTGGAAGCCGTTCAGGGGCAGCATGATCATCATCACCCGCATGGCCCATGGCGCAAACTTAAGGAGGGCCTCGCTGCCATCGGGGGCGAAGATGCTGATCAGGAAATCGGGGAAGAGTTCTCCGATTGCGAAGCCCAGGGTGCAGATCGCGGTGGCCGCCGTGATGGCCCCCAGGTAGGCCTTGAGTACTCGGTGATATTTTTTCGCCCCGTAGTTGTAACCCAGGATCGGCTGGGCTCCCTGGTTGATGCCGAAGACCGGCATCAGGATCAGCATAGAGATGGAGCCCACGATGTTCATCCCCGACAGGGCGATGTCCCCGCCGTTGGCAACCCCCAGGGCATCCGCGCCGTACCAGCCCATGCTGGTGTTGTAGAGGAGCTGCACCCCGGACATGATGAATTGCAGAATGAACTGCGCCGAGCCAAAGGCTATGATTTGTCCGATGATCCCCAGGGAAGGCTTGAAGGTCTTGAGCCGCAGCTTGATCACCGGCTGTTTCCCAAAACTGAAAGCCAGTATCCAGATTAACGAGGCGAGCTGGGAAATGATCGTTGCCCAGGCGGCCCCTTCGACACCCCAGTCAAACACAAAGATGAACAGGGGGTCCAGGAGCATGTTCAGCCCCGCGCCGATGAACATGCTGATCATGGTGATGTTGGGAAAGCCCTGGGCGCGGGTGCAGTGGGAAAAACCGAAGCCCACCATGGAAAAAATCGATCCGTAAAGGATGATCCGAAAATAATCCCGTGAATAGCTGAGGGCCTCGCTCCCTTCCTGGGCGCCCAGCACGGAAAGGAGGGGCTCCATAAAGACAAGCCCTGCCGCCATAAAGATAATTCCCATGAGCAGCAGCAGGCAGAAGCAGTGGTTCAGGGCGTTTTCCGCTTCTTCCTGGCGGCCCTGGCCGAGCCGCATGGAGATCATGTTTGCCGACCCGATCCCAAAGAGCATGGCAAAGGCCATGCTGATGGTCATCAGGGGCAGTACCAGGGAAAGGCCCCCCAGGGCCACCTCGTTTACCCCCCGGCCCACGAAGATCCGGTCCACCACGTTGTAGAGGGCGTTGACCAGCATCCCGGATATGGCCGGAATGGAAAAGCGGAGCAGCAGCTTTCCGACGGGCTCAGTGCCCAGGCGGCTGGCGGCATCGGTTTGTTTTGCAGAAACGGAATCAGACAATGTTATCTCCTTGAAACTTTTTTAACTTGCCTATCATATGCCGTATATTTTAAAGGATCAACTGGTCCAGTGGCAGGGTAAAAAAATCATCATTTGAATGCTTGTTCATCCATTCAACTATTGACAAAAAATTTATTCGAGGTTATATTTACCTTATCATTTGAATGATTGTTCAATTATTCAATCATTCAGGTAATGGAGGATGATATGGGTAAATCGAATGCCATTTTGGTTTTTCATCAGGATGATGTTGACCATGCTATGGAAAGCCTTCCACCCCAGGAGGAGCTCAACGATCTGGGTGAATTCTTCAAGGTCCTGACCGACCCCACCCGGCTCAAGATACTTTACGCCCTGGGCATGGGGGAACTCTGCGTTTTTGACCTTTCGGTGACCATCGGGGCCAGCGTGTCCTCGGTCAGCCATCACCTTGCGGGGCTTAAACGGGTACGCCTGGTCAAGGCCCGGCGGGACGGCCGGATTATCTACTATTCATTGGATGACGATCATGTCAATTCAATCGTCAAATATGCCCGTGAACATTTAGGAGAACACGAACATGGAAATGCTTAAGGAACGCCCCTCGGCGGTTGAAGAAGATTGCTGCCCGGCCTGCGCCGCGGCCCACGGTCATAGGGCCGCCGCTCAGAGCCATGCGCCTGCTGCCGGCTGCGGCTGCTGCGATGATGACGACGATTGCTGCGGTACAAATGACCATGACAACGAAGGCCGCATTATTCACATAGGCTCCTACAGTCTGCCCGTAAAACGGATCGTTGTTTTCGGCGCGGCCCTGGGGCTCTGGATAATAGGCTTCCTGTTGATGGAATTTGGCCCGGCGGCGGGTTATTGGCGATTTTTCCCGCTTATTCCGCTGGCCGCGTCCTACGCACTGGCGGGGCTGCCCGTTCTGCGCCGCGCCTTCCGCAATATCAGACGAGGGCGGGCGCTGGATGAAAATTTCCTCATGTCCATCGCCACCATCGGGGCCTTTGCCATCGGTGAATGGGAGGAGGCCGTGGGGGTCATGATCTTCTATATGATTGGGGAGATGATTCAGGAGGCTGCGGTCGCCGTGGTCCGTATCACGAGGACGCCGTCCACCGACAGGGTACCGGATCGCACTTCCGTATCGGGGGCGACCGGGACCGGCCGGGATTCCCCGGTGAGCATGGATGCGTCCACCGAGCCTGAGCCTTCAACCACGACGCCGTCCAGGGGTATCCGTTCACCGGGGCGGACCAGCACCAATGTACCGGGGCTTACTTCGGCGGCGGGGCTCTCCACCCATTCGCCCCCGGTTTGCACCCGCGCGGTATCAGGCTTGAGCGCCAGAAGCGCATTGATGGAGGAACGGGAACGGTCAACCGCAGCCTCCTGAATCATCTCCCCAATCATATAGAAGATCATGACCCCCACGGCCTCCTCCCATTCACCGATGGCAAAGGCCCCGATGGTGGCGATGGACATGAGGAAATTTTCATCCAGCGCCCGCCCTCGTCTGATATTGCGGAAGGCGCGGCGCAGAACGGGCAGCCCCGCCAGTGCGTAGGACGCGGCCAGCGGAATAAGCGGGAAAAATCGCCAATAACCCGCCGCCGGGCCAAATTCCATCAACAGGAAGCCTATTATCCAGAGCCCCAGGGCCGCGCCGAAAACAACGATCCGTTTTACGGGCAGACTGTAGGAGCCTATGTGAATAATGCGGCCTTCGTTGTCATGGTCATTTGTACCGCAGCAATCGTCGTCATCATCGCAGCAGCCGCAGCCGGCAGCAGGCGCATGGCTCTGAGCGGCGGCCCTATGACCGTGGGCCGCGGCGCAGGCCGGGCAGCAATCTTCTTCAACCGCCGAGGGGCGTTCCTTAAGCATTTCCATGTTCGTGTTCTCCTAAATGTTCACGGGCATATTTGACGATTGAATTGACATGATCGTCATCCAATGAATAGTAGATAATCCGGCCGTCCCGCCGGGCCTTGACCAGGCGTACCCGTTTAAGCCCCGCAAGGTGATGGCTGACCGAGGACACGCTGGCCCCGATGGTCACCGAAAGGTCAAAAACGCAGAGTTCCCCCATGCCCAGGGCGTAAAGTATCTTGAGCCGGGTGGGGTCGGTCAGGACCTTGAAGAATTCACCCAGATCGTTGAGCTCCTCCTGGGGTGGAAGGCTTTCCATAGCATGGTCAACATCATCCTGATGAAAAACCAAAATGGCATTCGATTTACCCATATCATCCTCCATTACCTGAATGATTGAATAATTGAACAATCATTCAAATGATAAGGTAAATATAACCTCGAATAAATTTTTTGTCAATAGTTGAATGGATGAACAAGCATTCAAATGATGATTTTTTTACCCTGCCACTGGACCAGTTGATCCTTTAAAATATACGGCATATGATAGGCAAGTTAAAAAAGTTTCAAGGAGATAACATTGTCTGATTCCGTTTCTGCAAAACAAACCGATGCCGCCAGCCGCCTGGGCACTGAGCCCGTCGGAAAGCTGCTGCTCCGCTTTTCCATTCCGGCCATATCCGGGATGCTGGTCAACGCCCTCTACAACGTGGTGGACCGGATCTTCGTGGGCCGGGGGGTAAACGAGGTGGCCCTGGGGGGCCTTTCCCTGGTACTGCCCCTGATGACCATCAGCATGGCCTTTGCCATGCTCTTTGGGATCGGGTCGGCAAACATGATCTCCATGCGGCTCGGCCAGGGCCGCCAGGAAGAAGCGGAAAACGCCCTGAACCACTGCTTCTGCCTGCTGCTGCTCATGGGAATTATCTTTATGGCGGCAGGGCTTGTCTTTATGGAGCCCCTCCTTTCCGTGCTGGGCGCCCAGGAAGGGAGCGAGGCCCTCAGCTATTCACGGGATTATTTTCGGATCATCCTTTACGGATCGATTTTTTCCATGGTGGGCTTCGGTTTTTCCCACTGCACCCGCGCCCAGGGCTTTCCCAACATCACCATGATCAGCATGTTCATCGGCGCGGGGCTGAACATGCTCCTGGACCCCCTGTTCATCTTTGTGTTTGACTGGGGTGTCGAAGGGGCCGCCTGGGCAACGATCATTTCCCAGCTCGCCTCGTTAATCTGGATACTGGCTTTCAGTTTTGGGAAACAGCCGGTGATCAAGCTGCGGCTCAAGACCTTCAAGCCTTCCCTGGGGATCATCGGACAAATCATAGCCTTTGGCTCGGCGCAGTTCATTCTGCAATTCATCATGTCCGGGGTGCAGCTCCTCTACAACACCAGCATGGGCTGGTACGGCGCGGATGCCCTGGGGGTTGCCAACGGCGGGGACATCGCCCTGTCGGGGATGAACATCGTGGGCTCCATCTCTATGCTGATCCTGATGCCGGTCTTCGGCATCAACCAGGGAGCCCAGCCGATCCTGGGTTACAACTACGGGGCGAAAAAATATCACCGAGTACTCAAGGCCTACCTGGGGGCCATCACGGCGGCCACCGCGATCTGCACCCTGGGCTTCGCAATCGGAGAACTCTTCCCCGATTTCCTGATCAGCATCTTCGCCCCCGATGGCAGCGAGGCCCTCCTTAAGTTTGCGCCATGGGCCATGCGGGTGATGATGATCATGCTGCCCCTGAACGGCTTCCAGATCGTGTCCACCAATATGTATGTGGTTACCGGGCGGCCCAAAGTTTCAATCTTTCTGTCAATGCTCAGGCAGTTTATAGTGCTGATCCCCTGTATACTGATCTTCGGAAAAATCTGGGGGCTCCACGGGGTAATTGCAGCCGCGCCGGTGGCGGACGGCTTTGCAATTTTGCTTACCGGGATTATGATCTTCTTTGAACTGAAAAGACTACGGGCCATGGCATCAGTAGATGCCTAAGTAAAGTGGAAACCGCATAAATACAGAGGAGTTATATTATTATGGACAAGAAACCTTACATCATCGGTTTTGCGGGGGGCACCTGCAGCGGAAAATCCTTTGCCGCAGAAAAACTGAAGGCCGCCCTCGCGCCCCGCACGGTAACGGTGATAAACATGGACACCTACTTCATGAATCCCCCGGCCAGGACCATCGCCCCCATAACGGGGATCGAATACGTTGAACACAACCACCCAGACGGCATGCGGCTGGAGGAACTCTACGCCGCCTTTGAAGAGGCGATAAACGCAAAGCCTGACTTTGTTATCATCGACGGGCTCTTTGCCTTTCATCTTGAGAAGATCCGCAAACGGCTGGACCTTAAAGTTTTCGTGGATCTTAAAAGCGATGAACGGCTGGTCCGCCGTATCCGCCGTCACACCCAGCGGGGCCAAAGCTTTGACGAAGTAGTAAACCGCTATCTGGATACGGTGCGCTACCGCCACGATGAACTGGTGGAACCAACCCGCTGGCACGCGGACATTGTGCTGAACGGCCTTTTCGACAACCCCGACAACAGGGGTTTAGCAATACTGTTGGGCTACTTAAAGTCGCTGTAGTATTACTGCGGAAGATCGGCGTGGGCCTTTTCCCATTCGTGGATAAACTGTAAGGCGTACTGCTGAATACCCTCAAACCAGGTGTCGATGAAGGCGGCAAGGTCAAGGCCCACGTAACGGTAGTGCCAGCTTTCCCAGCGGTAACCGGTGACATCCTCGTAGCCGTCGGGGAATGAAATGGACCAACCGAAGCGGCTCCCGTTGGCTGCCATCCAGCGGCCCGCTTTTGTTTCCGCAAAGCTGTCGTCGATGGAACCGAAGTCCACCACGAGCCCGGTCTGGTGCTGACTGTGGCCCGGCCGCGCCGATTCCCGATCCGCCGCTTCCTGCCCCATTTCCTTAACAACGCGGCCGTACACCTCCACCTGGTAATCGTAGGACCGGTAACTGGAAGAGGCAATCAAGGTGACCCCATCGGCCTTTGCAGCGGCGGCCATTTCCTCAAGGGCAGTTGCAGCGGCGCTGCGGAGCATGAGCCCCCGCCTCCCAATCTGAAAGGAACCGCCGCCTTTTAGTTCAACAAGGTCATCCGGTTCGTAGCCTTCGGGAAGGGTGTGCTGTTTATCCACCAGTATCCGTAAAAAAGGGTCCCCCTCAAGGCAGGCCCAAAGGTCCAGGATAAAGGCGGGACTTTCCGCTGCGGCATTTTCCAGTTTCTGTGAAAGCCCAGGCGGGATTCCCGCGGCGATAAGAACATCCGCCACAATTTTTTTAAATTCACCGGCGTCATTCCCACCGCCGCCCGGCAAATCAGGGTCCGTACTTAATTCGGCAATGACATCCGCAAGCTCAGGCTGCGCCCGGGGAGTCTGCAGAAGGTTTTTGAGCAGGGGGAGCTTGGAACAGCCGGCAAGAATTACCGCCGCCGCAATGATCAGCAATACAGGAAAAAATCGTTTTGAAAATTTCACCTGTACCCCTCAAGCTTCAGCAAATATTCCTTCTTATCGAGGCCCCCTGCGTAGCCGGTCAAACTTTTATCGGCCCCCACCACCCGGTGGCAGGGAATCACCAGGGAAATGGGATTATGCCCAACCGCGCCGCCAACCGCCTGCGCCGACATTGAAGCTGTGTTCTGCTTATGGGCAAGCTGTTTTGCAATCTCACCATAGGTACTAACTTTTCCGTAAGGAATCTGCAAAAGAATTTCCCATACCGCATTTTGAAAGGCGGTCCCCTGCGGATTAACGGGAAAATCAATAGGGGGCTGCTTACCCTCGAAGTAGGCTCCCAGCCAGGCCCGCAGCGCCGCAAAAACCGGGTAATCGGGCTTGTTGCTCCAGGCATCCGTCTTGGCCGGATAATACTTCTGTCCCACGAACCAGAGCCCGGTAAGGGCCTCGCCCTCAGCCGCGGCGGTCATTGGCCCCAAAGGGGTATCAAGGGAACAGGTATAGGTGAACATAAGAGGGCCTCCTCTGGTCATTATAGATAAGAAGAAAACAAAGTTAAAGGTCACGATTTGTGATCTTTAACCGGGACTCACGGGGAAAAACTTTGAGGTCACAAATTGTGACCTCAAAAAATATGACAAATGTCATGTTTTTAGCGCTTTTTAGTGTATTTTTTTACCAAGAGTGTATCATATGCAGTGGAGGAAATTATGGACGAAGCACTACCCATCCCCAGTATGATCCACGAAATTCGCGGGTGTAAAGTGATGCTTGACAGCGACCTGGCGCAGCTGTATCAGGTTGGAACCAAAGTCTTAAATCAGGCGGTAAAACGCAATATGGAGCGGTTTCCGCAGGATTTCATGTTTCAATTGAATACGGAAGAATGGGAATCTTTAAGGTCACAATTTGTGACCTTTAGCCGGGATTCACGAAAGTATAAACCTTACGCTTTTACCGAACACGGCATTCTGATGCTGTCCAGCGTTTTGAAAAGCGAGATTGCAATTGATGTAAACATCAAAATCATGCGCGTTTTTGTGCAAATGCGTCAGTATGCGCTCGCGCAGACCGGCACAAACGAACAAATTCTGGAATTGCGCAAACTGCTGCTCTTATACATCGAACGCAACGACAAACGGGTGGATGACATTATCAGGGCGCTGAACGGCTTTATCGCCAGTCCGCCGCCCCCGACAAAACCAATCGGCTTTAGGCCTTAACTTTTTTCGGCTATTCCACCGCCGCTACTATCGCCCCGCTCTTGGGGTCCGGCTTTTCCTTTCCCTTCATGACCATGTTGACCAGCGCCCCGGAGGGTAGTTTTTCCACCGTCTGCTGAGTGCCCGCCGCCAAAATCAAGCCTTTCGCGGAACAGCCGTAACGCCCATACCGGCCCGGCGGCACCGGGAAGGCATCGGAGATGATTCGCACGGGCAGCCCGGCGGATGGCGTCACCGGTTTCGCATCAACTGCCTTTTCTGCAGGATGACCGCCTGGCCCGGATGTACCCGCAAACAGAAAACTCAAGACCGCCCGCTCCTTGGGGATACCCGCTGCGGAGGAAAGTCTCTGTAATGCGGCGGGGGCGTCAAGCGTATCAAAATTAAAGTGGCACCATTTTGCGTGGAGCCCGCCGGGAAGGGGGCAGGCGTTAGCGTGGGGACAGGGGGA
>BOAU01000066.1 GCA_026002025.1 Spirochaetia bacterium | reverse complement strand
GTTATAATACAAGGAATTACGTGATTTTTTCACCATAAAGGTTCATCCTCCGGGTGTTAGCTTGTATTGCTTATTTGGCAATTATTTTGATTGTACGCCGGAATTTGGGAGGTGTCAAGAAAAAAATGCGTTTACAGTCCCATGCAGCAATTCTCATTTTGGATTAACCACGAACCTCACTAACAGCACGAACCCAGACTATCCAATTCCCCTCTAATGAAAAATCCCCTTGAAAATACAATATATATGCTGTATAATATAAAAATGACGGCAAAGCAGGTTATGGACAAATTGAAAGAAAATGGGTGGACGCTGGACAGAATAAACGGCTCCCATTATGTTTTTGTCAAAGCTGGTTGCCGCCCGGTTCCGGTTCCCTTCCACGGCAACAAGGACTTGGGAAACAAAGCCAGACAGATTCTTAAAGAAGCTGATATTGAATAGGAGACGAATATGACGTATAACTGCGAGATTACCCAGGACGGTGACCGCTTCGATGTGGTTTTTCCTGATATGACCAATATTCAGACCTGCGGTTTTACCCATGAAGAAGCCCTTGCAATGGCAAAGGAAGCCCTTGACGGCTGTTTGGAATCCGATGTCGCCCACGGCAGAGATATACCGGCGCCATCGTTTAAGGATGGTTTCCCGATTGCCGTGGCAAACAACATCGTTGTGGCTATGCGAATCCGCCAATTGCGCGGGGAACAAAGCCAGACCGATATAGCCCGGAAGCTGGGGCTTTCCTATCAGACATATCAACGCCTTGAAAATCCCCGGAAAGCTAATCCAACCGTTAAAACCCTTGAGCGCATTGCCCATGTTTTTGGACAGGAGTTGAGTGTCCAAATCGGTTAGCTTTTAAGGCCCCTTAGCTCCAGAACCCCGCTTCCAGGCGGATTTTTTCACCGGCCTTGAAGCTTACGTTTTTCATTGTGCCGGCATAGCCTATTGCCGCGCCGCCGTCAAAGGCGGGAAGAAATTCAGCGTATAACAGAAGGCCTTCTTTCCAAACCAGATCCACCCTTATGCTTCCCCGCATTTTTAAGCCCTTGACCGAACCGCTATGCCAGGCTTTGGGCAGAGCTGGGAGGATAAGGGTTCTGCGGGGGCCGCTCTGGAGCAGGGCTTCGGCCATGGCGGCGGTTCCGCCGAAGTTGCCGTCGATTTGAAAGGGCGGGTGGTTGTCCAGCAAATTGTCCAGGGTGGAAGTTCCCAGAAGTTTCTGGAGATGGCTGTACACCTCCTCTCCGTCCCCAAGCCGGGCGTACATGTTGCTTATCCAGGCGCGACTCCAGCCGGTGTGGCCCCCGCCGTTGCTCAAACGCCTTGTCAATGTGGTTCGGGCGGCCCGGGCCAGATCCGGCATTTCATCCGGGCTGATCTGGTGGGAGGGGTGGAGGGCAAAAAGGTGGGAGATATGCCGGTGCCCCGGTTCTGCTTCGTCATAATCTTCGGCCCATTCCATGATCTGCCCGTGTTTGCCGATTTTGTCGGGCCGCAATTTTTCACGCATTGCCTGCCATTTGGCGGCATCTTCCCCGGTTCCCAGAATTTCCGCTGCCCGGATTCCGGCGGACAAAAGATCCCTGAGTATCTGGTTATCCATGGCAGCGCCAAAACTCATCCTGCCGCGTTTTCCATCGGGCAGAATATAGGTGTTTTCCGGTGATACCGAGGGGCAGGTTACCAGGTATTCACCATGGGAAATCAAAAAATCTTCAAAGAAAAGGATCGCTTCCCGAATAACAGGAAAAATCTCCGCCAGATACTCTTTGTCCCGGGTGTAGTCGTAATGATCCCATAGGTGGAGACAGAGCCACGCCCCGCCCATGACCCAATAGGTTGCGGGAAGGTAAAGATCCTGCGGCGCGGTATCAAGCCAAAAGTTGGTGTTGTGGTGAACCACAAAGCCTTGGCAGCCGTACATTTCTTTGGCGGTTTTTTGCCCGTTTTCCACAAGGCGCTTGACGAATTCTATGAGGGGCAGATGACATTCTGAAAGGTTGCAGCTTTCCGCTGGCCAGTAGTTCATCTCCGTGTTGATGTTGACCGTGTACTTGGAATCCCAGGGGGGCAGCATGTCCCTGCACCAGATTCCCTGGAGGTTGGCGGGAAGGGTTCCGGGGCGGCTGCAGGAAATGAGAAGATAACGGCCAAAGTTAAAGTAGAGCCGCTGAAGATCGGGATCATCGCCGCCTTGGCGCAGTTTGTTGAGCCGCTCATTGGTGGGCAGATTTTTATCAACGGCCTCAGGAGTGGCGGGGAGGACGAGTTCCACCCGGTCATAGAAAGAGCGGTATTCGGCGATGTGCCGTTCCCGCAGATCTTCAAAGTTCCGTGTCAGGGCCTTTTCAATGATAGTTTTGCAATCCTTTTCAGGTTCCTTAAAGCGGTAGGTCGTGCCCGCGGTAAAAACCAGAAGAGCCTCATCGGCGTTTTCAATGACAAGATGTTCCCCAACGGAATAGATCCGGCCGCCTTTTACCGTCCCTGAAAGCATGAGGCAGAAATCAAGCCCTCCCTTACCCAGATCGCCTGAAATGGCAATGGTTTTATCGTCAGGCGCCCAGGCGCGGTTGTAGAAACGCTGCCGGGTCAAAAGGACATCAGCGTTCAGGGCGCCCGGCGTATCGGAAGCGCAATGAATAAGGATCACATCATCGGCGGCGCTGGCAAAACATTCCCGGCTGAAAACTGTTGTTTCAGTTTTGAAACTGAGGCGGTGAATGGCCCGGCCCAGATCCAGTTCCCGGCGGTACTCGCTTGTATTGCCGGGAAAACGAAAATCAATATTCATGTCCCCCAGGGTTTGGTAGGGCCCCATGCTTTGGGGAGTCCCCGAAAAGGCCCTGCGGAGCAGAGCTTCGGCTTCTTCGGTTTTATTGCTGAAAATAAGCTCCCGGACTTTGCCAAGGTTCGACAGGGCATCGGGATTGTTACGGCTGCGGGGCGGGCCGAACCACATGCTTTCCTCGTTTAACTGCAGGTGTTCCCGGCGGGGCTCGCCAAAAATCATCGCCCCTAGCCGCCCGTTGCCCACAGGCAGGGCCGTATTCCAATCCCCGGCGGGTTCCCGGTACCACAAGGTATCCATGCTGATCTCCTTTGCCGTTCTGTGCTTATCTGATATCAAATTGGATAGCGATTTTTTTGACCATAGAGATCACCCGTTCAACCTGGGCCCCGGTCATCCCCTGCCAGATGGGGAGGGAAATCTCCTGACGGAAGCTCTTCATAGTTTCGGGGAAATCCTCATCTTTTAAGTGATAGGTCTTTTTGTAATAGGGCATGGTATGCAGGGGGATAAAGTGCACCGACACGCCGATGCCCCCTTCCTGCAGCCTCCTGATAAAGGCATCCCGGTTTATGGAAAGTGTTTCAGGTTTCAGCCGCAGCGGATAGAGGTGCCAGGCATTCCCCGGCCCGGTTGGAGGGATAAGGAAGTGATCGTCACCGGCAAAGGCTTCGTTGTAGCGGCGGGCAATGTCCTCACGCATCCGCAGCATATCCCAGGCGCGTTCAAGCTGGACCCGGCCAAGGGCGGATAATATATCAGGGAGATTGTACTTGAAGCCCGGCGCCACCACCTCGTAATACCAGGAGGCTTTGGTGTCGGTGTAGCGGTTCCAGACGCTGCGGTCAATGCCGTGGGAGCGCATGATCGAGATACGGGCCGCCAGTTCCGAATTCCGGCACACCACCATGCCGCCTTCCCCGGTGGTCATGGTCTTGGTTGCGTAAAACGAAAAAACCCCCGCATCACCCATGGCACCCGCAAAGCAGGATTCCTGTGTACCTACCGGATCATAGGGCAGAAGGGAAGGAAAAGAATGGGCCGCGTCTTCGATCACCTTGAGGCCGTAGTGGCGGCTGATCTCCATGATCGCCTTCATATCGCAGGGGAGGCCGCCGTAGTGCACGGGCATCACCGCCTTAGGCTGCCCTTTAGGGCTGCCAACCTTGCTGCCGGGCCGATCCCGCTTGAGCTTCTCCAGAGTACGTTCCAGGGCCGTGGGGTCCAGGTGAAAGGAGCCGGGGGCCACGTCCACAAAAACCGGTTCCGCCCCCAGATAACGGGTCACCTCGGCGGTGGAAGTAAAGGTGCAGGATGGGACCAGTACGATATCACCGGGGCCGATCCCACAGGCTTCAAGGGCCAAATGCAATCCGCTTGTTGCCGAATTCACTGCCAGGCAGGGGAGGGAAGGGGAACCGGGGGGTGTATGATTTTCCATACCATGTAAAGCAGCCTTCGCGAGGTGTGGCATTACTGTATGATTTATTGTAAGCGGTGAAGTGGCATCCGTTAGAAATGATGCAAATTCTTTTTCAAGTGCCAGGGTTTCCTGCCCCGTGGTAAGCCAGCCGGAGCGGAGTACCCGGAGCACCGCATCTTCTTCTTCCTTCCCGACAAAGGGCCGGGCAAAGGGTATGGGATCATCACCTGCCGGCATGTGTTTCTCCCGAGTAGACCGCCGCGAAAAGACTGGGGATGGACTCGGCGAGGAGTTCCTTTAAAAGTTCGCTGTTCCGATACATCCGGGGCCTTTGGGGATCAAAGTAACAGATGGGCCTGAGTTTTTCCGAGAGGCTGCGGATATCCGTTACCGGGGGAGAACGCCGGTCCACCCGGAGGATACGGCTGTAGGGGGTTTCACGGGGGATTTCATCCTCGCTCCAGAGCTGTTCGTCCAGCCGTTCGCCGGGGCGGAGGCCCACGTATTCAATTTTGATGTCCTCTTCCGGCTCAAAGCCGTAGAACCGTATCATCTGCTCCGCCATGTCCCGGATGCGGATGGATTCACCCATGTCCAAAAGGTAGAGGTTGCCGTTTTCCCCGACCCCCCCGGCCTTGAGCACCAGGGAACAGGCTTCCGGGATGGTCATGAACCAACGCCGCATGTCCGGATGGGTTACCGTCACCGGCCCGCCCCGTTCAATCTGCTTCTGGAAGAGGGGCACGATGGAACCTCGTGAACCCAGCACATTGCCGAACCGGACCACCATGAATTTGAGATCGGTGTCAGGCACCTTGCCGGTGGCATTCAAATCGGCGCCTGGCACCCTTTCGGCCACCGATTCGGCGTTTACCGCCTCTTCCAGCACCAGCCGTTCACAGAGGTACTTGGATGCGCCGTAGACCGACACGGGCTCCACGGCCTTGTCGGTGGTGATGTGGACAAAGCGCTTGACCCCGTGTTTCCGGGCGGCCCGGATAAGGTTTTCCGTGCCGAAGAGGTTGTTTTCAATGGCCGCCACGGGGTTTTCTTCCATCATGGGCACATGCTTGTAGGCGGCGGTGTGGAAGATCACATCGGCCCTGAGATGACCCATGATGTAGTCCATGTATGCCGCGTCTTTCAGGTCCCCGATGATGGGCACCAGGGTGGCCTTTTCGCCGACCCCTTCTTCCTGCAAGAGCCGCAGTTCCTTGTCGATCTGGTAGATTGAATTTTCCCCATGCCCAAAGAGGTAGAGCCGGGACGCTCCCCCTGAAAGGAGCTGCCGGCAGAGTTCGCTGCCGATGGAGCCCCCTGCGCCGGTGATCAGGACCCGCTTGCCCCGCAGGTAGTTCAGGCTTTCCTTCAAATTGATGGCCACCGGGGTACGGCCCAGAAGATCTTGAGGATCGATGTTACGGGTCTGGATCAGGTGGGCGTCGCCCTCGATGATCTGGGAAATCCCCGGCAGGATGCGGATTTTCTCGAAACCCGCCTTCTTGAGGATGCCATAAAGTTCCTTAAGGTATTCCTGGCTGGCGCTGGGTATGGCGATGATCGCCTCGTCCGCGGGGTTCATCCGCAGGAGTTTGGCTACATCCCGGATGGGCCCCAGTACGGGGATGCCGCCCAGACGGCGGCCGATTTTTTCCGGGTCATCGTCCAGAAAGGCGACTACCTCGCCGAATATGGCCTTGGCCCTGATCTCATTGGCCAGGGTCTGCCCGGCAAACCCCGCCCCGATAATGTACAAACGTCCGGATTTTTTTGTGGTCATTGTTTTTTATCGAAGATTTCTGGACTGGAACTAATTTCCTTATAATACCGACCCGGGCCGCGCTGCCGCACCAATTACCTCAAAGGCAAGGTCGATGGAAAAGGAATCATTGTACAGATCCAGTTTGATCTTCGCTCTCCCTTTTCTTTTATCGACCTTTATGATGCTCCCCTCAAGCCCCATCAGGGGGCCTTCCACCACAACGATGCGGGAATTCTCGTTAAAGTAGACCTTTGATGACCCCGCCACCGGCCCCACCTTTTTAATGAAGTGAAGGACAATCTCAAGGTCCCGGTCGGTCATGGGGGAAATATTCTGATTGGACTTCAGAAAGCGGAAAAAGCCGTCTGTCCGGCGGAAGTCCCACTGGTACCGGCGGATATCCTCATCATTTTCAATTTCCAGAAAGATATAACCGGGGAAAACCCCCGTGGTGGAGGGAATGATCTTTCCCCCCCGGCGGATATCCATTTTCCGTTTGGGGAAATGAATGGGAATGTCGATTTCCGGATGCAGGGCCCTGAAAAGTTTGACGTACTTTTCTTCGGACCGTGTTTTTACCTGTACCGCATAGTAATTCATCCCATGAAACCTACACCAAAAAGAAGATTTTTTCTATATATCAATTGCTAATTACTCACTAAAAAAACGCCGATAGGAAATGAGGGAGATTCCATGAGGATTGTAAAACGACTTTTGTTTTTGCCGCTTGTTTTTGTTTCAATGGCGCTGCCCCTTCACGGGGCCACGGTTTCGTTCCTGGTGGTAGAAACCGGGCTGCGGGAGGATGCAAAGGCCAATGAATATTCTACCCTCTGGGAAAGCAGCCTGATGGATGTATTTTTTGAGGGGGGCCATATTGTTAGCAACTCTCCGGCCCTCCGGCTGGCCCGGAAATCGGACAAGGAATTTCCCGATGAGGCCCTGCCGGATCTTGGTGAGGCCATAGATGGGGGGGTGAATTATTTTATCCTTGCCATGCTGGATTTTTCGTCGGGAAACGGAAACATTATGAGGCCCGGCGATATCTCCCTCAGGCTTTATCAAACCCGGCCCTATCAGTTTCTCTATGAAGAACGTTATGCCGGAAAAAACAGTAATAACCTGAACGATGAATTTGCCCGTATTAAACAGACGGTTCGCAGATTACTCCCCCATCTGGATTAAGGAGGACGACAGATGAAAAAAATACGGTACTTTGTGCTTGTCCTGGCGGCAATGACGATGCTGACCAACGCTTCCGTGTGGGAAGGCGCGGCGGCTGCGGCGGTTCGGGGGGAGCTTCCCAATGAAGGGTACTATGCGGCGACCAATTCCTTTCCCCGGAATACGGCGGTTGACATCACCAACCTGGAAACCGGAAAAACGGTCCGGGCGATTGTATCCGCCGGGCTCGACAGCCCCGGCCTCCTTGCAACCCTTTCCCGGGACGCCGCGGCCAGCATCGGCCTGGAGAGCCAATCCATCGGCCGGATCAGGATGATCCAGCCTTCCGACCCAATAGCCTTTTCCCGCTTTACCGAAGGCCTTTCCACCAGCGGGGACCCGGATTATGATCCCCGGGCCATGGTGTCTGCCGGTACGGGCAGTAATGACACTGCGCCGGCAAGTAACTCCAATTTACAGGCCCGGCAGCAGGTTCCGGCAGCCCCCGCAAGGCTGACGGTTCCTTCGTCATTGTCAAGTACCTCCGCATCGACCGCCGCCAAACCCAATTATAATATTGTGGATATTCCTGCCAATCCGGACTTAAGTCTTTCCGATAGCGAAGGGCCTGGAAAAACTGAAGATGAGGCCAAATGGGATGATTATTGGGATGCCCCCGCTGAAAAGAGCGATCCCGTACGGTTCACCGCCGGGGAGTGGAACTATTTCCCCCCCGAATCCACCCTCTATCCTATTTGGGCTCAGGGCGGCTCGGTTGGGGTAATTGACGGCCCGGATATGATCGATCAGGTTGCGGACACCCAGCCCGTGATCCGCAGCGCCCCCCTGGAAACTATAACCGAGCCCAGATCTCCGGCAAGAAACCCGACGGCTGTGGCTCCTGTCCCAGTCCAGCAGGAAAGCCGGCAGGAACCTGTTCCGGCAACAGAAACAAAAACCATTGCTCGCGCGAAAAACGATCCCCAGGCTCTGGCCTTGCTCCCGGCGGAACAGCGGCCCCCTGAGGTCCGTCCTGAATATACTATTCCCCCTGAAGCCTTTATTGCCCCCATTGAACGGGCTCAGGCAGCGCCGGTCCAGGCCCCGCAGGCTGCTCCGGCCCCGGTTCAGGGCCTTCCTTCGCCCATAAATGAATCCCTCTTTATTGACCTTATTGAAAAGAATATGGTTCCGGCGCAGCCTGCAGCCCCGCCCCAGGCGCCTCCCGCAATAGCAAGGCCCGAGGACTATATGGATGAATCCCTTTTTGTTGATCCAATTGAAAAGGGCTCCCAATTTTCAGTTCCCCTTATCAGTGAACTGGAAAGGGGAAAATACTATTTGCAGCTTGGGGCCTTTAGCCAGCCGGCCTCGGTGGAAGACGCCCTGGAAAAGATAGACAAATCCTATCCCCTGAAGGTTCAGGCTGAGGGCAGCCAAGACAAACCCACCTACCGTATCCTTGTCGGCCCGGTCAACCAGGGCGAAAGTGGGGCTTTACTCCAACGCTTTAAACGCAGCGGATATGGGGATGCGTTTGTAAAGTCGAATTAGCGGCCATGACAAAATTTGTACTTCTTTCCGCTGCCGCAGGGGCAGGGGTCGTTGCGGCCTACCTTGGGGTAGGCGCGGACCACCCGTGCGGAATCAGGCTGGGATGCGGAGCCGCCTGTTGAGGTCCCGCCCCCGGCAGCCGCGCCGAATGCGCCGATGCTTCCGTGGCTGGCTGATTGGGCCACCGCAACAGGACGGTTCGCCGGGCGGGATGCATCCCGGTTTTCCCCTACCTGTATCCGTATTAAATGCAGCCGGGAGGCGATTTCCTGGCGGATCTCATCAATCATGGTCTCAAAGATCTGGAAGCCCTCAACCTTGTATTCGGTGAGGGGATTTTTTTGCGCGTAACTGCGGAGGTACACCGCCTCCCGCAGGCCCTCCATGTTTTCCAGATGATCCAGCCATTTGCGGTCTATGGCGTGGAGGTACTGTTCCCGGATGATCAGGTTAAGGTAATTTTGGGGAAGCAGGGTTTCCTTGTCATCAATGTCCTTTTCAAGGTCCGCGATGATCCTCTTTTCCAGTAATTCTGGATTTTTAAACTCCGCGCCGTCCTGTTCAAGTTTGAGCTGATAATTGAATTTGATCCGCAGTGATTCTGTTAGTTCCTTAAGCGCCGCTGCGCCATCATGCCTTTGGGCGGCCTTAAAGGTTTCTACCATATCTTCGGTCATCTCACGGGAAGTTTCGTTTACCCTGGTTTTCAGATTTGGATCGCTAAGGATCGCGTCCCGCTGTTCATAGATAAATTTCCGCTGCTGGTTCAGCACATCGTCGTATTCCAGGAGGTGTTTGCGGATCTCAAAGTTCCGTTCCTCAACCTTCTTCTGTGCCCGTTCAATGCTCCGGTTCAAGAGGGGATGATAGATGGGTTCCCCCCCCACCATGCCGATCCGGGACATCAGGCCCTTGATCTTTTCTCCGCCGAAAAGGCGCATCAGTTCATCATCCATTGATATGAAGAATTTCGACCGCCCCGGATCGCCCTGCCGCCCGGACCGGCCCCGAAGCTGGTTGTCGATACGGCGGCTTTCGTGGCGCTCCGTGCCGATCACATAGAGGCCGCCGATGGACTTTACTTCCTCATAATCGGCCTTCCATTTTTCGTATTCTTCGTTATAGGCCTTTTGATACGCTTCGGGACTTGCATCGGTGCCGGCCCTCTTCCGGGCCCGGTATTCGGCATTGCCCCCCAACTTGATGTCCGTACCGCGGCCGGCCATGTTGGTGGCAATGGTAACCGATCCCCTGGCCCCGGCTTCTGAAATGATCAGCGCTTCCCGTGCGTGGTTCTTCGCGTTGAGCACCTCGTGGCGGACCCCCTTGCGGGTAAGCAGGCTGGAAAGCTTCTCGGACTTTTCAATGGACACGGTGCCCACCAGCATGGGCTGGCCCTTCTTATGGGCGGCGGCAATTTCTTCGCAAAGGGCGCTGTATTTTTCATTTTCGTTGAGGTAGACCACATCGTCTTCATCATTCCGGGCCACCGGGAGGTTGGTGGGGATCACAACCACCTCAAGGTTGTATATTTTACTGAACTCCACGGACTCCGTATCGGCGGTACCGGTCATACCGGATATTTTTTCATACAGTCTAAAGTAATTTTGGAAGGTGATGGTCGCCAGGGTCCGGTTCCGCTGGGCAATTTTGATCCGTTCCTTGGCCTCAATGGCCTGGTGGAGCCCGTCGGAATAGCGGCGGCCGTGGAGGATGCGGCCGGTAAATTCATCCACGATCTGGACCTGGCCGTCCTGGACCACATAATCAACATCAATGTTAAAGAGCTTGTGGGCCCGGAGCGCCTGGGTAAAGTAGTGGAGGTACTCGAAATTCTCCTCGTCAACGATGGCGCCCTTGATCAGGTTCCGCTTCTGTAAAATTTCCTCGATTTTGGTCATCCCCGCATTGCTGAAGGAGATGTTCTTGTTCTTTTCATTGAGCTTGTAATCCCCGATAACCTCTTCGCCCTGGGCTTCGTCGGGGTATTCGCCGTTCTCCTTTTTCTGCACCTCCACAAGGGAAGAGAGGAGCTTGTCCACTTCGGCGTACTTGAAGGTGTCGTCCTCGGCGGCGCCGGAGATGATCAGGGGGGTCCGGGCCTCGTCGATCAGGATGGAGTCAACCTCGTCCACCACGCAGCAGTTATGCCCCCGCTGCACCCGGCTTTCCAGGGAGGGGCTCATGTTGTCCCGGAGATAGTCAAAGCCGAATTCGTTGTTGGTCCCGTAGGTCACGTCGCAGGCGTAGTTTTCCTTGCGCCGGACGTTATCCATATCCGAGAGGATGGTTCCCACGGTGAGCCCCATGTAGCCGAAGATGGGCTGCATCCACCGGGCGTCACGCTCGGCAAGGTAATCGTTGACCGTGACCACGTGTATTCCCTTGCCGGGGATGGCGTTGAGGTAGACCGCAGCAACACTCATCAGGGTCTTGCCTTCACCGGTTTTCAGTTCCGCGATCTTGCCCTGGTGGAGCACGATGGAACCCAGGACCTGCACGTCATAGGGCCGTTCCCCCAGGCAGCGCCGGGCCGCTTCCCGGGCCAGGGCAAAGGCTTCGGGCAAAAGGGCGTCCAGACTTTCCCCGTTCCGGTACCGTTCCCGGAATTTCGCGGTCTGTTTTGGGAATTCCTCAGGGGGGAGGGCAAGGGCCCAGGCCTCTTTTTCGTTTACGGAATGTAATATAGGGAGAAGCTTCTTTAAGTCTCGCTCATGCTGGGAGCCGAAAAGGGCTTTAACGATATTTTCAAACATGGGTTTAATTTACCGCTTTACGGGGGGATGGGACAAGCCCTGTTCCGGCCCCGGCAATTCCAGGTCCGTGGTTATTTGGAATTTCTATGACCCCAAAAACTACTTGACATAGAAAGCAGGTACAGCTAGACTATTATAAGTATTACGTTGATGACAGATAAATTAATAT
>BOAU01000065.1 GCA_026002025.1 Spirochaetia bacterium | reverse complement strand
TTTTCCCGTGACGCATTTTGGCAGGGGGGCGATCAGGATTTCCGTAATTTGTTGGGCCTCTTTTTTTGCGGGGATATCATGGATGTTTCTTCCCCGGCATTGCGGAGCCTGCCCCTTTCAATCTCCACATACTGGCTGAATATCAGCACCTTTTCCCGGTTCGCAAGAATTTCCGCAAGCAGGGTGACCAGAAGCTGGGCCTTGCCTGAAAGCTCAGAGTGCGCGGGGCTTTCCTTGTCGTAGACCCGGGGGTGATCGCAGACCTGCTTCAGCGAAGTAAGGAGGCTCAAAATCAGGGCGGCCCGCCCGGCGGGTTCCTCCGTTTGAGCCGATTTTTCCATGGCGCTGTCCACGATGCTTTTGTAAAGAGCGGCCTGTTCTTTTTCCAGCGCCGCGTATTCATTAACGGTGATCTTCTCCGGCAGGTCCCGGATAATCCCCTTGTCGGTTTTAAGCCGCCGCAGGAGAAAAGGAGAAGTGATCTTCCGCAGGGTTTCAGCCTTTTCTTTTTGGCGCAGAACTTCTATCGGGTAGCGGTATTCATCGCGGAACTGCTTTTCCGTGCCCAGATAACCGGGGAGGATAAAATCGAAAAGGGATCGGAGGTCCTCAAGACGGTTTTCCACGGGGGTTCCCGAAAGGGCAAGCCGGAACCGTGAGCGGAGTTTTTTGACGGTCCGGGCCCCCCGGGTTTCGGCATTCTTCATCAAATGGGCCTCGTCAACAATAAGGAGCGCAAAGTTTTGCTCCTCAAGTTTTACCGCGTCACGAACCGCTGTCTGGTAGGTGGTAAGAAAAATTTCAGAACCGGTATTGATACGGCGGCCCGGCCCGTGGTAGCGACCTACGGTCAGGGATGGGGCAAACCGGGCCAGTTCCCGCTCCCAGTTTTCCAGCAATGACGCCGGGGCGATGATCAGGGTAGGCTCATTAACAAGAAGGCCCTGTTCTTTTAAACGCAGTATTACTGCGATTGACTGGATTGTTTTTCCCAAACCCATATCATCGGCAAGGATACAGCCGAAACCCGACGCAAGGAGGGAACAGATCCAGCGGCAGCCCCGCTCCTGATATTCCCGCAATGTTGCGTTGAGGCTTTTGGGGACCGGGAATTTATTTTCGGTAAAAAGCTTTTCCATGATCCGTTCCGCATCAAAGGAAAGGACCGTGTCCCCCGCAAAATGGGCCTTGAGAAAATCCGCCGTATTCGGTAAAGGCACGGCATTGGCGTTTTTCAGGAGCCGGGAAAGTTCGGCCCCCTCAAGGCGGATAAATTTGTCCCGGAATTTTACAACCCCGCTTTTCTGTTTTACCAATTTCCGCCATTCATCGGCGCTGATCACCTCGTCCCCGATAGCCACATCCCAGCGCCAGTGGAGCAGGGAACCCAGGTCCAGGTAACTCACCAGCGCGGGGGCCTTCTTCGTGTCGGTGTTGAGTACCAGACGGGGCTTGAGTTCCCGGTGCAGGCTTTTGGGGAACACCACCTCGATCCCCAGCCGGGCAATAAGAAAAGCGGCGCTGTCCAGAAAATGAATGAGCCGTTCTTCATTTAATGACGCCTGGGCGCGCTGGAAAAGGTAACGCAGTTCCGGCAGATAATTTGACAGCGCCGTTGGGGCCCGCAGTATTGCTACGGAACCGGTCTTGCGGGCGGCGTCTTTCAGGTTGATCCATTCGACGCCCTTTTCAGTTTGATGCTGCACCTTTGCCTGAAGGGTAAAAGAAGCCTCATCTTTTAGGGGCTTCAAAATGAACCGGTACTTCCAGGCGGAAAAATCCGTATGAAGCGCCATGAGCCAGTTGGAGATTGAAAGGGGCAGGCTCCGCAATGCCGGGGAAGAAACATCCATGATATCCCCGCAAAAAAAGAGGCCCAACAAATTACGGAAATCCTGATCGCCCCCCTGCCAAAATGCGTCACGGGAAAAGGAAATTCCTTTGACCCATTCATTGAGCAGCGCCGATGAGAGCAGCTTTACTGCGGTCCGGTTCCCGTAACGGGCAATACTGTCCATGGTTTCCCGAATCCGGGGAAGCCGGTCAAAGACAAGCCAGAGAACCCGCAGGTCATCGTTCTCTAAAACGGGACAGGGAATATAGGCCCCGGCGTCAATCACGAGGCCCAAAAACTTGAAAAGATAATAGAGGAAGGTATACGAAGGGGTTCCCTCATCGGAAGCAAAAAGCCGGAACCGGCTAAAGGCGTCCCGGAGGCCATATCGGCGTTTCTCGGCGGAAAGGGTTTCCATCAGGAGCTGCGGCGCTCCCGGCCCGGCTTCGGTATAATCCACGGTCCAGCGGGAATGGGAAAAAAGATGCTCAGCATCTTCGATCCCGGTCCCCTCCCCCGTTGCGCCTGTTTTGCCGGAACCCGCTCCGCTTGTTTCATCGGCTCCGGCCCAATCATGATTCCGGGCCGCCCGGTGGTAGAATTCCCCCAGGGCTACCGCAAAATCCCGGCCGCTGAAAAGAGGGGCGGCAGGCAGGAGGGAAAGGATCAGCTCGGTGCAGTGGGGAATCTCCGCCAATTCGGGCTTGGCCCCCGAAGGTTCCACCTGACTTACAGGCTCCAGTGTTACCGGCCCGACTTGAGAATTTTTCTCCTTCCCCCGCGAACCCTTCTTAAGCGCCGGTGGAACCGGTCCTGTCGGGCCAAAATCTTCCGCAAAGGGATTTTCCAGTTTATGATCCAGATCCGCCCCGAGCCGTTTCCCCAATTCACCCAGGTCGATGCCACGGAGGCGGAAAAGCACGTGGGGATCGGCGTCAACCTCACGGGCAAGCATGTAGTAGAGGGCCGCCATGTGCTTGCAGGGGTCCCCGTCATCGGGGCAGTTACAGGAGCGGCGCATCTCGGCCCAGCGCCGGGGGATCAAGTGAATCCCCTCTTTTTTGAGCCTGAAAAGGAATTCTTCGGGCAGTTCACCGGCGGCGATCCGGGCAAGCAGGGCGGGATCTTGTTCTATCAGCTCAAAAACTTTTTTCTTTTCCACAAGGGGAGGAAAGGCGATCTCCACCCGGTAAAAGGGCTGGTAGTGGCCCTTAACCTTGGCGCCGGCCTTCCCGTCTTTAATATTCAGGGAAAGCACCTTCCCCGTATTGGCATAACTCCGCCCCCGGTCCAGCCGCGCCCCCATCTTGTAGCCGTCCAGCACATCGATAAACCATTTGCCCCAGGGACTGGCCCCGTAATTCCCCTTTGCCACAAATTTAGTGTAACTGGAATTGACTTTTTTGTCCCCTTGAGGTATAAGTGTGAAGTCTAATATTTTCGGGCTATTAGCTCAGTTGGTTAGAGCAGGAGACTCATAATCTCTTGGTCCGAGGTTCAAGTCCTCGATGGCCCATAGACTTAATTCCTTATATTATAAGGAATTACAGAGAAAAAAAGAATGAACCACCAGAAAACTGGCGTTCATCACGATCAAACTATGAGAAAGTCACTATGAGAAGACTTTCAAAGGAGTATCGGGATGCGTCAGTTTTATTTGCATGCCCGCAAAGGTATCTTTTACGTTCAATTCGTCAATCAAGAGACAAAGAAGTGTCTCCCCGCCCGGTCTACAGGAAAAGGTAACCGGGATGAAGCCCTAATAGTTGTCGCCGGATGGCTCAAAGATGGTATACCGGAAAGGCGCTTTGTCCTGGCATCCAAGCCATCACGCCTGGTAGCCGAGAAGCTTAGTGTCGCCCAAGTCCTCTCGGAACTGAAAAATGCTGAGTTGGATTTCCAGGATATACCCAGGGAGCGGAGCTTTTTGTAGATTTTCTCACCCGGTTTTGGGACTATGACCGCTCTCCTTATATCGAGGAAAAGTTGTCCCATAAGGTTAAGATAGGCCATGCCCATACCTATAAAAGCCTTAACCTAGTTAAGCGGTATTGGGTTTCCTATTTTAAGGGGAAGAGCATTGGGGAAATCACCCGGCAGAATATTTTAGATTTTTCCGTAGACGTGGCAAAGAATTATCCTGACCTATCTCCTCTGACCCTGAAACAGATACTGCGGGTAGGGGTCACTGCTTTACGGTGGGCTTATGCCAATGACCGTATCCCATCCGACCCTACCCAAGACCTCCCAGCGTATTCCTCAAAGGCACGGAAAAGGGGGGTGCTAACCCCAAAAGAGGCTATCGCCTTATTTCAGCTTGACTGGAAAGATAAGCGGGCCATGCTGGTAAATCTTGTTGCTATGACCACCGGCTTGCGGATAGGAGAAATCTTAGCCTTGCATTTTGAGGATGTAGGAGAGGAATACCTCAATATTGAATGGTCCTATTCTAACATAGACGGATTGAAGTCCACCAAGACGGACGAGCTGAGGACCGTCCCGGTAATGCCACAGATCCGGGATGCTTTACGCAGGCAGGGAGCGCAAAATCCGCATGGTGACGAGTTTATTTTCTTTGGGGAGAATCCGAATGAACCTCCCCGCGGCGTATGATTGACTAAAAGACAAAAGGGGGTATAAACTGGCTTTCTAAATAAGAAAAAGGAGGAAGGTAATACATAGTTTAATACATAGCCTAAAATATCACTTGTAATTCTATGTAGGATAAGGAGTTATGATCTTTTCATATACTCCGACTCCCGCCACCTCCAGACTCGTTATTAGTCAATATAAATAATATAAACCGGCGTGCCGCGGAAAACATCGGGGGCCAGGCGGGTTTTCCGGGACATGACCACCGACCTTAAATTTGGACAGGCGGAAAAAGCGCCGGTCCCAATTTCAGTAACACTGCCGGGTATGGTGACGGCGCTAAGGTTTTTGCAGGAAGCAAAGGCATACTCGCCTATGGCGGTAAGGCCGGGCAGCATGTTTACCACGGTAAGGCCCTCACAGCCGCGGAAGGCCCCCCTGCCGATACGGGTGACGCCGACCGGGATATTTACCACCACAAGGCTTTTGCTGCCTGAATAGGCGCCGTCTTCAATGACGGTAATATTATTCGGGATGATGACATTAACTTCATCCGTGTCGCTTTGTCCGAAGAGGAACGCGCATGATACAAAAAAAATCAGTAATACTGCTTTCTTCATTATTATCCTATTGATTCTTCCGGGAGATTTCCCTGAACCGGTCCTGAATCCGGATCACCGCATCGGTAAGGACCGGATCAAATTGGGCGCCCCTGCCCTCGCTGATGATGGCAATGGCTTCACTGTGGGGAATAGCCGCCTTGTACACCCTGACAGAGACCAGGGCATCGTAAACATCGGCGAGTGCCGCAATGCGGGCGGACAGGGGGATATCGAAACCCGCAAGCCCCTGGGGATAGCCCTTGCCGTCAAAGCGCTCATGATGGCTCCAGGCAATATCCCGGCAGTGCTTGAGGTATATGGAATCCTTGTCCGTAACGGCCTTCATCATCTCTTCTATGATATTTTTGCCCACCACCGTATGGGTCCTCATGATTTCAATTTCATCAGGATTCAGCAGGTCCGGCTTAAGGAGGATATTGTCGGGGATGCCTATCTTTCCCACATCGTGGAGGGCCATTGCCTTGACAATAATACTGCTGTCCAGAGCCCGCAGTTCCGCCGCGTATACCAAATTCGATTCCAGGATATGATCGATCAGGGTCTTGCAAAAAAACTGTGTCCGCCTGACATGGCTCCCGGATTCAAGGTTCCGGTATTCAATGATGTTCGCCAGGGCCTGAAGGGTATTATCCAGGGTGGAAGTTGCCTCCGCGGTTTTCTCCGCCACCATCTCCTCAAGGCTGTCACTGTAGTTCTTTAATGCGATCTGATTTCTTACCCGGAGTTTTACGATCTCAGGGGAGAAGGGTTTGTGGATAAAATCCGCCGCCCCTGCCGCCAGCAATTCGCTTTCAAAATCATTCTCCGAGGTGATAAAAATGACCGGAATCCGCTTGAGGGCCTCGTCGGCCTTCATGATGTCAAAGAGCTCCCGGCCGGTCATTTCAGGCATCAATACATCAAGAAGGATGATCCTGGGCAGAACTTTAGCCTTACGGAGAAGCTCCAGGGCCTGCCTGCCGTTTTCCGCGGTGGTCACGTGATAACTGTCCTTGAGAATTTCCTCAAGGATCATGATATTCATATCAATATCATCAACTACCAGAACGGTCGGAAGGCTGCCGGCATCACCCATATTTTGCAATGACCTCGTCAATTTTTTTTATGGTTTCATCATAGGCCGATTTAACCCCGTCCAGCACGCCGGGGGGTACGGCTTTTTCTTTTATTTGGGCTTCCAGGTCCCGGACCTTTTCAAACAGTTCCGAGAGGGAAAGGTTGGCGGCGATCCCCTTGAGGGTATGGGCGGTGCCCTGGGCCTTTTCAAGCTCCCCCGCCCCAAGGCTGTCTGCAAGATCCCAAAAGTTGGTATCAACCTTGAATTTTTTAAGCAGGGTGATATAGAGCCGGGTATTGTTCACTACCCGTTTTATGCCCTCGTCAGCATTCACATAAACAATAACACCTGCCATGAAGGGATACTCCTTTTCCTATAGAGTATTAGATTATAACTTTTTTGGCAACAATGGAAAACCGCTAAAAACGAAGCCGGATTCTGACGGTAAAAGAGGAATACGCTGTTCCGGGGCCAAGCTCGCCCCGGTTCCCGTCACCGGAAAACAAGTCCCGGTCCAGGGGAATTTGGGCCGAAAGGTTCAGGCCGCAGCCCTGGAACAGCTCATGCTCCAGGCTGATAATCGGCGTAAAGGAAACATCGTCAAAACCGGAGATCAGGGCGGCGCTCGCCTGGGTATAATCATTAAAAAGGAAGCTAAGGCTCGTGTACAGGTAGTTTTCGTTTTTCCGGCCGAAGATATTTTTCCCATCATTGAAAGCAGTTGATGAAGCGGCGCCGTTGTACAGGTACTCGGCAAGAGCGATAAATTTCCCCTCAAAAAAGGAATAATCGCAGCCCATACTGAAGGAAAGGCCCTCAATTTGAGTTTGGGCCTCGGCGTTGTAGGTGTAGAGCAGGTCCGCAACAAGGCCCAATTCCAGGTCTGCCTTGACCGACATTCCGGCCCGGTGAATCCCTTGATCAGAGCCATCGCCAGGGGATTCAAAGGCATAGAGCAGTTGAAGGCTTGCCCTGTCCCAATGCTGGTCCATTGAAAGGCCCGCCAGCCCCCCGTCCCCGCTCCGCGAAAACGGGTCTTTGGGAGCCGAGCCAAAGGCAAGCAGTTTGAGGGAATCGACCGGATACCAGGAAAGGCTGCCGCCCAGCACGGCGCGGGGCCGGGCATTGGGAAGGAGGGGGTTTTTGGGGTTGAGGAAATCCGAGGGCCCCCAGACCTGGCCGTAACCGAAGGGCAGCCGCAAGAGGCCGCCGTCAAAATCCAGGTTATCGCCGTTCAGCCTGAAGTAGAGCCGCTCAAGCTCAAAGCCCGCCACATAGTTTTCCCCGGCAGCAAGGCCCAGTCCCACCGCTCCCTGCGCAATGTTGCCCGCAGCGGCGATAAAATTCACCGCGCCGTAAAACGCCGCCCTGTCTTTTATTTTTGCCTGCATACGCAGATTGGCGTATTCCTCCAGACCGTAGGAAAAGGCCGGAGAGTCCCCTGCCCCGGCGCTCATGGAAACAGTGGAGTCCAAAAGCCCCGACACGGTAAGCCCCTGCGCCGCAAGGGCGCCAAGGCCGGCAAGGGAAAACAACACCAGGGCGATCGGCATCTTAAACATAAACCCCATAGTTTTCACAATATCCCCCTTTTATTGGCAGCGAATCACTACCGTTCCAGATTCCTCTGGCTGAATACCGAGTCCGCGATGGGCTGGTCCAGGACAACGTTTTTCATCACGAAAGTTGTCTTGCTGTTTTTCCGCAAGAGGTCGCGCATTTCATATTCCACGGGAAAGCGCCTGCCGCCGATTATTTCCACCCTGAGCATGGTGAATTCCTTAAGCTTTGCCCCGGACAGGGCGAACTGCTCGTTGTGGAGCATGTCCCCGTTTTCCTTGTCGATCCAGAGTTTTTGCCGGGGGTAACTCTCGGTTCTTTTCTTCGCGCTTAGATCCAGCACCCAGCAGTCCCGCCCGTTCCACAGCTCAGAGCCGGAAATGACCGGATCGTAACGGCTGGAAAGGCTGTCGTTGTTGATCGTGTCCTCGTAGGAAAGATCGGAGCCCATCATGCTCTCTTTAAGCATATGGCCGGAAATGAGCATCACCTCCTCGGTGTCGGGGGAATATACATACAGCCGCGCCCCTTTCTTGAGGTACTTGGTCCCCCTGTCTTCGGCATTGGTGAATTCGATAAAGCTGTCCGCAGTGCCCTTTGCCCAGGTCTTCATCACCTTCACGTAGCGCCGGTTCTGGTATTCGATGATCATCTCCCCTTCGTACACAATGGTAGTGTAGATTTCGTTATCATCGATTCGCCGCAGCAACTCTGTTGCTGTCGGTGCAGCCTGCGCAAACACCGCACCCGCCGCCGCAAAAAACACCGCTAAAATAAAAAATGTCTTCTTCATAAAAAACCTCCAATTAATATTAACCACTGACCACACGGACCTCACGGACCTCACGGACAAAAGAATGAAATTTCAAAACAAAAGTCCGTACTGTCTGTGTGGTCCGTGGTTAAAATTCTTCATCTCCTCAACGCCTCGACCGGTTCAACCCAGGCGCTTTTTATCGACGGGAACAGGGTGAAAATCGATGTTACCACCACGCCCATGAGCCAGTTCTGGCAAAGGCGGGGGAAGCTGAAATCCACAAAGATCGTGTTGGCCAGGGGCATGGTCGCCACGGCGCTTTCCCCCATCATGGCTGTCCATCGTATCGGGGTGTTTTGTAAGATACCGGTAATAATGCCCCCCAATAATACCCCCACGGTGGCCCCGAACATGGCCAGGAACAGGGACTCGAAGAAGAAGGTCATCACGATCTCCCGGCGGGTCATGCCCAGGCTCCCCATCATGCCGATCTCCTTTATCCGCTCGTGGATGATCATGGTGATGGTGTTGACGATGAGGAGACAGGCCACCACGAGGAATATCAGGAAAATAACGGTAAACAGGGGCTTATAACCGACCATCATGGCTATCCAAAGCTGATCCTGCCAGCGGATGATCCGGTCATCGCTTCCCATGATGCCCTTCATCTGCTCGGCTATGCGGGTGCTCATTTCCGGGTTTTCCGCATAGACGATGATCTGCTGGCTCTCATCGTCCAGCACAAGGAGGCGCTGGAGCCGGTCAAAATCAACGATGATGTAATCCTGATCCGCCGCGGTAAAGTCGAAGCGGTAGATGCCGGTAACCGTGGGCGACCAGAGCTTGTCGGAGAACTGGGCCGACACGGTCTTGAGGGGGATGCGATCCCCGATTTTAACGCCGGTCTTCTCCGCAAAACGCAGGCCCACGGCGCACTCATTGCTGAGCGGCGCGGGATAACGGCCTTCCAGAAGTCCGTCTCCCCGATCGGTAAGGTTGAAGTAGTTGACCTTTGTTTCCTCTGTCATCCGCACCCCCCAGAGGATGGCGTGTTTAAGGCTCGCTTCCTGCAATGTGGCGTAGGCTTTGATCCGGGGGAGCACTGCCTTGACGCCGGGGATCCCCCTAATCTGTTCCGTAAGAGCGGCAAGACTCTTGCCTTCGGCTACGGGGTACTGTACCGGCATAAGTTCGCTTTCCGCCTCGTACTGGGCGCTTACCCCCTGCACATGGCCTATCTCGAATATCTGCACCGTCTCGTTCATGCTGTTGAGCATTCCATCGATGAAACCCGAATAGAAGGCGATGAAAAACACCGCCACCCCCACGGCCACCACGCAAAAAGCCGTGCGCCGGCCATTCCTGAAAATGTTTCGGAACGCGACTTTGATAAAGGTCAGCATCCCGCCTTGTCTGTAGTTATTTCCCATTTTTTTGCTCCTCTATTAGAGTTGTTCGGAAACCTCAGTTTCCGAACAACTTCCGATAAAAAACGCAGTTTCGCAAGGCTTTAGCCTGAGAAACTGCAAGACTTGTGAGACAACCAACCGGGTTGTCGAACAAGTCTATTCAAACCGCAGGCTTTCGGTGATCTCCATCCTGACCGCCCGCCGGGTGGGGAGGAAGGCCATAAGGGAGGAGAGAACCGTGGCAATAATGCCGGTCCCAATGATGAGGGGAATATCCCACATACTCCGGTAGATGCTGGTTGAACGCAGACCCGCCACCTGACCGTCCAATGCTTCCACCATGGAGCCGAAGCTCACGCCGTACTTCACCATGGGGTAATTGATGGCGCAACCCAGTATAACTCCCAGTATTGAGCCCAGAAGCCCCAGAAAGAAAGCCTCGGTCATGTAGACAAACACGAGCTGGCCGTTGGTCATGCCCAGGGCGCGCATCATGCCGATTTCTTTTGTCCGCTCCAATATCGCCAACAGCATGGTGTTGCTTATGCCGATGAGGGCGAGAAAGAAGAGAAGGCCGGAAACAATGCCCGTAGCCCCATACTCCAAACTCTCGTAGCCCAGGTAATCCGCGTTGTACTCCTCCCAGGTAAAGACCTCCAGTTCACCGCTTAAAGAGAGTCCCTGTTTCGCCAATCCCGCGGCAAGAGCGGCTTTGATTGCATCTTTGGTCTCGATTTTACTGGTCATGTCCGCCACGCCCATTTTTTTGTCCCGGATTAGGAGTTCCGTAACCCGGCCTTCCAGGGCCATGCCCTCATCCCCCTGCAGCACGTCCAGGGGCATATAACCCACGTTGAAGTTAATGGCCACGTCCGGTGAGTTGATCGTGCCCACCACCCTGGCGTCGATCACCTGGTTTACGTGCCGTACCGCGCCGGAATAGCCGATGCGGATCATGGCGGCCAATGTTGCGTTGAGTTTTGCGGGATCGCTTTCCACCAGCATATAGGCTTCCAGCAGGTCATCGTATTCGTAAGCCGCCCCTACAAGGGACTGCTCCGCCTGGGTCAAGAGGGGCCAGAGGTCCGCATCCCATTTGTCCCTGTGGATATTCTCCGGCGCCATTTTGTAATCAATCACCGTGGAGATACGCACGTCGTTTCTGCCCGCGTCTCCGCAGAGGCCCCAGAGTTTTTCCAAATCCGCCGGGGCAAGATCCCGCTTCAGCGCCATCCTGCCCTTCACCCGCTCTTCGGCCATTTCCCTGCTTTCCCCCAATTCAGAAACCGCTTGCAGACTCTGGTAACAGGACCGGACAAATTCCGCCTCGGCCTTATTTGACGCGATGGTAGTAACCAGATCCTCAAGCTCTGTTGTTGTGGGCCGGGTGGGAACCCCCAGCTTGAGTTTGTCCGCGGTGTTAACCCCAAGGGCCACGCCGAATTCGCCGTCTTTGATAAAGCGCCCGAATTCTATGTATTCCGGGTAGGCCAGCATCCGCGCTTCCCGTTCGGGAACCACGCCGTGTATCACCACCGGCGAGGAGCCTGACCATGAAAAGAGGGTCCCGGAAAAGTCATACCGGGGGGCCGTGTTGTAGCCCGCCGCGTCCAGGGCATCCGCGTAAATTTCCCAGTCCGGGAAATTTTCATAGGCGGGCATCTCATCTTTTTTGTCAAAGTAGAGTTTGGTTTGCAGTTTTGCGGAACCCATCTCGTAGTTGATGATGCTCCGCCGGGATTCCAGAAACATCCCCCCCAGCCAGCTCCGTATCATAATAAAGACCGCCGCGCTCATCATGATTCCCGCACAGGTAAGCAACGTTTTTACCTTGTGCCGGGCCAGACTGCGGAAGGCGATGCGCTTAAGTTCAAGAACGCTTGAGTATTTCATGATAACTCCTTCATTGTGC
>BOAU01000064.1 GCA_026002025.1 Spirochaetia bacterium | reverse complement strand
ACGGTTCTTACCGACGGAGAAATAGTAAGCAGGGGCAACGCAGGGGCGCCGGTCATCGCCTGACCCAAGGATCTTGAAAAAACCATTGGTATCGCCGTATCCGCCGGTTTTGACACCGATTGTAATGCCGCAACAACCGGTTCCATTGTGGGGATGATTTTAGGTGCGTCCCAATTGCCCGATAAATGGATTAAGCCCCTAAACAATAAAATAAAGTCTGGCATTGACGGATTTGGGCTGACTGAATTATCGGAATTGGCAGAGAGAACTGTGTCAATGGCAGAATATTCCGGACTCCCTGGAAAGGGGACAGGTTATACTTAGGCCGCTGATGTTCGCCGGATTGGATAACAATCTTGAATATGCCCAAAAGTACGAAGAAACAGGACTGACCTACAACAAATCCCCCATTTTGGGCAGGAGTTGAGTGTCCAGATCGGCTAGCTCTCAAGCCCCCTTAGCCCCAGAACCCCGCTTCCAGGCGGATTTTTTCACCGGCTTTGAAGCTTACGTTTTTCATTCCAGCGCCGCAGGGGGCGCTCCCGCATCTCTGGCGGTATTGCTGGCTCCGGCCAGGGGGATCACCGCAGCTTATGCGACAAATGTTTTGAAAACCCTGGGCATTCATGAGGGCAATTACCGGATTATCAACGCGGGAGTACTTTCCCGCATCTATCATGAGCGGGTATATGCCGCACTGATGGTGCTGTGCTGTGTATTGCTTATATGCCGGTTTCCCCGGGTATTGTCAAAAATGAACATCTGTATTGGGATCATGGGCGCCGCAATCGTACTTATACTGCTCAGGCAGATACTGACAATCTGTCTTGGCTGGCGGGACGCCGTATCGTTCGGCGGCCTGATACAAAACGAGTTCCTGCTAAAGACAGCTCCGCTTAGGAATTATTATCAGTGGGACGCTGTTTTGTTTGCGGTCTTTCTGTTCCTCGCGGTATCTATTATCATCAGGCGGTTTTATCTTTGGGTCAGGCGATGACCGGCGCCCCTGCGTTGCCCCTGCTTACTATTTCTCAGTAGGTAAGAACCGTAAACCCATTCCAATCAATAGTACATTCCTCTTCCGGTGTATTACGCAGGCAAATGGTTCTACCCAGTACGTCATCTTCGGCAGCATTATTTTTCACCGTCACCTTTTTACACCATTCAAAGGTAAGACCGTCTTTGCGCGGATGCCAGGGTTTGAACTCGTGACTGCGGATAAGCCGGTTGCCGGAAAATTCGATACCTTCCACCGACAGGGCGTACAAAACGGGATAATCGAAGGGATGGAACTCATTGTCCCTGATTATGATATTACGGTGAAAGGGCGGCGTTTCTGCGGTCTTTTGCGGAATTTCAGGCATAATGGAAATGATGCCCTCGCAGAACTGGTACATGAATGTCAAGCATGGGGCCTTAAAAATATTTTTGGTAATCAGTACATCCTTTACCGCCCCCGATTCGTACCAGTTATTGGCGTCACCGGGAATAAGAATGGCGGCGCCGTGTGACTCAAAGACATTGTTTTCAATGACTACTTTACCGGGTGTGGATATCAATATACCCCGGGCGCGGCAGCTTTTAAAGCGGGAATTTTTGATGGAAACATCGCAGGTCCAGGTACGGTTTTCCAGGGCATCGCCTGGGGCCACTTCTTTCGGCAAGGCCGTTTCAAAGGACAATTCAAATAATTCCGTATCAAGTACCTTGAAGGATTGTACGATACCCAGACCAATGGTTTGCATGGTTTCGTTTTTAATAAAGCCGACCTGCTCACCGGCCCGCGCCCAATGCAGGCCGAGACTTTCGTGATGCATAAACTTACAGCGCAAAACCGTATCGCTCATACGCTCAATAACCCGGACCGCAGTCCCATGAACATTGATGGGATCGTCCATCAGGGCGTGAAAGGAACAGTTGTCCACACTTACCGTTCCCCGGCAATTTGAAAAATGAAGTCCGTCATCATGCCCGGAAAGTATCCGCCCCCTGGCCTCGTTGGGTATGCAATGAACATTGGCAAAATGCAGATCCTCCGCGTATTGGGACAGAATCCCCAAGCCTGCGCAGTGGTGGATACGCATATCTTCCAAAGTGATATTTTTGCTATCAATGATAAAAACAGCCGCATGGTCCCGCTTGCTGTGGCGCAGTACCAAGAGGCTACCTTTTCGGGGCCCTGATTTAAAGACGCCATGCAGGCGCAAAAGCTCCTTTGATAAGGCTTCGGCACGATACCCTTCGAACAAGTCCCTGTCTGCGGTGACGGCGTTTTTTGTTTCCCCGTCAAATTCCACCGTACCCCACCAGCCGCTTTTCCACCCCTCACCGGTGAAGAAGATTTTCCCGTTTTCAATAACATAGGGCGACTCATAGGCGTTAATCTGTAGATCCGCATACGTATCGGTAATCTGCACCACCTTTGCCTGGGCCAGGAGGGGAATATCCCAATCAATGCTCAGGTTGCAGAGGGTAATGGTGCGGCTGTTGTCTATAGTAAAAGGCTGCATACGGTCGTGAAACACAAACTCCCCGCCGCCGCCGTCAAGGGTTAAACCATCCTTGTTCTCGATAAGGATAGCCAACCGTTTCGGATTTATGTCCTCGGTATTCGACTCGAAATAGTCCCGTTCAATGCAATGGTGGGGCCAAAAATCATAGCGCCCTTTGGGAAAAACGAGTACCGCCCCTTCTGTACAGGCCGCCAGCGCTTTTTGCACAAAGGGCACAGCATTTTTGCGGGTATCGGGTTTTAGCCCAAAATCCGCAATTGATAGTGTCTGATCTTTTGGCATACTAAACCTATCCCTTAATACTACCTATTACGAGACCCTTTGTAAAATGTTTCAGAAGAACCACTGCTTTTCTGAGGGGCTCACAGAAGCTCAAATGAAAAGATGTGCGATTCCGCATTGCCCCAGGTCGAAACCGGTTCATACCGGACCGCAGATACTTCCGCACCGATATCCACATAAACCAGACGCTGATGGTTATCAGTTATCTTAATCACCCGGTTTGTTCCATCCGCGAGGGTAAGGGAAATTGAAAACGCCTTCGTCATGGTCTTGGGTACATAGGTCGCTTTGGTGTCAAGGTAATAGGTGGCGTACATGGGCCACTTGTAGGGGATTCCCTCATGCTGGGTGTCCCGGTTGAGATCGCTGTCAAAGACGAACCGCGCCCGGGAAACCCGGGCCGGTTTTGCCAGGGTATATTCGGCGTATTCCCCCGGGGCAAGGGAAAGGCCGTTGTCCTCATTTTCGATGGGCCGGTCATGGCCGTTGCGGAGTACTTCGGCGTTTCCCTTTGAGGAAGCCAGTTTGGCCTCCGCGGTAAGTTTTGAGGGTTTCCGGCACAATCCTGGGAGCCAGCAGTCGTCTTCCATCAGGGTCTGCTGAACTTCACCCAGATAGTTCCGGTAGACTCCCCGGGGGGTCTCGCCGTGACGGATCGCCGCGGCCGCCGCGGCTCCTACCGCCTGACCGAGGATTCCGCAGGTGGACATGACCCGGGTGGAACTTAATGCCACATGGGATGTGCTGATGTTCCTCCCCGCGCAGAAGAGGTTTTCGATGTTTCGGGAATAGAGGCAGCGGTAAGGAATACCAAAGGGTGAAGGGGCGGGGTGGAAGATCGTGGGTTCCTCCGGTGTTCTTAAGGCTTCGGGGTGATGGTCGTCCATGGGCCAGCCGCCGTAGGCGACGATGTCGTCGAATTTGCCTCCCTCCCGGACATCGTTCTGGGTAAGGATATGATCCCCCACATAGCGGCGGCTCTCCCGCTTCCCCGGCAGGAAGCCTATCCATTCCAGATCGAAGTTGGCGAACTTTTCTTTGTTTTCCGTATCGTTCTTCACAAAGTCCCAGATACCGTAGGCTACAGCCAAAAGTTCGTCCCGCAGTTCCTCCGTGTCGGCGATGCTGTCCCGTACCCCTCCCAGCTCCAGGTACCAGAAATTTTCCCCGCCGTTTTTCAGATCCGGCAGGCGGTGGGGGAGCAGTTCTTTGGTGAACTTCTCCGCCCAGACCGGGGGAATGTACGTTTTGGGGCCTGAAGTTTCCCGTGCCTGAATCAGGATGGACATACCCATGGTTTTTTTATCCGCGTACACCGGGGCGATGTCTTCGCCGAACTCGGCGCGGGCCTCGTGGCCCACCCGGTACTCCGCCCCGGTAAGGGGCGCCAGGACGCTGTCCCCGGAACAGTCGGCAAAGAGAGGGGCCTCCACGGTGTGGTACATCTGGGTGGTGGTCTGCCAGCCGGTAACCGAAACGACCCTGCCCTCTTTTACCTCCGCGTCCAGGCAGGAGCAGTTGAGGATCAGGGTGATGTTTTTTTCAAACCGGGCGATCTCCCAGATGATGCTGTCCCAGATGCTGAAATTTTTATAAGGGTTACGATAATAATTGTTCAAAAGGATTTCTTCAATTATACCGGTCTCCTGGTTATTCCGACCTTTTGCTCCCATGATCCACATACGCACCTCGCTTGAGGCATTGCCCCCCAGCATGGGGCGATCCTGCATCAACGCTACCTTAAGGCCCCGGCGCGCCGCTTCCACCGCAGCGCAAAGCCCCGCAAGTCCGCCGCCTACTACACAAAACTGAACCCGGTGGGTAATGGTTTTGAAAACACCCATAGGAATCTCCTTTTAAGCCCGCTTGTGGGTTTAGTTTTTCTTTCCGTATTTTATCCCCGCCTCTATAAAGGCAAGGTAATTTTTCATCTGATGTTCGGTGATGGTTTCTTCGTAGGGGCCGGCGGTGGGGGAGAGGATAAAGCGGCCCCCCGACCCTTCTTCCAGGACGCTTTTAACCAGGGCGCCGATCCCTTCGGGGTTTTGGCTCCGGAGTTCATCGTACTGGATATTGCCGATGAGGATCATGTTCCCCAGGGCGGCCCTGGCCTGGGTGATGGTGCAGTCCCCCACCGGCGGGGCCTCAATCGTATGGAGGCCGTCGGGGTTTATCTCCTTCATCCCCGAAAGTACCTGATACAGGTTGCCGTGGTAATGGACTATGGAATATTTGCCGTAGCTGCGGATCAAATCCACAATGCCCTTAACGTAACGGACGCTGAGCTCGTTAAATTTAGCCGGAGAAACCAGGGGAGGGCCGGCAAACTCCGCGCCGACAATGAAAAACACATCCCCAATATTATTTTCCAGGTAGTTTTTATAAATCCCCAATACCCGCTCATACATGATGTCGGTAAAATCCAGCAGCGCCTCATAATCCGTCAAAGTCCAGACGGCAAAGTCCTCGGCGCTGGCCAGATGGTAGAGGGGCAGCAGGGGGTCGCCCAGGTCCATCATCATGAGTCCCCGATTTCCCAGTTCTTCCTTCTCCTTATAAAAGGGGGAAAAATCAGATTGGGGAGGCGCATAGGGGATGGCGGCGATCTTTTCCAGCAGCGCAGGATCGTCGATGTGATAGCGGAGCTTTTTCCCCGACGACGAGGTTTCCACAAAGCGCCGCAGGATCAGATCCCGGTAACGGACCTCCTCTACCTCCGTGGGGAATCCGTTTATCTCTTCGGTAAAAGTCCGCCGGATAATATCCGGGTTCCCGTTAAAACAAAAATTGTTTCCCGTGTAGCTCCGGCGGTCAAAGGTGTCGCAGTATTTTTCGATATACGGGAGGATCGGTTTATAGCTGGGCCGCTTATACACATCGGCATAAGAGCCATTGGGGTGGTAGGGGTAGAGGAGCCAGATGGGAACCCGGTCTGTTTCCTGGTTGGCAAAGAGCCGCAGGAGCCGTTCTTTTGACGTCATCAATTAATATACCCGTACCTCAAATATCCGCGCACTGGGATCGCCATAGGTCGCCAAAACACGTATCGTCAGCTGTTTCACCGCCTTTTGGACAATCGGGTGAATCCGCGCACGGGCATTACTGCCGCGTACCTCCAGCGCCGTCTTGCCGTCCGCAAGGATATCGTAATCTTTGACAAGCTGCTGCACAACGGGAACCATCTGCATGGAAAACAGGGGGTTATTCAAATCTGTATCGAATACAAGACGGATTTCCCTTATGTCCGTGGGTTCCGTAAAGGTCAGCGTAAGGTCCTGGGGCAGCGGCTTTGCCGGATCGCTTACCCAGGCGTATTTATCCTGGGCAATCGGACGGGACACGCCGTTGATAACGTTTTTCGGTGAGCAGTCCGCCAGGGGCGGCCTTGGATCGCCTGAAAAACGGTGTACAAAGCTCAGGTTCCGCTTCATGGACCAGTAGGGCGGACGCCTGACACCCACACGGCAGCCGTGGTCCGCCAGATCAACATACCGCACCGACAAGCTCTTGTCCGCCAGTAGTTGAATACCTGCCGAATGGGCGGTGAACTTTTTTTGACGCGGAATATCCAGATAGCCTTCAAAGTCTTTGGCCACCGTCACGGATACTTCTTCCATAATATCCTGAATGTCAAAGCTATCCATCTCCACCCATCGGGCGGAAAGGGTTGCCGTATCCCCCGCGTTTTTGATGTACAGCTGCAGGGTCGAATCGGGGATGCGTTTGAACACCAGGCAGTAGGTTTCGTCGAGGGGCTGCATGGCGCCCGGAATGCCGCGCCTGGGCTCATAGACCTCTGTCCGGCTCCAGGATGTCGCGTCAACAAGCGCCTTCCTCGCCAGATCATCAGGATCATCGTTGAATACGCCGGGGATGTAGGCATCGTTGCGCAGCAATGTTTGCTGCAATCGTCCAATATCTTTTTGCCCAAGGGCACGGGGAGTTACGCCCCGTTTGGCGCAAAGCGCGGCAGCGGTCCCGGCTGCCTGTCCAATGGTGGCAAGGGAATTCTGAACCCGCACCGTTCCAAGGGCGATATGGGTAACTGAAATACAGCGCCCGGCCATCAGCAGGTTTTCGACATTTTTGGAATAGAGACAGCGGAAGGGGACCTGGTTTATGGGCACACGGATATCAAAATCGTATGGCCCGGACTGGCCGGAAAAAATACCGTCCTGGTTGTGTACATCAATGGTCCAGCCCGCATAGGCTACGGCATCTTCAAAAGAACGGCCCGATGTACAATCGTCCTGTTTCAAAATATAATCGCCCACGAGACGGCGGCTTTCACGCTTCGCATTGTAATTCGGGAAGCACACGATACGGTAATTACGCGCGAGGTCGCGCTTTTCATAGTGATTTTTAAGCCAATCGAAATAACCAAGGGTTAGAACCATCTGATAGTCCCGCACCATCTCGGCCTCAAAAAGATCATCGAAATCTGTCGGCGTTTCGATCCACCATTCCCCCGACTCAATGCGCCCCGGAGACCGGAATAATTTTTTAGGCAGCACCTGAGCCCAATCAGGGGCGCAGAAGGGCGCCGGAGAACCGGTGTCCTCAGCCAGATATGAAAGCATTTGGTGGTGCGCGCCGTCCGAACCCATAAGGCAGCCGGACATGGTACGGCCGTCGGCATTCCGCGGGGCCTTTTCCTCGCCGTGCTGCCAGTGCGCTTCCCGTCCAACGCGGTATGCCGCGCCTGAGTAATACCCAAGCCAGCCGTCCCCGGTGGCATCTACAAAAACTTTTGCAGGAAACACCGTGCGAAGGCCGGTGATCGTATCCTGGGCTATTGCCGCGCTTATATGCGGTCCCTCGGTCTCCGTATCAATGACGCATTGATTGAGGAAGATCGTCAGGTTCGGCGTCCCGGCGCAGAGCGTTTCAAGGGCCTCCTGCCAGGTGCATTGCCGCGAGTCCCGGATACGGCGGATTTCTTCGGCAATGCCGCTTTCGCGCATTCCGGGGTGATGTATGTAGGCGCCGTCAAAGCCAACGGTCGCCTCGTTACTTGCATTGCCGCCCAGAACCGGCCGTGAATGAATCAGGGCCACACGGCAGCCTTCGCGGGCCGCCGCAAGCGCCGCCGGTATGCCGCCGGGCCCGGCGCCCGCGACAACCACATCAAAGGGTTCCTTGCGGGCAGCCTCGAAAGACTGACCCAATAATCCGGCCCGCTCCTTGCGGATCCTCTCCCATTCAGGCGAAGGGGTATAGTCAACATCGTCGGTGATAAGGACAGCGGCAAAGCGCGGGAAATAACCGGTAGAATCGTTCATCGCAAGGGTATGGGTTCCGGCATCGAGGGTAATATCCCCGGCGATCTGCCAGGTCCATAGCGTGGACGGCAGGGTACCCAGTTCGTTACCGATGCGCTCACCGTCAACCAGGGCATAGAACCGGCCCGGCGCATGATCCTTAAGCCAATTCTTTACCCGAACCCATATACGATAGGTTTTCTTTTCCCCTATGTTGAATTCAGTTTCACAATTTTCAGCGGGCTCTCCGGGGGTTTTGACCGCCAGCAGATAAGCCTGCCCCATCTCACGCACAAACTGGGTTTCGCATCTCCAGCCGCCGTATTTCTTAAACTGAATGGCATCTATCCACATCACCGACATATTTACTTCCTTTGGAACTTGTTAGTTCCCCGCTTGTATACCGGCGTTCATCTGCCTGATGTACTGTTCTCCGCCGGCGCTGTACCACTTCTCAAGCTCCGCGTCATAGGCGCTTACCGGCAGATCGCCTGAGATGATTTTTGAGATCGCAACTTTATATGCCTTGTCCGCGTCAATGTATTTCGGATCATCGGCAACCGCCGGGCGGAACCCGCCGTCTTTGGAGAATACGGCCTGGGCTATACAGGTGTTGATCAGGTTGACGACACGGCTGCGGTCCGCTACGGCTGTGGAGACGCCCACGAAGAATTCCGGCGCATTGTTCCGGCGTAGTATTTGACGGCCTGCGTTATACACCGAACCCGGAACCGCGATACGGTTCCGGTTGGCATCGTACTGCCAGGCATAGCCCTCTATCCCGTAATTCACCGTCTCCCAAAAATTGTCGGAAAGCATGTAGTCCAGGACATCAACGATCTTCTGGGGTTCCTTGGCCGATTTCATGATGGCCCACTGTCCCCAGAACCCGGTAGAGAAAGAACCGCCCTGTACCTTGTCGCCTTCCTTCTGCACAAGACCGACTATGTAAGAAAGCTTTGCGTTCGGCGCCGCATTCTTAATTCTCGTTTCAGTATCCGGCATCCATCCGGCAAACTCAGACCGTACACCGGTAATACCCTGATCAAAGCGCTGACTATATGCATCGTTGTTAAGGGTCGCCCAGTCGGGATCGATCAGCCGGTTCTTATATAACATGTTCATGTAGGTCAGGGCATTTTTCATGGCCGGGTTCTTTTTTGAATAGCCCAGATCCATATACTTGTAATCTTCGCCCGGATACTCGTCCCAGCCCCGGAGTCCAAAGGCCCAGCCAATTACACTATTGATAGACAGGTTACCATCTCCTGAACCCAGGCCCAGGCCGTAGGTATCATTAACCCCATTACCATCGGGATCTTTGGTGGTGAAGGCGGTCAGAATTTCTGTGAGCTTATCAAGGGTGATGGGTTTTCCCTCCTCTATTGAAATGCCGACCTTGTTCAGCCAGTCCTGACGGATCAAATACCCGTCGGCACGGGCGATGGATGTACGGGGGATCCCGTAAATCTTGTCATCCCCCAGTACCTTTAAGGTGTTCCATGAAAGATCATAGCTGTACTTTTGGAGATTGGGCGCTTTGGCGATGTAGTCATTAAGCGGCAGAATAACGCCGTCCCGGACGCCGTCCTGGAAGGCCCTGTTGTTGTGGTCGGGAAACAGCACCAGATCAGGATAGTCCCCTGAGGCCATCATAATGGTCAGGGATTCAGCATAATTGGACGAAGGGGGCAGCTGGACCTTGACATTCGTATTTGTCTTTTCATTCAGGGTCTTGAAAAACACCTGATCGGCTTCCGTAAGTTCCGGTACGAGATTACCATACAGCGTAAACTCGAAGGGTTTTGTCCCCGATGCAGATCCCCCGGACTGACCGCCGCCGGCGAAAACCGATGCCCCCAGAGCGCAGAGCATCATTACTGCTAAAAACTTTTTCATGAACGTCTCCTTAAAAAAATATATGTATCGCATACGCGATGAACCCAAGATAAAATACGCCTATCCCTTCACGGCGCCCAGAATAACCCCTGAAGCAAAATACTTTTGTAGGAAGGGATACACACACATGATGGGAAGCATTACGATGATGAGCGTGGCATAGCGCAGCTGATTTGTCGGGACGTTTACCATCATTTCCGCCAGATTGCCCCCGGCCTGCAGGGCCGCGGTGGATGACGCAAGGAGCATCTCCCGCAGTACCAGTTGTACCGGCCACTTGTCCTGTGTCCTGGTATAGATAACCGCCGAAAAATAGTTATTCCACAGGCCCACCGAGGAAAACAGGGCGATGGTTGCCAGGATTGGTTTTGACAAGGGCAGGATTATCTTTGTCAGAATCAGCGGCTCCTTCGCCCCGTCAACTTCCGCCGCTTCGATTAGTTCACTGGGGATAGTCCTGAAAAAGTTGACCATAAGGATGCAGTTGTAGGCCCCCAAAATCGACGGCAGGTACTGGGCCGCCAGGGTGTTTATCAGTTTAAGGGAACGCATGAGCAGGAATGCCGGCACAATGCCCCCCGAAAAAATCATGGTGATGATAATAAGGGTATTAAAAAAAGGCTTGAACCGGAGCTGGGGCCGGGAGAGCGGATAGGCATAGAGCACGGTTATCACCAGGGTCAACACTGTTCCGAGCACCGTGATGATGATGGTGTTGCCATAGCTATTCAGCAGCAGCTTACTGCGAAAGGTTACCCGATAGGCGCCAAAATCAAAGTCACTGGGGAGGAACATCATGGGGTTTTTGATATACGCGGTATAGCTCGACATGGAAACCGAGAATATATTCAGCATGGGGTAAATAATGGTCAGAGCAAATGCGGTAACCACAATATAGGTAACAAAAGCTACAATATAGTCATCCAGGCCCCGCCTTCCCAGCGTCTTCTTCAACATTACCACAGTCCCCCTTCACCGAATTTCCGCGATAACTTGTTCGTTACAAAGATAAGCACAACCCCTATCACACTCTGGAACAGCCCCACTGCCGAGGCAAAGGAAAACCGTCCTTCACGGAGGCCGACCGTATAGGTATAAGTTTCAAAAACTTCGGACACCTCAATATTCAGCGCATTCTGCATCAGGAAAATTTGCTCGAACCCATTACTAAGCAGGGATCCCATACGAAGAATTAACATGACAATGATAGTACCGCTGATCATGGGGAGTGTTACGTAGATGATACGTTTCATACGGCCGGCGCCGTCGAGTATGGCCGCCTCGTAATAGGTGGGGTCGATGCCCGCTATTGAGGCCATGTACACCACCGTACCCCATCCGGCGCTTTTCCAAATATCGGTCAATACCACAATGCCCCGGAAATACCTGGTACTCATCAGGAATGGGATGGGCTCCCCGCCGAAACGCATAATGAGAATATTCAAAATGCCGGTTGTAGGAGATACGAAACTGAGTAAAATGCCATATATGACAACCCAGGATATAAAATGGGGCAGATACAAAATGGTCTGCATTACCCTTTTGTATCTCTGGCTGTGGATTTCGTTGAGCAGCAGGGCCAGCAGAATCGGCGCGGGAAACCCGGCGGCCATACGATACAGGCTGATGAGCAGTGAGTTGGCGAAGACCCGGTAAAATTCATTCGACTCAAACAAATAACGGAAATGCTTGAGCCCCACAAAGGGACTGCCGAACACCCCCCTCACATTGTTGTAATCTTCAAAGGCGATCAGCACACCGACCATGGGAATATATTTGAAGATGATCAGATACACAACGCCGGGCAAAAGAAAAAGGTACAGCCAAAAATACCGTTTGAAATGCTTACCCCAATTGAATTTTTTCTGCCCCAGGGGAGGCAGGGGCGCCTTCGTACCGGTGCGCAACCTACTCATACCAGGGTCCCTCTGCCCTGGATTTTGGGGTAAAGAAACCGGTAATTCCTAGTATTCCTATCG
>BOAU01000063.1 GCA_026002025.1 Spirochaetia bacterium | reverse complement strand
ATGCGGCTTCTATTTATATTACAGTATATGTGCAAATGAAAATGGCTGGCGATGACTTAACTATCGCGCAGCCAGACCTTATCGAACCGCTTGAAAGGGCGCGGAACCAGGTAGACCTATGGGAACAACTGCTCCCGGAGTACCAGGCCCGTCGCCAGGACTTAATCGACCTAGTTGCCCGGTACGGCCTCTAAGTCATCCTTCACCGGCCTATTGCGCCGGTTAAATACAACATTGACAATAGTAAGTACGACCAAGGCAGCTAAAGCGACCAGGGCCGTAATCGGCTTATACTCAACCCGGAGATTGAAGATAGTTACCACGGTAACCACGGCCATCATCACCCCCAGGGTGATACCGGCTGTGCCAATAAGCGTGGTGCCTACTACCATGAGCCTTGCCAAGACCTGTATAATCAAAACGTTAAGTAATTTTCCAAACCTCATCTTTTCCCTCCCCGACAATAATTTCAAACTGTACCGAAACATTACGTTCCGAGTTTTGCGGTTCATCTATGTTAATGGCCCGGAGGCCAAATAGTTCAGTTATGCTGTAAAGTCCACGATGTAATATCGTACTAAAACGATAAGCCAATTTTTGTGTACCATCTACCTGCTTGGAAAGCTCCCATATCTTAGGAGAAAGAGCGTCAACAAAGACATACCGCACCTTCCCTTTTTTCAACACCCAATCCTCTGGAATGTGCAGTTTCAGCGTAATAACCCCATGTGGAGTCCCTTTTTTACCTGCCATACTCCCCTCCATGTTCAACTTCCTTCTATTATAGCACCATTCTGGCGTTTTCGTCTATTGTCTTCCAGAAGCAATACCACGCTAAGGGCGAACGGCGCGATAATATCGTAGAAGCAAGACGGGATTACATAGACTATAAACCGCATAACCTCCTCGGGGGCTGTAAAAATACGGCCCAGGAACGTGTAAATCGTGTCTTGGGAAACCGCAGCTTGCTCTACCAGTTCCGGCGTACTGGCTTCAAGCCGTGTCCGTTCAGCACGGAGTTCACTTCGTCTGCTCCGTAGCTCATCCAATCGTAACCCAAAGTCGTCGTACCGCTTCCAGGACTTCTCCTTCCAATACTCGGCCTCCGCTTCCACTCGGGTGATTTCCGCAAACACCTCGTCTATGCTCTCTTGGTTCATTACTATCAGCCGGTTATGGGCAGCCAGGGCCTCGCTGTCGGCCACGGCGACAACTGCCGCCTGATCGTCCTGCCATTTGAACTGGTTAAAATTAACGGTCAAGGTAGAGAACATGGAGTAGACCACGATTGCCAGACCCACCACAGCAAATATGCCGCCGAAGATTTTCGTCGGACCCAGCTCCCGAAAAAAATACCGGGCCGCTGTGAACGCCGTGGCGCTGAACAGAATCATCATTATGCCGGTGAGTATGCCGGTCCATGTCGGCTTACCGCCTTGGATTAAAAAGGTAGATGTATGATAGGCCGACATGATTGCCGAGCCGATGCCGACCAGCACCATAATTGCTTCCACAATAAAAGCAGAAGAAAAAATAAACTGCTTCAAAGTTTCTTTCTTCTGCTCCACGGCGATTATTTCTTTTACTTTTGCTACCTCCTTTTTCCGGCGCTTCTCGGTACGGACTGCGGCCACAAGGTCTGCCTGACCCTTCCGCTTCCTCGGGTCTCCGGTGGATACCGCGTATTTGAAATCCCAGCCATTTCGTTCCGGGTCATCAGCCTGGTCTTGTAAGCGCAGTAATAGTACACCTTCCTTATCCCATCGGTCGAACTCCTCGCGGGTAACGGTCATTCCATTACTGAACATAACCATGTTCTTTCCGAGAAGGTATTGCAGGTCGGTATCTTTATATGTGTATACCATTCTCTGTTTCTTTACGCCGTCAGCCATTTACTAAACTCCTCCCGATACTGTTCACCTTGCGCGGTCTCGGTGCTTTTGTCGAATACCCACACGTCTTCATCGGGACCGGCCACATCCAGTATTTCATCCCGCCACTGGTCGCAAAGGGTGTGTCCTGGCGCTATGACAATTACCGGTAGCATTTTTCCCAGGGCAATTTGAATCGCGGCAGCAGTCTTTCCAAGGCCGCAGTCCACCACCAAGGCAAAGTAGACCGCCCGGACAAACTGCGCTATGGCGCTGTTCTGCCATTTATAGTTTTCCCGCTTCATATCTACCTCGCTTGTAGTTTCAGAATAATATCCGGCTGATTGCAGGATGGGCAAAGGTCATGCCATCCCCCATCGTAGTCCTTAACCGCCCTCCATCCGTTGTCGTGGTCCTTCTTGAAGTCCACTGCGTCCTGGAAGCTTTCAAACTCCTCATTTTCTTCTTCGCCGCAGCTATCGCATATAAGACGGAAATCGTCATAACTCATTTTTTCAATCATTGTGTCAGCTCCCAATCCTCGGCCAGCATATCGGACTGACTTGCAAGCCAACCAATTTGCACATCGCCCTGGGCAGTAAACATATCCAAGTGCGCCCGAATGTCTACACGGCCATTAGGGTTCTTTGCTGCGATGTCACGGATAACCTTGTTCCGGCAATCTGCTTCCATAATGGTGCTGCCTTCCTGGTAGTAGACGAACATCCCTCTACCGTTCCACCCGTTCCGGGTAATCCGAAACCCGTTCTTTGCTGCGTCAATCGCTTCTCCGAAAGTCATTAGTCTCCCTCCATTGCGCGCTGTATATACTGAAATCCTTTAACAAGCGTATCGACTGGTGTAAAACGGCCAATTCCCACAAAAGCGAATTTATTTGGGTCTGCGTATTCCAAAGAACACACTTTGCAAAATGGGCACAATTCATGTTTAGGGTCACGTTTGTGTTGTTTAACACACCACGCCATTAAAGTTCCGGGCACCGGATTGTTCGGGTCCACCGTCTGAAAAGTAACGTTCATCCTGTCCTCCTATATAACTTCAAATACTTCCTTAGTGTTACTATCGCTAAGAAGTTCTTTTCCAACTTTAAGCCTGGTCTGCTGTCGTTCCTCAATCGTACCCTTCGTGTAAATGTGGTACGAAAACTTCGGGGTAGTTAGTTGTCCCCGGAGAATCCTGTGCTGGCTCTGGTGATAGGTCTCTACGCTGTCGTCGATGCAGATGTATACCATATAAGAACACTGCGCCAGACAATTAAGACCGAACGCACCGGAAGCAGGATTGCCGAGAAAAATATCCGCTTCCTTGGCTTTAATTTTTCTTTCTGCCTCCGCTTTTTCCTTCGCGCTGGCCTTTCCGTTATACAGCACATAAGAATGCCCGGCCTTGTCAAAGGCTTCCGCGCAAGCATTAATAAGAAGGGTTCGGGAACACCATACAACAACCTGGTTCTCCTCTACATTTATTTCGTCAAGGAGGTCCAATAGGGCTTCTACTTTCGGGCTTTCCGGCAGTGGTTTATGGTCGATAATCCGCTTCTCGACCATCTTCCCGTCTTTTTCCACCTTCTCAAAATGTTCCAGCGGTTCAAAGCCATTGCATATATCCTGTATCCGGTGGAACAATTCCAAAGCCGGAGCCTTGCCAAGCATGAAGTTATCGGTAAATCCAAGCTCGACCAATTCCTTAGCCAAGAGACGGCCACGGCCTGTAAGTTCTACCGGGCGCATAATTGGTTCCATCACGAACTTGTCGTATCGAATGTCGAAGACATCCTTGCGCCGTACCACCATCGACACCGGAGCAATACGCCGCATAAGCTCAACCTGGTTAATGAAAGGTGTATATTTTGGATGCCGGATAATATGTTCCTGCTTTACATGGTCTATTGCATGGGCCTTGAAGATACTTTCCTTCGCGGCTTTAAGCTGCATTTCGCCGCCGCGAACCCATGCGTTCCGAAGCTGTCCACGAATTTTCATATAGGTTTCTTCGCTTACAATAACTCTGCGCCGAACACGGCCAGTGAACAAAGTTTCCATGATGCAATACTTTTCCGCAAACTCCCACATATTCTCCGGGAAGTATCCTTCGTGCAGAAAATCAAAAGGGTCAAGCACATTCAGCGGAGACTTTGATTTAAGTGTTCCGGTCATTATGCAGCGTTCTCCAAACCGATTAAGCTGCTTTATATTCCGTGTCCGTATTGATTTTTCATCCTCGTACATCGGTTTGTTCGTTTTAATCTTGCTTGCCTCATCCAGAATAATAAAAGGTTTTGGGAATACAGAAAGAAACTTCCGCACAACCCAGGGGAGGTCGGAGAGTTCGAGGACTTTCTTTTTCTTTAATCCGTGCGGTGAAAACGCTTCGGTGTTAATTATTAGCCACTTCACCATTTTTCCCCTTCAAAACATCTTCTGCCATGTCCGCTATCATCGAAGCCCTGACAATAATATCCCCGGAATGGTCGTACACCTTCTGCCAATCCTTGCCTGTTATTCCGCTATATGTGGCGTACAACTCGTCCTCCAAATACCCGTACAGCTTATTTAGGTTATGCGGGTAGTCCTCTCGTCTTAGGCTCTCCGGGCGAAACATTCGACAATGCGCCGCCTTCAATCCCGCAGTCAGTACCGCTATTACTTTCTCCGCTAGCATGGTCCCCTCCATCGGTTAGGCTTATTACTTGCGTAACCGTCCATTCTTTCCAGTCTCTCCCAAGTTCTTTATGTATTTCGGTGTGGCACGGCTGGCAGCACCACACTACGTCAAACGGTCTATGATAATCTTTGTGGTGGGAGGTCAACTCCTCCGAGCGGAAAGGCTTGCCGCACACCTGACAGTGCGTTGGTTTCACTATCGTTCCCCGCTGTACCCGCTTCTGTACCGCCCACTTTGCTCTCGCCTGTTCCGGCCACTTCTGGTTGTACCTGTTTTTCATTCGTCTCCTTCGGTATCTGGAACTTCAACGCTTTCGCCGCTACAATTTCGTCCGGTGATATATTTACTGCACGGTTGTTCGGAACATCCCAGGCGAGTATTTCGATATTCAAATCACTGTGCCGCTTGTAAAACAGCGGCTGTGTTTTTTGAAACTTAATGATACCTTTACTGTCTGAAACCTTAAACTCATACATATCGTATGTTTTGTTAGCCAGCATTAGAACATCAGGGAAGCCCGGTTCAGTTTCTTCTGTTTCAATCTTGAAACATGTCGGCCTACGCCATCCTGCTTCTATAGCTTTAATTGCATCCGCTTTGAACCGTGCTTCTTCACCAGGACTGTACGGACCGGGCACTAAACCTCTATTCGTGCGTATCATGCTTCCTCCTTTCCGCATCGACAATTCTTTTCGCTTCGTCGTCGGTGAACTCGTAAATATACGCGCTCCGCTTGGTGAGCATGGAAATACCGAGCCGTACTGCCAGTTCCGCAATCTTTTCAACTTTAATCCCATGCTTCTTGCACAATTCTCTACCGGTCATTTTTGTTTCCTCTCTTTGTGTTCTTCACAAGCTGGACGTTGGTAGGCCACTTGGCCCTTGCCCTTTTTACAGGTGCAGGGCGTAGTTTCCTCATTGATAAAACGACAGGTCTCACAGGTTTTTGTCATACTTTTTCTCCTTTTCCGCTGCCGCCTTGTTTGCGTAGCAGCCAAATGTTTTATAACATCTGACACAACTCAAGACCCAAAAACTCCGCTCCATTCGACCTATACCTTTTCGGAGCGTCGATAGCGCACCGCCGCACTTGGGACAAACTTTTACCTGTCTCATACTCCGGCTCCATACTCAAACGTCTCATCCTCGAACTGGTAGGTTTTTATCCAACGGTTCCGCTCACGCACAAAATCTTCGGCTTCCGACAATTCTTCTTTCTCTACGGCCTGTCGTTCCTTTGCTTCATCCATAATGTCCTGGTCGATGTATTTTTCTATGGTCGAGCCTACCAGCTCATCCAACTGCGAAGGGTCCAGGGCATCCAGCTCCCAGCTTGTCTCCCCGAACTCCTCGATATACTTTTCAGCGCGGCTGTCGCTAATCTTCGCGGGGTTCGGCGGAGGGTCGTATTTGTCTATTTGGTCCATATTTAAGGCAATTCGGTTAATCGTCATTTCGCAGCCCGAGGAGCCAAACATTGAAAGCCGTTCCCGGATGTCGCGGGTCATGTCGATTCCGCTCGGGTCATGGTCGCCCAGGTGAATAATCGTGCAAGGCCGCTGTCCGTCTTTGGAAGCAGAAAGAAGACGCTGCGCGGCTACCCACATTTCCGATTGGCTGGTGTATCCCCGGCAAGAGAAGCAAGGCACATCGAACCGGTTGGCTACTTGTTGAATGATACCGATAAGCGCATCCTTCTCGACCCACACCTCCACGTACTGCGGCTGGGTGCCCCACAAGTCCCTGCGGTACTGCGCGGCAGCACTGGCGATGATTTCACCCGGCTCGTTCCAATGAGCAAGGGACCGAAGGTAGCGGGTCCGGTCCTCGATTGCGTACCAGTCAATCAGCCCGGCAAGGCGTCCTTTGTTAATCAGCTCACCCACGTTTTTGTAGGACCGCTCATTATTCGGAATGATTCCCCGCGCAACAAGCTGATAGTACACCTGGCGCAGCGTAAGGCTGTACCCGGCTTCGTCATATTCAGCTATGATACCGTTTATCTTTTGTATCAAAGCCAAACCGCTCATCTGAATTTTCGTGTTCATGTACTTAATTCGTGGCATTATTCAACCTCCATTTTTAATACCGATGCCATAGGTATATGCAGATACTTATGCCAACCGGTACAAAATACATATTCACTGCGTGTTATCGTGTAGTCATCGACAGTAAAACTCTCCGTAGTACCATTAACGTAATAGATTTTTATATGCTTCATGCCACCTCCTTTGGAGGCGGAAGCAACAGTATCTTGTCCTGCCATCGCACACAGTCCCACCAGCACCAGCACACAATTCTGTAATATGTGCATTGGCAAACGTCCATAGTCCTGTGTTTGTTTTGCTGAAACACACAATTAGTCCTTCCCATTATGCCGCCACCTTCTGTTCAAACTTCTCTTTGTTTTCCTCATACGCTACGACATGGCCCCAATCGGGTCCAAGCTCCGGGTCCACCCGCATGGGTACTGATAGTTTGTAGGTATTCTCCATAACGCTTTGCAGCTTGGGCAGCATCTTTAATGCCTTCTTAGTTCTAGGCACACCGAAGTCAATCTCGTCATGGATAGAAAGATACAGCGGGAAGATTTCTGTAAGACCTTCTTCGTCCATATCCACCATTGCTTTTTTCATCAGGTCCGCACCGCTCCCCTGGATGAGCTTATTGAATCCCTTGTAGGCCGACCGGGTATTTACTTTTCCCCCGAAACGTTCCAAGTGACACCGGCGACCAGCGACCGTCCGAATAAAACCGCGCTTGACAATAACGTCCGAGACTTTATCCATTGTGTCCTTTACCCAAGGCGCAGTTTCACTAAATACATGGTCCATGTGTTCGGCATGTTCCTTGGTCCACCCGAAGTAGCCCATCATCGTGGTAATCTGCATACCGTAGGCTTTACCGAAGCGGTAGTTTTTAATGAACTTGCGGCCAATCTTTTTTCCGTGTTCCTCATACAGTCCGCTCTCCTCACCAACCAGGTCGTGTTCGTCGAAGTCCGGGTTTTTGTTGTACTGTTCCCGAATAAAATCGCCTTTATCGCCAACCGCAAAATGCGCCATGAGCCGGTTCTCCTGTCCGGCGAAGTCCATCTTGCCCATCCACATTCCCCTGTCCGGCAGGAAGCACTCACGGCACAGCTTGTAAATCTTTATTTCCCGCTCGGTGCCCTCGAACAATACCGACCGTGCCGGAATGTTTTGTCCGTTAGGGTCAGAAGAAGAAAACCGTCCTGTCTGCCGAGCGCCAACGATATTGAAGTCCGGGTGGATACGGTAATCGTTCTTCCCATGCTTCACGATAAATTGTTCAAAGTTCGGTCCGAAGAAATTGTCCAAATGGAACTGTAACGCCTTGAGGTCTAACACCCACTGCACAAGCTCATGCGACTTACGAACCATTTCCAATTGCTTCTTCGCAAGGCTCGGATTGTTGGTAACTGAAAACCCCATTTTGACGAGCTGGTCCGCAGTCCGGGCAGCATACTGGTAGGGTAAGTAAATCAACAGCTTACCTTTTTCTACCCGGATACCGTTGAATACATCCTTGAGCTTTTTCCGCATATCCCATACTTCGGAGCCGGTGAACTTTGGCTCACCTTCCCAGCCCTTGATAGTAATTCGGTGCTTGAAGGGAACGTTCTCACGGCGAAACAGTTCCGCCAATTGTTTTGGCGAATTAAAGTTTATCTTCCCATGCTGTTTCTCAAAGTCAGGCAATAATCTATCCTGCACTGCCTGTAGTGTCGCTGCGTTCTCTTTCCGTTTCTCCATGCTAATGCGGGTTCCGCGCTGTTTCATGCCCAGCACAATTCGTATGAGCTTAAAGTTTATTGTTGCCGCATCCATCGAACCGGTTTTTTCCAGGATGTCTTTTTGCACTTCCCATACTCTGACCGGCTGGTCCGCATCCGATATAACGTAGTCCCTGATTTCTTTTTTGTATCCGGCTTCCCATAGTTTCAGAAGATGCTTTCGGAAATCCCCTTTATAGCCCAGGCCCTCACAAATAGCCTTGAGCGCATCCGCTCCCTTGCGCTCCTGTAGGTATTTGAACGCCAGAGCATCCAAACTGTATGCCTGGTATTCGTCAATCATTGATTCAGCAATACTTACATCTATAAGCTGACAAGCAATCTCCTTGGCCTTTAGACCATGTTCGTAGCAAAGCCAGCCCATGTCGTATACGATGTTCGCGCCGACCAGTATGACATTCTTATCCAAAAGAAGTTTTTTGACGGTCTCGCCCCCATTTCCGTCCAAGGCCCTCTTTGCTCCGGTTTGCGCGTTATACAAACCGACAACAATAATAGAGCCTTCGCCATATACCCAACTGGCCCCCTTATCGGTAAGGTGTGGGTCGTTGGTTTCAATATCCAGGCCGTACAGCTTCATGGGTTTGCCTCATAAAAAGCCCGCGCAAAGTGGGGGGGGGGTTATAGAGCGCATCATTTTTGTATGCTCGCTCTTTCCGCCATACTGCTTCCACATCTTACTTCCCTCGGTTGGAGAGACCGGATGTTTTTTCGGTATGTTAAACTCGCCCCATAGGAGCGTCTTCTTTGTGTATGGGTCTCCATAATCACATGGATTAAACAGTAGCGCAGGGTCTCCAAGCCATGCCCGTATCCTTCCTACCGGATTTTCTAATGCCCACCATTTTGGTTTGCATTGTGCGATAATACGCAGCACGGCTATTACAATTCCTTGACTTTCAATCGTTATTCCGCTACCATCTTTTTCTGCAAACCATCGCGCTCCACTATTGGCAAAGTCGGTACAAGGCGGAGCCGCAAGAATACCGTAAACATTTTTAGGCGGCACATACGTTCGCACATCGTTATCCGGTAACGTAACTAACCGAACATCATAACCGGCATCCTTGTAGGGCTTACTCCATGACCCGGTTCCTCCGCAGAGGTCAAGAATTATTTTTTGCTTCATTCCGGCTTCGCTCCCGCAAACTTGTCAGCATAATCCATACTTTCAGTAAAGCTGGGACTTTTGCCTACCTTCCGACATACTTCGTAGTATTCATCCAAGCCCGTCCTAAACCTATTGTGATATGCCGTCTTCTTCTGCGTTTGTTCCAACTCGGAAGCAACAATAGGACACTTTTCCGGGTACGCATCACTACAACGTATATGTACTTTTTCACAAAACTTTATATACACTTCGCCCTCTACAGGATACCAGGACTGCCAGTTACACTCGAAACATTTCATGGCGCTGTTCACCTCCTACATTAAAATCAGGGGCACTTGGGTCTATCTTTTTTATAAACCCCCAAATCTCTTGCATTCTCATTCGTTGCGCTACCCGCTCCGGGTGTAGCATATCCTTTATCCCGTTACCGCAATCAAGTTCTTCGCTCTCGTCGTATGCAAGATATATCTTACGAAAAACGACTTTTAATTCATTCAAATCCATCTGTTCAAGAGCTTTCACGCAATTTGCTCCTTTACAATTCCTACCACTTTGTCCAAACCATATCGGCCTGTGCTGGCTGCCAGATACAGACCAATCCGGGCGCGGGTACACGCTACATACAGCACCCGCAGTTCTTCGTCCAGATTCACCAGGGCGTTGTCCTCCACCCGGCGCGTACAGTTCAAAAAGGTGACCACATAATCAGCTTCGCCGCCTTTCACCCGGTGGGTTGTAGAGAGCAGAAGAAAAGGTTCCCGCCTGGCTATAGCTTCCAGCTCGTCAATCCCAAACCGCTCCACATAATCGAAGTACACATATTTCTTTTCTGTAGGGACCAATTCGCTTTCGGTGAAGTCTAGGGCCAAGTCTTTAATATGGTACTCCTCGCAGAAACGCTGTTTAGCGTCCTCGGTGCCGTATCCTTGAATCCGGTATTTGTAGTAGCGCTTAATTCGTTCCAGGTCTCTTTCCGGGATGCAGAATCCTCGCGCCGTATGGTACGGAATGGTGAATTGTTCCAGGAGGTCAGAAACTTCGTCGATAAAACAGTTGTTGCGGAATAGGAGATACCAGCGATATGGCTCGGCCCCGTTGTCTTCAAGGTCTTTTCTAATGCGCCGCATGAGGATAGTCCGATCCACCACATCTTCCACGAACCCTTCTACGTCCTTGGCTGGGGAAAAGTCCTTGTCTATCTTGTCCGTAATTAAGTTCGTAATGCCTTTAGTAAACCGATAAACCGCCCTGGAAAGCCGAAAGGATTTTTCCAGCTTGATAGTAGTATACCGTCCTGCCAGCGACACAAGCGTTCGTGGACTTGCCCCGGCGTAGGTAAATAGGCTCTGGAAATCGTCCCCGGCAATTCGTATTTTCTCCGCAGCGCCAAAAGCAATCTGACACACTTCCCATTGCAGGAGGGTAAGGTCTTGAGCCTCGTCAATGAAAGCCACCTTAACAGGAACCGATTGACCTGCCTCGCGGAACTGTAATAAGCAATCGTGAAAGTCCACAAGATGATTTTCCTTCTTAAAAGTTTCATAGGCGTGGACCAAACGGGTATACCGTTGTTCGTCGTAAGTGCCATGTATTAATACTCCTTTTTTGCTGCCGCTCCGTATGGCATCGTACCGGGAGAGGAGCTTGTCATCATCGCTCTGTCCCTCAAACACATCTCTAAGATGAATGTCAAAGCCTAACAGAGCATTAAACTTTTCCATGTCGGTGCGTTCAATGATGGAAGCGTGTTTTAGGCCCAGCTCCCGGAAACAGAGCGCATGGAGCGTTCTAAAGTGAATAAGGTCGTCCGTTGTGAGCTGCGGATTTGCTTGCAAGGCCCGTTCAATACCATTGGCAACACCCTTGCGGGTGAATGTTACAAACGCTATCTCATCCGGGCGATATACTTCCAGGAGCCTAGTCATTTCCTCCATGATGGCGGAGGTCTTGCCGCTTCCTGCGGCGGCCAGGTAGACCGTTACATCATTGGTGGTGAAGGTAAGCTCCTCGGGGTTAAGCATTAGAGCCCTCCGGCTCTGGTTCAGAGCCATACCGCCTAACGTATTCCTCTTTTGCTACCGGACAATTATTGCGTAGTGCTTCGTCCACATCGCAAGCACCACAATTTTCAATGCACACCATGTCACCTATATACATAACATCGGTAGCCATCATTTCCCCTCCTTCCAAAACATTTCCACAAGGAAGGTGTCTCCAAACTTTTTCCGCATATTGTAAAGATAGTATTGTTCGGAATGTTCGTACTCGCATTGGATAAGCCATCGGTACAGAAAGAGAGCTTCCCCGGCAGTAAGATGGATTTCGTTTCCCTTCCAGTAATACTTTTTTGCCAGGAAAAAAAACTTGTATTCGTGCAGCTCCCATTTGTCTGTACCATCCACGCAAATACTTTCCAGTATTTGCGTGGCGGTTTGCTTCGTCAGCCTAGTTTGGTCGGGCACACAGATTTGCACGTTAATACCAATCGCGCCCTTCCCGGTGAACTTGTCTATAAAGTCCGCTATATTGTTAATAAAATCGTCCTCATCTGAACGGAACGCTTTAGAACTTAGTGTCTTCGCCATCGGTCCCCTCCCCAGGTTTAACATCTTCTTCCTTGTTCAATTTGTGCTTCTGTAAAATATCTGCGTCCCCTTCGTAT
>BOAU01000062.1 GCA_026002025.1 Spirochaetia bacterium | reverse complement strand
ATACTTGCCTACACTCTTCCTTCACATTAGAATTGATGCATGAGTAATTCCCTGTCCCAGGTTGACCTTATCCGCGAAGCCTTTCATTACCAGAGCCGCTTTGAGGGCTCCACCATGGTGTTCAAGATCGACTTTCCGGTCACCGAGGACCCGGGTTTTCCTTTTTTAATGAAGGACCTGGCCCTGCTTGCGCAAACAGGATTCCGGGTGGTGATCGTGCCCGGCGCAAAGGAATGGATCGATTCGGTGCTTGGGGAATACGGCATTGTATCGGCATACGCAGATGCGGAGGGTTCCCTGGTTCCCCTTCGCGTTACCACCGCCAGGGCGATTCCCTTTGTGGAGATGGCGGCCTTCCATGTGGCGGCCCGCATCATGACCGGCCTTGCGGGGAGCCGGGCGGACGCGGTGATCGGCAACTTTGTCCGCAGCCGGGGGCTTGGGGTGGTCAAGGGCCAGGACATGGAAAACACCGGCACGGTGGACAAGATACTTACCGATTCCCTCAACAAGGCCCTGAAAGAGGGAATGGTGCCCATCCTTCCCTGCATCGGCTACAGCCCCGCGGGAAAACCCTACAATGTTCCCAGCGACGAAATCGCCCTCAGTGTTGCGGCCGCCCTGGGCGCAGTAAAACTGTTTATCGTTTCCCTTAACGGGGGCTTGAAGGCCCCTTCCTATTCCTTTCCGAAAAATCTTGAGACCGGAGAGGATGGCCGCATCATCAGGCTTACGCCGCAGGAAGCGGAAGCGGTATTGGCCGCCAACAGCGAAGCTGCCAAGGGAGGCCTGGCGAAAGACCGGCCCCTGCAGGAACTGAGCCTTGCGCTGAAGGCAACACGGGCCGGGGTGGAACGGGTCCACATTATCGACGGCAGGGAAGAGGGGGCCATACTGCGGGAACTTTTTTCCAACCTCGGTTCCGGGACCATGCTCTACGCCGATGAATACGAATCGATCCGTGCTCTGCGGAGCAGGGACATCCCGACCATCCTGCGCCTCATGGACCCGCTCATGCAGCAGGGAATTCTGCTGCGCCGCACCGCGGAACAGATTTTGGAAAAAAAGGCCGACTTCGCGGTCTTTGAAATTGACGCACAGGTCCACGCCTGCGGGGCCCTCCACGAATGGGGCGAGGGCCAGGCCGAGATCGCTGCGGTAGCCACAGACCCCCTTTACACCGACATGGGTCTGGGCCGGCGGATCGTGGGTTACCTTATTGACAGGGCAAAGAAGAAGGGCCTCGCCCGTGTCTTTGTGCTGACCACCCGCACCCAGGACTGGTTTGAATTCCTCGGCTTCCGGGAAGCTGGCGTGGAAAGCCTCCCGGAAAAAAAACAGAAAGTCTACGATCGCACTCGCCGGAGCAAGGTCTTTGCGCTGCAGCTGATGGGGGATGAGTAGAAATGCTCAATATCTGCAATAATTGCGGACAGTATCATGCCGATAAGATTATAGATCCGGAAGGGCCCTATGCGATCTGTCCTGAATGTAATCATAAAATTCCATTCCTGCAATTACCTTTACTAATCGTAACAGGCGCAGGCGGCACGGGAAAATCGACGGTCTGTAACAGTTTATTGGGGAAAAATAACGAGGCGGTCATTCTTGATTCCGATATATTATGGGGGGAAGAATTTAATAAACCTGAAAATGCTTATCGCGCTTATTTTGAAACGTGGTTGAGGGTCTCAAAAAACATAGCACAATCCGGGCGGCCGGTTGTTTTATTCGGGGCCGGCCTTGGGGTTCCGGGCAATATCGAACCATGTATTGAACGAAGGTATTTTTCAGATATATACTATTTGGGTCTGTACTGCTCAGCCGATATTTTGACGGCAAGATTAAAGGACCGGCCTGAATGGAGAAACGCGGGTAATATAAAATTTATTGAGGATCAAATTAAATTCAATGACTGGTTTATGCAATACGGAAATAAAAAACCGGCGATTGATCTATTGGATACGGCAAATGTTCCCATTGAAAAAACCGTTCAGGATGTATCCTTATGGATATCGGCAAAACTCAATAATCTTGCGTGATCGCAGAAAAGCGGAAGGAGTATAATACCATGATTCACACCATTCTAAACATCAATGCCGGGGGGCAGTGCGCGCCCCTGCACACCTACATGCTGGATACCCCGTTGACGCTGAACAGCGGGAAGGGACGGCCGGCGGCGCTTATCCTGCCCGGCGGCGGCTATACCATGATCTCGGACCGCGACACGGAGCCCGTAGCCATCAGGATGAACGCGGCGGGCTTCCACGCCGCGGTACTGCGCTACAGTGTAGCCCCTGCCCGGTTTCCCACCGCGCTCCTTCAGGCAGCCCAGGCAGTAGTATTGCTGCGGGAACACGCGGCGGAATGGCATATTGATCCCAGGCGTATCTTTGTGATGGGCCTCTCCGCCGGGGGCCATCTGGCGGCGAGCCTGGGGACCCTGTGGAACAAAAAGATCATCGACGATGAGATCAAAGCCGCCCCTGCCGAATTCAGGCCGGACGGATTGGTGCTTGCCTACCCCGTGATCAACTCCGGTGAGTTCGCCCATCTGGGCAGCATAGACAACCTCATTGGGGACCGGGCGGAACTCAAGGAAACCGTTTCCCTGGAGAAACAGGTTGACAAGGACACGCCGCCGGCCTTTATCTGGCATACCTTTGAAGATGAGCTCGTGCCGGTGGAAAACAGCCTCCTCTTTGCCGGGGCGCTCAGGCGTAGCGGGGTTCCCTTTGAACTCCATATTTACCCGAAGGGGGTACACGGCCAGTCCCTGGGCACAAAAGAAACCGAAACCCCCATGTTTCCCCTTCCCGTCCCCGGGGTGGATTCATGGGTGGATCTGGCGGTTGACTGGATTCGGAGCTTCTAAAAAAACGCCGTCTGAATGAAAATTAATTAACCACGAACCACACGAATGACACCAAAAAGATCATTTAGTTCGTGTTCGAACCGAAGGTTCGCTTTGTGTGGTTCGTGGTTAAATTCTTATTATTTTCCCGCTTCCCTCAAGGTCCGCTGAATCGCCGCGGACAATTCATCAAGCACCTTGTCATCAAAGGCAATAACTTCCTGGTAACCAAAGTCATCAAGCTGGGCCTTCATGGCCTTCCAGATAGACTCAAACTCCGCATCGGTCTTGGCATACAGCATCTGCCAGCCCGCGGGATCGATAATGGCCTTGAGCTGGTTCCGCATGGTTTGGATATCGGAGGGTGAATTCGGAATAACATAATCGGTACCGGGGGTCACCACAACGAGGTTGTTCTTCACCAGGTATTCCAGGGGAGTCTCGGCCTTATAGAATTCCCGCCATTTGGTATTCCACTCGTTCTTGTTCAGTTCCATTGTGGAAGGCCACATATTGGAATTGATGGGATACCCGTTAAGGAGTTCGTTGGGATCATCCTGGTGGGTCATGGGATAGTTAAGCCGCTGTATACCCTCGCTCCAGGTACCGCCGCCCAAAGACGCGGGGGCCTGCTTGTCGGGGTCGGAATCCAGACCGAACTCGGTAAGATAGGGCTGACCGTCCCGCATTTCGTAGGTAACCCCTTCTATCTGGGAATTGAAATACAGGATACCCTTGGGTGAGCAGAGCCAGTTGTAGAATTCCATGATCCGCTCAGGATGCTTGGCTTTGGAACCGATGGCATAGATGTTGTTTTCATAACCATAGGGATTGTAGCCCTGGTTATTGTAGACCAAGCCCTTAACCGGAACAAAGGCATAGGGTGAACGCCGGGTAAGATCTATCCGGTTAAAGATCGGGGTAGCCATAAAGGTCCAATAACCAAACATGATGCGCCCGTCATAGTACTTTGCCACGGACTGGTTGTAATTCTGGGTCGCCGAATCGGGATCAACCAGGCCCATGCGGTAGGCCTTGTTCAGCAGTTTCAGCACCTGTTTATACTCGCCGTTATCATCCATAAAGTATGTACGTTTTGTGCCGTCATGGTTTATCCAGGCAAAATCCCCGGTATCGTAGGTGTAACCCAGGCAGGAAAGCATCTCCCGTGCAAGGCGCACCGTACCGTTGTCCCAGTCGGGGAAGCTGGAGAAGGCATAGTTCTTGTCTCCGTTCTGATTAACCGGGTGGGCTTTGACCATTTGATCCAGCACATCCAGCAGGCCCTCAAGCCCGTTGATTTCGGGGGAACCGATATCAACGTAGTAGTCATAGCGGAGGAAGGTCCCGATCTCGGGCCCCAGGTCGCGGCCCGCGGGTGTTGTCGGGGGCTTTATTGAAACACGGCCGGGAATCGCATAGATACCCTTGCCGTCAAAGGCCTCGGCGAAGCGCTCATATGCCACATGGAGCTTTTCCTGCAGATAGGGATAGTTCCCCGTATCAAGCAGGGGCTTCATATCATAGAGCAGTCCCGCCTTCCAAAGATCGACGGCGCGGGGTTTGATAACCTGAATTATTTCACCCAGGTTCCCCGCGGCGGTCCGGGTCTGATACAGGGTGTCCCCTGTCCCGGCGGCGGCGGGGTTGATAATATTGAGCTCCATGTTCAATTCATCTTTCAGAACCTTGCCCCACCAGCCGCCGTTTATCCCCATGAAGTTCGCATAGGTACCAAAGGCTTCTACCTGGTAGAATTCCCGCTCGCCGGAACCTGTGGCTGCCGGAGCTTTCTTCTGACAGCCGGTGATCGCAAACAGCGCGAGCAACACCGTAAGCAGAACCGTTAACTGCTTTACTCTTTTCATCATCTTCCTCCTAAAACCAAGAAATCAATATACTAAGTCCAAACGGACTAAATACCAAATAGAAATTAACCCTTGACCGCCCCGATCATGATCCCCTTAACAAAGAAACGCTGGAAAACCGGATATACCAGCAGGATGGGAATAACCACCACCACCGCAATGGTCATCTGTATGGATGTGGTGGTCTGGGCGTTCATGGAGTTGATGGCCCCGTCGGTTATGCTCCCCCCGGAAGCCGCAATCATCTGGATAAGGGAACGGGCCTCGTTCAGGTATTTATACAGCAAAAATTGCAGGGAATAGAGTTTTGGGTCCGTCATCAGTATCAGGGTGTCCATAAAGGCGTTCCACTGGCCTACCGCGGCGAATATTGCCACCGTGGCAAGGATCGGTGTTGAAATGGGCAGGATGATCTTCGTAAAGATATACATAATGCTGGCGCCGTCTACCTCGGCGGCCTCCTGCAGCTCAATGGGGGTATTCTCGATATAGGTCTTAATCAGAATAATATTAAAGGGCTGCACAATGGAGGGGATAATATAGGCCAGAAAGTTATTGGTAAAATGCAGCGTCCTCATGGTAAGATACCAGGGGATTAAACCGGCGCTGAAGTACATGGTAGCCACCACAAAGCGGTACCAGAATTTCCGTCCCCATAATTTCTGCTGGGTAAACATAAAGCCCAGAAACGAGGAACCCATAACGGTAAGCCCCGTACCCAGCACGGTGCGCCCCAATGATACAAGAGCGGCCATTGGGAGTCCCGGAACGGTCATCACGTTAATATAATTCTTGAAATGCACATTTCTGGGGTAAAACATGATATCCCCCCGGGCGCTCATATCGTTGGCGCTGATGCTGTTGATGATAAGATAGTAAAAGGGGAACAGGCACATCAGGGTAAAGAGAGCGAAAAAAACGTACAACAGGGCTATCACAAAGGATTCCAGAGGACTTTTCCTGTTTATTCCTACCACACTTGCCATAATGATCCCCCTGTTAAATGATGGATTCGCCGCGGAAGAGCTTGGACATCTTGTTTACCGTAAACAAGAGGGTAAGGCTTACCGCGCTCTTCATCATGCTGATAGCTACCGCCAGGGAATAACTCCCCTGGCCGATACCCAGGTTATACACAAAGAGATCCAGCACTTCGATCTTGATCCGGTTAAAGGCATTGGAAAACACATAGTACTGCTCAAAACCATTGTTAAGAAAATTGGCAATATTGAGGAGCAGCAGGACAAAGTAGGTGGGGAGCAGGCCGGGAACCGTGATATGCCACATCTGCCGGAAACGGCCCGCGCCGTCCACCGCCGCGGCGTCGTAGAGTTCCTGGTCGATGCCGGTAATGGCGGCGATATACATGATCGCCGACCAGCCGAGCCCCTTCCAGGTACCCCAGAACCACATGGACAGCCACACATGGTTGTTCTGCTGCAAAAACAGAATCGGTTCGTTGATTATACCCAGCTTCATGGCAATGCCGTTCATCAGCCCCGTACTGTTAAACATAAAAAAGGCCATGGTATACACCAGTACCCAGCTGATAAAGTTGGGCATGGTGGTAAAGGTCTGCACCACCCGTTTGAAGGGAGCATGACTGATAAAGTTGAGGAATATGGCAAAGGCCATGGGGAGCCAGGAGAACAGGATGGAGAGGCCGCTCATGGCGAAGGTGTTGATCATAACATTGAAGATCTGCTTGCGCTTCGACGCATTGGTGAAGAGGTTTATGAACCAGTGAAACCCGACAAATTCGGTATCAAAGAGCTTAAAGGGCGGCCGGTAATCATAAAACGCGTAAAGCCACCCCTGCAAAGGGAAATACGCAAACAAAAATACCAGAAAAAGGAGCGGCAGGATCATGAGGAACATGAGATACCCCTCCCGCTTCCGTGCATTCATCCTTGAAAGCCTTGGTTTCAGCGCTTCCGTACTCATGGCCTTACCCCCTGCCTGTTTACTACAAGTATCAGTCCGCCCGCAATGATGAAAAACCTGGAACAACAACTTATCATATAACTGATATATGAAATCTGTCAACTTATATTTTAAATTTTTTTATATATTTTAAGAATTAGAATCCTCATGCCCTTCCCTGTACCCTCCCCCGGCGCCATGTTACGATGGGTGCATGTCCCGCAGTTTTACCTATCAGGCGCTGGTACTCAAAACCCACAATTCAGGGGAGTCCAACCGGGACGCATGGTTCCTCACCGCCGAGGAGGGGCTGATCCGGGCCACGGTATTCGGGGGCCCCAAGAGCAAGCTCCGCGCCCATGTGTCGCCTTTTAACCGGGGAACCCTGTGGATCTACCATGATCCCATCCGGGATTCCCGGAAGGTGAGCGACTTCGATGTTGCGTCCTGGCGGCCGGGGCTGCGGGAACTCTACGAGCGGGCCATGGCGGCGGACGCCATAGCGGACACGATCCTGACAAGCCACGGGGGCGGCGGCAACTGGGAGGAGGCGCTCTCCCTTGTGGATTCTGCCCTCAATGCCCTGGAAAACGCCGATGAGGCCCTCTGCATCCGCGTCTTTATCCACTTTTTGTGGAACTGGGCCAATATCCTGGGGCTGCGGCCGGAGCTTGGCCGCTGCGGCTCCTGCGGTGAAGCGTCCGCCGGTACAGCGGGCCCCGATGGGCTATTATGGTACGATCAGCATGAGGGGAATTTCCTCTGTTCATCCTGCGCCGGGATGCAGGGTCCTGCCGATGCCAACAAGAGGCTCCTGCCCCTCAATGCCGGGGGGCGGCGCTGGCTTGCGGCGGTGGAAGACCTTGATCCCGCGCAGTTAGGCCGTTATTCCCTGGATGCCGTTTCTCTTGGACAGGTCCGGGCGGCGCTTACGGCGATTATGGCGGAGATTTTGGGGAAGTATCTGAATACGTGGAACTGGTAGAGTCGGAACGTCAATATCGGGTTCCCCGTATTGCGCCAATAGCCCCGCGGACTTTTTTATTTTTTCGACACCCACCGCTTCAATAGCGTATATCCGAATTCCTTTGTCATCTTCGGTCATTTCGCTCAGTGAGTTCCCGGATATGCTTGCCGTTATATTAAATCTTTTATTTGAGCCGGTTCCAAAATAGAAATTGATTAACCACGAACCACACCAAAAAGATCATTTAGTTCGTGTGGTTCGTGGTTAAATTCTTGTATTTTGGAATCGGCTCATTTTAAAAATTATTTTGCCCCCATTAACAATGTGCCCCCGCCAAGGATCTCTCCCGCGAACCTCCTTGCCAACCTTGTCCATTAGAGGTATTATTGAAACATGGAACTTGAATACACCTATTGGCAAGACGGTACGTTTTTTGTAGGTTTTCTCAATGAATACCCCGATGATTCCACTCAGGGTCTTACCTTGGCCGAATTGGAAGAAGCACTTCTTGAAGTCTATGAAATACGACAGGAAGAAAAAAAACATCTTGCCGCTATCCGTAAAACCGGCAAACTGAAAGTACCTGCGTGAAAAAAGAAAAGTTGCTTGAAAAAATCCATGAAAATGGTGCTATTTTTATCCGGCATGGAAAGAAGCATGATATATATGAAAATCCCCGTACCCATGAGTATCTCCAAGTTCCCAGACATCTGCTGCCCTTACGGGCAGCTTGATGTAAATGAATATACGGCAAAGGAAATTGTCAAGAAATCAGTAAAATAATGCATCAGAAACGGTGCCTGTCACCTTTGCGTTTCCCAAAGGGCTTGTTGATTACAATGATTTTATCCGGCGCCTCTATGCCCGCCCCCTAAGCCAAATGGGGTATCCGGCGTCACCGGATACCCCATATACAGTGTTATGCCAAGGAAAGGACACTAGGCAAAATTGGTGGCAGACACCCCTGCGTTCCCATATTAGGGAAGAATTTTAGTGATTTACAAGCCCATGCTTTTTGGTTATATTTATATCGAGGTATCTCATGGACTATATACACCAGACCATTGACAGCGATAGTTTGCTTGGTATATTCAATGTACCCGTCTCTTTGCGTAATACAAAGGTTGAGGTACTTGTCTTTCCCGCCGGGGGTAATACTATCCCGATCGGGTCCGCGCCATCGGGAAATTCAGCCTTCGGCTGCCTCAAAAAATATGCCGATCCTGCCAAAATAGCGGGGGAGAAAGGTGCTTGGCAACGAGCCGTAATAGAAAAGTATGCGAAAAATTGACGCTAATATTATTCTCCGGTATGTCATGAATGACCATGAGGAACTATCCCCAAAAGCTAAAGACATCATAGATAACAATATCGTGGAAGTGCCTATAGAGGTTCTCTGCGAAGTTGTTTTTGTTTTGCAAGGCTATTATGAGGTTAAGCGAAACGAAATACACGCCAAGCTAACGGAATTTTTTGAAAAGACCAACTCCATACTGCCCCACCGGGACGCCATTCTTAAAGCCCTGGAATACTTTGGGAAAACCTCCCTTGATTTTGTAGACTGTATTCTGGCCGGGTATTATGAACTGGAACAAACCTCCATAGATACCTTTGACGGGAAACTTCAAAAGTTAATAGATAAAATCAACAACACTGTTGATACTTAATACCTTAGCCCGGACTTTTACCCGCCCCCTAAGCCAAATGGGGTATCCGGCGTCACCGGATACCCCATATACAGTGTTATACCAAGGAAAGGACACCAGGCAAAATTGGTGTCAGGCGCTCCTGCGCTCCTGCGCTCCTGGTGGAATAGTATTGACGCCGCTGGACAAATTGGGCGCCGGATTATCTTTTTATAATAAGGCCTAAATACTGTTCCAGCGGATCAAAATCCTGATCGTTGTGTAATAGCGGCAAATTGTGTTCAATACAAAATGTCGCGATAATAACATCTATTGTTTTTCGAATGGTTATTCCTTTCTTTCGTAAATATCGATAATTCATGGCCGCCCGGATAGCAATTTCTTTTCCGGCTAAATCATAATATTCCAAACTATCCATAATTTTCTTTGCCGCGATAAAATCTTTTTCCTCTCTAAATCCCTGTAGAAATTCCGTGATAATTAGATCGCCGGTACAAACCCGGTTATGCACTAATTCGGTGTCAAGTATCACCGTGTGCGGAGCATCAACGCCATTAACATAATCGATCCAGGCTGTTGTATCAGGGAGAATCATTTATCCCGCCGCATCGCGTCAATATCACCTTCCCAGTGGAGTTTTCCGCGAAATTCCCTTATTTGAGCTTGTTGTTTCTGTGCGACAAAAAACCGTAAAGCCTCTTCAACAACCTCACCGACTGACTGGCTTAGTGAAACACGTAAAGCGTTATCAACTAATGTCTCATTCACCGCGACATTTTCCATATATATACCCCTGTACTCCTATTTTAGGCTGGTACCCTTTTTATTACAAGTCACCAAAAAATAAAGCCCGGTCTGTGCAAATCATTAACACAGGGCGGCGTTTCCCTCCGGTTTTCCATTGACCATAGCTTAACACCTCAATGAAAGAGTATGGCAATTTATAACGATGCTGTCAACATTTTGGCATCAAACTTCATTTGAGCGGGATTTTTACCCAATTTGGTGCTAGGCACAACATCATAAACTTAAGAAAAAAAGAAACCACTGACCACACAAGAACCCGCTTGCGCGGGGGAGAGCACGGACTTTTGCTTTGATTTCTTTCCTTTTGTCCGTAAGGTGCCGCCTGTAGGCGGCTTGTGGTTAAAAATCCTTATGATGTTGTGTCAGGCGCCCCTGCGCTTCCAATTTACACTGATGCTCCAAAAGAGATTACACAGGCGTTGTTGGAGTCCGAAGAAACGGTTGACGACCTTCCTTCACCGGATAGGCTGGTCAAGCGGTATCCTAAAACGAAAGTGACTATCACACTGAATACGCGCAGCGTGAACTTTTTCAAACAGTATGCGCAGAAGAATCGTAAACGTCAAAAGCGACCACCCCCGAAAAATCAGAGGGTGATGTTCCAGGGCAGCAGTTGCCCCCAATCGTCGCCGGGGGCCAAGGTTGGCACTTTTTCAAAAACGGTTTTCAGGTAATGGTAGGGGTTCAGGTTGTTAGCCTTGGCCGTCTCGATAAGGGAATAAAGAGCGCAGGCAGTTTTTGCGCCCTCCGGAGAGCCGCACATGACCCAGTTTTTTCTTCCCATAACAAACGGCCGTATCCCCCGTTCGGCAGCGTTGTTGTCCGGGGTCAGTTCCGCATGGCACAGATATTTGATCAGGGTGGGCCATCGGTTGAGCGTGTATTTGATCGCTGCTCCTAAGGCAGAGCTGGGCAATACTTCTTCCGACTGTTTTTCAAGCCACGTATGAAAACCTGTTATTATTGGTGTGCATTTCAGGATCCGTTCTTCAAGAAATTCCTCCAATGATATGACGTGTTCCTTCACCTTTTCACGTAAATCTTTTTCAACGGTGTACAGTCCCTTTATGTATGAGATCGCCTGTGCTGCGCCGCATGTTTTCTGAGCCCCTACTGCCTCCGCAGCTTTCATCGCTTCAAAGAACTTTCTTCGGGCGTGGGCAAAACAACCGACATGAACAACATCAGGATATCCTTTAAGCGCAGTATTGTAACTGCCCCATCCATCCGTTTGCAGATATCCCTTAAACCCCTCAAGAAAGGGAATTACATTTTCGCTCGCACGGGTTTCATGGTATTCATAGAAAAGTGCCGGTTTGTCAGGTGGCCCGCCGCGGGCAAGCCACATATACGATTTGCTGGTGTTGTTTCGGCCCGGTTCACGCATTACTCGAACCAAAGGTTCGCACCATGGGGGTTTCGTCCATCTGCATCACTTCGCCGCTTTTTACATGAGTTTTTAGTTTTTCTATCAGGGGTTCCAATCGTTTCCCTGTTTTCATTTGCCAGTTACTCATATCCTGCCGGGATATATTCACCCCGATTCGTTCAAAACCCGCTTCCTGGCGATAATACGGTACATAATCATCATATTTCTTCACAAATATATAACTTAACAATCCCGCAGTCGCTATGCTTCCCGGCATGATGGTTTCCGGCGCCTTCCCGGTCCGTACTGCGGGCTTCCCTTCGTCCCCAGACCCTTCGCAATGATGGCAGGCATATTTTTTTATGTGATACTGCTCAACATATACCTCTTCCGGTACTATTACTAATCGTTCCGTTATGTCTTCGCCAATGCAGATCAAGGGATGCCCACAGGCGCACTGTTTGTCTTCTTCGGGTATGTCTACCGGTATTGCTACGCGGGGAATTTTTTGATCAATTGGTTTCCGCCCTTTAGCGTTCCGAATGTGGGCTTTTACCGGTATGCCTGCAGGCTCAGGTGGTTCTGCTTTACCCTCCGGGATTTCTTCATTTCCAAACAGGGATTGCTGCCCTTTCCCGATGAACCGTTCGCTTGCCCGGCCAAATTGCCGGAACAGGGCCAGCCGTAACCTTTCTTCAAGCCGCTGGTTTTCCGCTTCTAAGGCTATTACTCGCTCGTTATATTGTTTCGTATTTTCATCAAGGGTGTGTTTTAATTCTTTATTTTCGCTTTCAATTAAGGCTATCACTCTGGACCTGCCCCGAGCCGGTAGACAGAAAGTTAAGCCATAAAGAAACTCATTAAGGAGAGGAATTATGGTAGTAGAAAGACGGAAGTACACGCGGGACTACAAAGAGGCGGCGGTGGCAATGGCGGA
>BOAU01000061.1 GCA_026002025.1 Spirochaetia bacterium | reverse complement strand
GCTTGGACCATCCTAAACTGGCGGCCTTTACCCGCACATTGGAAGCCCTTTTCCATGAGGTTGACGATGAGCTGGAGGACCGCTGGGGACAGAGCTTTTCCCTTCACCCCAACCGTCCAGTCCGGGGGCAGACCTGCAACCCGGAAATGGACGGTCTTTTTGAAATAGCCCCGGACTTTACCATCGGAATCGGTTCCGAAAAAGGCCGGGGCTACATTATTTCCCTGCGGATCGCCACCTTGGACAAGGTTCTCCCAAATCAGCATGAAGCCTTTATGAGCGAAGCCGCCCTCCTGATCCGGGAAAGGCTCCCCTGGTTTTTCCCGGGGCGGCAGCTTGAGGTAGTCCGGGACGGCAAAGGGTTTAAAATCACCGGAGATTTTTCGTTAGGCGATGCATAGCATCGCCAGGGATGTGTAGCAAGAACCCTTTACAATGCGGAGATTAAGGCCTATATTTACCGCATATTTTGCGGAGATTAGATGCCTAATCTCCGCATATTTTGCGGAGATTAGGCAGCTTATTCTCCGCAAAATGGGGAGTTCCGGAAAATGTATATTCATCAGCATGAAAACTGGACCGATTTTAGCTGGGATACGGAAAAAGTATCCGCAGCCCTGGTCAAGCTCCGCTACCGCCAGGGCCGCTTACTGGGAAAAATGGAGGGACTGGGGTTTCAGATTGGGGATGAGACCCAGCTTTCTGCCCTGGCTTTGGACATAGTACATTCCAACGAGATTGAAGGGGAAAACCTCGATATGGAGCAGGTCCGCTCCTCCATTGCCCGGCAACTGGGACTGGAAATAGCTGTGTCTGCCGGTTCTACCCGCCATGTGGACAGTGTGGTGGAAATGATGCTGGACGCAACCCAAAACTACGCCCTCCCCCTTACCCAAGAACGGCTCTTCGGCTGGCATGCGGGGCTTTTCCCCACAGGATTTAACGGTATCTACAAAATTACCACCGGCAAGTACCGCACGGGCCATATTGAAGTAATTTCCGGTTCCCTGGGTAATCCCAGGGTCCACTTTGAGGGGCCGGAGGCCTCCCGCATTGATAATGAAATGGCCCGGTTTTTGGACTGGTTTAACGGCAATACCCCAATCGATCCGGTCCTTAAGGCCGCCATTGCCCATCTCTGGTTTGTCACCATCCATCCCTTTGAAGACGGCAACGGACGCATTGCCCGTGCCCTTGCGGATATGCAGCTTGCCCGTGGGGAGGGCAGTCCCCGGCGGTTTTACAGCATGTCCAGCCGCATCTTAACCGAGCGCAAGCGCTATTATCAGGTTCTGGAAACAACCCAGCAGGGGGACGGGAATATCACCGAATGGCTGGAATGGTTTCTGGTCTGCCTGGAACGGGCCATAGAAGACAGCGAAGTTACCCTGGCCGGCGTATTATCCAGGGCCCGGTTCTGGGAGGCCCATGCCCAAACCCTGCTCAATACCCGCCAGCAAAAGATGCTTAACCTGCTGCTGGGCCATTTCGAGGGGAAGCTGACCAGTTCCAAGTGGGCAAAAATCACCGGATGCTCACCGGATACGGCGCTCCGGGACATCCAGGACCTTATCAACAAGGGTATTCTGCGCCAGGAAGAAGGGGGCGGGCGGAGCACAGGCTATGGGCTGCTGGTTTAGGGGAACATATCTCAAATATTTGGTAAATTCCGCTTTGATTTTAAGTTTTTCAGTTTTTTTGCCATATAATCGGCAATAATCTGGGTGATTTCCCCTACCATTTCTTCCTGAAGGCCGTTTATCGAGTCAATTTGCAGGGATTCCATTGAAAAAAGCTCCGGGGTGTCGATATTCAGGGCGCCCGCAATCTTTTCCATCACCTCCACCGAAGGAAACCGGCGCTTGGCCTCAATACAGGCGATATAATTGGCCGCCGTATCCGCGTTTTCGGCCAATTTTTCCTGGGATAAGTCCAGCCGGGCCCGGTGAAATCTTATATTGAAGGCCAACAATTCTCTTAAATCAGTCATTTGGTATGTCTGTCTGTCATATAAATTTATTTTATATGCTTAATAGGCATTGACTAATAATGATTAGTCATAGTATATTTTCTTTATATGACAGATTGTCATGTATTTTTGGTACGATATTCTGAATATCCGGCGGGCATTACAGAATTTTGACCGAAAAAACAAATTACCTTAGGAGGGTAAGAATGAAGAAGTTCGTTTTGTGTGTTTTGGTTGCGGCAGTGTTAAGCCTGAGTGGCTGTGCCACAATGTCAACTGTTGATGGAGTTGGGACTCCGCTGGGTGCGCTCACTTCACCCAGTATCAATGCAGCCAGACCGGAGATTGCGTCGTATAAAATCATTTTGGGATTGATAACCTCAGGTTATCCGGAATTCCTTGAGGCGACGAAGGGCCACGATGTTGATATAAAAGCAACTACTATTTTGGGTTTTATCACGACGGTGTCCGCTGTAGAAAGACAATAAAAGATATTTGACCGCCCTGCAGTCCGCCGGGGCAGAGCGGTCTTTTATCATTGCCAATAATCCTTGACAGTGCATAAAAAACAGAATAGATTATATGCATGAGAACTACCCTAATCAGGAATAAATAAATTAGGTTTACTGGATATAGCAATTGCCCAAAACGCAAAACAAAATGGCATGGGGATATTTTCTACCAACAGGCACATGATTTTCTTATGTAAAAAAATAGGCGTTATGTGCAGGATATAATGAAAAATATTATTAAAATTTTTACACTTGCCCTGTTTTCTTTCCTGGTAAACCTTAGTTCCTGTTCCCGGCCCATACCCGCCCAGACCGAATTTGTACTGGGGACCATCTGCAATGTAAACCTTTTCGAGGGAGGACCGCAGAAACGCTACGCGGAAATTTTTGCCCGGCTCCGGGAAATTGAGGATGTGATGAGCGCCAACAGGACCGGCACGGACCTTGACCGGATCAACCAAAATGCCGGGCTTGCTCCGGTCAAAGTTGATCCTGAACTTATCGCCGTGCTGGAACGTGCGCTGGCTTTTGCTGAGGCCAGTGACGGCGCCTTCGATCCCACCGTGGGGCCCCTGGTAAAACTGTGGGGCATCGGTTCCGACAACGCCCGTGTTCCCGCTCAGGATGAGATCGATTCAGCCTTGGCCTTAATCGACTGGCGGGATCTGGTTATTGACCGGGAACAGGGGACCGCCTTTCTGCGGCGGCCCGGCATGGCGCTGGACCTGGGGGCCATTGCCAAGGGTTATGCCGCGGATGAAGCGGTGCGGCTTGCGGAAAAAAACAAGGTGAAGCGGGCCCTTATCGATCTTGGGGGGAATATCTTTGCCCATGGGGCGCGGCGCGGGGGGAATGGATTGCGTGCTTCAAGAAAATCTGCCACCGGCGGAAACGCACCTTGGCGCATCGGCATCCAGGACCCGCGGGACAATCGCGGCGCCTATATCGGCGTCCTCCAGGCTGTTAATAAAAGTATCGTTACCAGCGGCATCTACGAGCGCTTTTTTGTTGATCTCGACGGGAATCATTACCACCATCTGCTGTCCACCCGTGACGGCTATCCGGTAAACAACGGCCTCCTCTCGGTGACCATTATCGCGGACCATTCCATCGACGCAGACGGCCTTTCCACCTCGACCTTTGCTCTGGGGTACGAAAAGGGCCGGGCACTGGTGGAATCAGTGCCCGGCGCGGACGCCCTTTTTATCTTTGAGGATCTCAGCGTCCGCCTTACCCCAGGGGCGGCAACGGCCTTCACGCTGTCAAATTCAGAATATCATTTAACGGACGCTGATTAGCTCCATTTCAAACACCAAAAAACTGTTTGCGGGGATGGGGCCCACGCCCCGCTCGCCGTAGGCAAGTTCCGGGGGAATGATGGCTACCCGCTTTTCGCCCACCTTCATGTCCATGACGGTTTCGTCCCAGCCCTTGATAACCTTACCGACACCGGCCTGGAATGACATGGGCCCGCCGTGGAAATCGGAACCATCAAAGACCGTGCCGTTGATGAGCGTTCCCTTATAGGCCACCCGGACGGTTTTGCCCGCCGCGGGTTTTTCGCCTTTCCCCTCTTTCTGGATGATGTACCTGATCCCCGAAGGGGTCAGCTGGGTGTTGGGATATTTCGTGTTGATTTGGGCGATGTCCGCGTCCCGCCGGGCCTGGGCCCTGGCGGCGGCGGATGCTCCGGCGTTCCGCAGCAGGTTATCAAACGTAGCCTGATCCGCCTTGAAGGCTGCGGCTTCCGGGCCGTTGCGGATAATGGTGATGGTCTCAATTCTGTCGCCCTGTCTGACGGCGTTGACCACATCCTGGCCCTGGACCACCCGGCCGAACACGGTATGCGCGCCGTCCAGATGGGGGGTCGCCACATGGGTGATGAAGAACTGGCTGCCGTTGGTGCCCGGCCCGGCATTGGCCATGGAGAGAATCCCCGGCCCGCTGTGCTTCAGGCTGGAATCGAATTCATCGGGGAACTGGTAACCGGGGCCGCCGGTACCATTCCCAAGGGGGTCGCCGCCCTGGATCATAAAGTCAGCAATGACCCGGTGAAAGGTGATGCCGTTGTAAAAGGGCTTGCCCCGGGCCACATCCATCTTACCTTCCGCAAGGGCCACGAAATTGCAGACCGTGAGGGGGGTCTTCTGGTATTCAAGGCGCACCACAATATCGCCTTTGTTGGTGGTGATCCGGGCAAAAAGGCCGTTCCCCAGGGCGGCATCGCCGGGGGCCGCAAAGGCGGTCCCGCTCATCATAACCAGGAGGAGTCCGCCGATTCCCGCAGTTAATGAAAGGTTGTTAAAAATATTCATGGTTTATCATAACATAAGATGGTTCATTGCATAAAGGGGCGTAAGATTCTATTATGAATCAATGGATCTTACGGAAATTCAAAAAGAACTGCTCAGGACAGAGTATCCCCTGCTCCAGCCCGATAACGATCCTGATATCGAACGGTATTACTATTTCCGGGGCATCGGAAAGGAACGGGACGCGCTGCGTATTTTTCAAACCCGGCTCAAGCCCCGCTATCCCGAAGATCGCCTGCGGACCGCCCTTTTCCAAACCTACCGCAGCCATAATCCGATTTACCGGCAGCTGCTTGCGGTGGCCTACCGGAAACTGACTGAACGTTCCCTGGACCGTATACGCCGGTCCATCATTTATATCGACAGCAAAATGGCCGCTTACAACAAGCGGGATGTATATTCGACGATCCGGGTTGCGGAGGATATTTCGAAGATTCTTCCAAGAACCCGTTACGAAGCGATTATCGGGATCGAGCGGCTGCTTCGTTATTCCCAAATGCTGAATTTTCATGTTAAGTCCATGGGGCAGGCGGCTGAACTGGTCCGTTCTTATCATAACCAGTCCCTGGCCGTGGTAGGGAATGAGTTACAGCGCCGGGAACGGATGCAAAGGCAGGCGGGACAGAACCGGCGCCTTGCCCCCCGGAGCGCTTTTTCCTCGGTGACCTTTTCTCCCGCAGACCTTGACCGGATCGAGATATCCCCGTCCATTCACCGTGCGGAGGATCAAACCCTGGCCTACTGTTTTAAATACTGGAACCTGGTTGAAGATCCCGGCTTTGAGCGTATCGTCTTCCTCTATTCCCGTAAGTACGGCAAAAAAAACCATGAGGCATACCTTTTAATCCGTCAGGGCAGACGGGCAAAACACCGGGATGATGAAATCCTCGGCTCGGTCCTGTCCGCCCTGGTGCAGGGATACTATTATTCTGTTCTGGGGGATCGCTACCTTCAGCAAAAATGGATCACCCTGAAAAATATTCTTCTGGATCAGGACGCAGCCGCCCTGGCCGCGCGATCCGCCGCTTCCGCCGCTGCGGGATATTCCGCCAGGAAAAAACAGACCGCCCGGAAAGCCGCCGTGAAACAGAGCGGCAGGGCAAAGAAACAGGCCGTGGCCGCCGAAAAAAAGGCGGTTCAAAAGAAGGCGGTCCAGCAACAGGGCGTTGTCACAAGACCCGCTGCCGCAAAAAGTCTCCCCCGGAATGTCGCCGCCATGACGCCGGCGCCGCAGAAACGGAACCGTCAGCGGCCCATCCCCGTTGTCCGCCCGCCCGTGAAGCGGGTAGCGGAACACGCCGCAGGGGGGTCCGTTTCCGACCGGCTGCGGGTATTGTCGGGCAGGACCTATGATCTGTACCGGGAACGTTTCCTTACCCACGCCCGCCCCGCGATCCGTAAAATCCTGGGCGCCGGGAAGGGCCGCTTCTTCAACATTCCTGAAAGGGCGGAAGATTTGGTCTACAACTTCCTGCGGGATCATTACGCGGACCCCTACATGAACTGGGCCGAAAGCAGAGACCGGGCGGAACTAGCGGCCCTGGGCTTCGCCCTTGAATCATTGAACCCGGTGATCGATGAATGTTTTAAATCGGTGAAGGACTAGCGCTTGATCAAATCCGATCGTTCCGCATGACGATGCCGTCCCTTTTTGTGCCGTCAGATTCGGTAAAAAAGCCCTTCAATATTTCCTGATCAGAAAAACCGTTCCGTACATAAATTTGCCGGGCCCCTTTCCAGTCTTCGTTGATTAGCAAAATGCCCTTCGTTACCCGGGGAAATTTTTCCTTAACATGATCGATTAGGCCCCTGAATAAAAGCGCTCCATAGCCCCTGCCCCTGAATTGGGGAAGTACGGCGATTGAAGAAATGTACAGCTCTTCCCCATCAAGGGCCAGGGCGCCGCCGATGGAGTGGCTCAGGGAAAAGTCCTCCGCAGAAATTTCCGCACGGTAAGGCCAGATTTCCGATGATGCAGCACCGGCGAATGCACCCTCCGCCTCAAGGATCATAAAGCCCTGGGGGAAATATTCTATCCTTTCCCGATAGGTTTCCGCGGATTCCTGAGTGTATTCGTTGAAGCACAGCCTTTCCAGGTTCATGATGCGGTTAATGTCTTGAGGGATGGCTTCGCGTAAGGCGGTCATTGGGTTCTCCATCAATCACTTTTTACAGTCTTTTTAACAATATGTTTAAACTTCATTACCGACAGGTCAATTTCAAAACTTGTTTCTGTCCCGGATATTGATAAATCATTATCCAACAATTCTGCGATAATTTCTCCACTCTTTTGCATAAGCGATTTTTGTTCGTTTTTTTCTTTTGTTTGCGATAATACGGTTACCATTCTTGAAAGTTCCCGTGTTTTTGTAAAGGTTTCTATAATGGCAATGGTCGTTGCTGTTGCATATGGACTTCTTAGAATCGTTGCAAGCATATACAGGCCTTTTTCAGTAAATGCCTTGGGCAGTACCGTTGAATGCTTTAGAGAATTGAACCGGTCAAAACTTTTGACCAGTTCAGTCTTTTCAGTTGCCTTAAGCTCAATAATGTATCCAAAGGAATTTGGGGAGGGATACTCTCCCTCCCCTTTTCTGCTGTACCCGCCTACTCCGTCTTCAGCGCACTGTCAAAGGCCACATTTGAGGGCGAAAAGTCAACCTTTCGCACAAACTCGCAGGCTTCCTTTGCGCCGAATTCCCGCTCCATGCCGGAGTCCTCCCATTCTACCGAGAGGGGACCCTGGTAGTTGACGGCGTTGAGTTCACGGATGATGTTTTCAAAGTCCACGTCGCCGTGGCCCAGGGAGCGGAAGTTCCAGCCCCGCCGGGTATCGCCAAAGGTGATATGGGAGCCCAGGATTCCCGCCTTGCCGTCCAGGGTGACCGCGGCGTCCTTCATGTGCACATGGTAGACATATTTGGCAAAATCCCGGAGGAAGATGTGGGGAGTCACCCCCTGCCAGATCAGGTGGGAGGGATCGAAGTTGAAACCCAGGGTCGGGCGGTAGTTGAATTCCTTGAGGAGCCGCTCGGCGGTGTAGTAATCATAGGCGATTTCCGTGGGGTGCACTTCAAGGGCAAACTTGATCCCGTACTTGTCGAATTCGTCAAAGATGGGGGTCCACAGTTTTACTATTTCTTTAAAGGCATCGTCGATCATCTTTTCGCTGGTCTGGGGGAAGGAGTAAAAGTACTTCCACACCGGGCTGCCCATAAAGCCGGTGGCCACCTTTACGCCCATATTCTTCGCCGCCGCCGCTGCGTACTTCATATACTCAATAGCCCAGGCCCGGATTTTTTCCGGCTGCCCGGCAAGTTCCGGGGGAGCGAAGCCGTCCAGCCGGGGGTCCCAGAGGTCGCCCACGCACTGGCCGATCAGGTGGGTGCCGATGGCCCAGGTTTTGAGCCCGTTCTTGGCGAGGATTGCCTTGCGGTTCTCCACATACGCCGGATCCGTAGCCGCTTTCTTGAGATCGAGGTGATCCCCCCAGCAGGCGATCTCCACCCCGTCGTACCCAAAGGATTTAATTTTTTTACACATTACCTCGAAGGGTAAATCCGCCCATTGTCCGGTAAAAATCGTAACCGGTCTTGCCATATCAACCTCCTATAAAAATTAGAAATTAACCCAAACAGCCCCTTTGTCGGAGCTTTCTACACATTTTCCGATGAACCGCACCCCGTTGATCCCGTCTTCCCCATTGGGGAAGTCCAGGTCCGCTTCGGTGAGCTCTTCGCCATTCCGCTGTTTGACCAGTGCGCCGATGTAGTTCCTGTAAACATTGGCCATGGACTCAAAATACCCCTCGGGATGGCCGGAGGGGAGGCGGGAATAGCTCTGGGCATGGGGATAAAAGGGGTCCTTGGCCCGGGACAGCACCGCGTTGGGCTGACCGAAACGGAAGAGCTCCAGATAATTGCAGGCTTCTTCGTTCCATTGGATGGCCCCTTTCGTTCCGAAAATTCTGAAACGGAAGGCATTGTCATAACCCGCCGCAACCTGACTGGTCCAGTAGACCCCTTTCGCGCCGCCCTCGTACTCAAGCATGATGGTGGCGTTGTCGTCCAGCACCCGCCCCGGACCGATGCGGTCCAGCCGGGCGCAGAGGGATTTGATTCGCAGCCCCGTGACATAACTTATCATATTTTCGATATGGGAACCGAGATCGCCAACACTGTTGGATTTACCCGCCATTTTCGGGTCAGTCCGCCATTCCGCCTGCTTGCTCCCCTGTTTTTCCGCAGGGGCAATGAGCCACTCCTGGGGATATTCGGCGTTGATGAAGGTGATTTCGCCGATTTCCCCCTGCTTTACCAGCTCTTTGGCATGTTTGATTGTGGGGTTCCCCGTGTAACAGTAGGTGACGCCGAAGAGGAGCCTGTTTTTCTTCGCCATGTCCGCCAGCTCACGGGCCTCGGCCTCTTCAAAACAGAGGGGCTTTTCGCAGACCACGGGAATACCTCGGCTTAAAAAAGCCTTTGCCGCCTGATAGTGGCCGTAGTTGGGCACCACGATCACCGCAAAATCGATTTTGTCGGGCCGTTTGGCCTCCGCCTCGGCCATTTCCTCAACGGTTTTGTAGAGTCGGTCCGGGTCGAGCCCCAGGGCCCGGCCGGTGGTCACGGTGCCCTCCGGGGAGCGGGAGAAACAGCCCGCAACGATCTCCGCAAGGCCGTCCAGCGCAATCGACTTCCGGTGCACGTCCCCGATAAAGGAGCCCGGCCCCCCGCCGACCATGCCGTACCGGAGTTTGACGGAGGCCTTAACCTCCATGCTTCCTTCAATAATCATATTTCCCTCCTTGACTATAATACCATATTCCAGCATAGCAGTACTATTGTGAATAGAAAAGATATTTTTGAACAACGCTGGACACGGGCGCGGACGCACATGGCAAAAGCGGGCATCAGCGCCCTGCTGCTCTCGCCTACGATGGACCTCCGCTACCTCACGGGCTTTAACGGCCACCAGTCAGACCGGCTCATCTGCTTTCTGCTTACCGCAGATGAGGCCTTTTTCCTCTACCCGAATTTTGAGAAGGCCGGGATCAACCCTGAATTATCTGATATGGCGGAATGCAAGGCCCACGTTGACGGGGAAGACCCTTACGCGATTTTGACCTCTTTTATAAAGAATAAAACTGGCCCTGCGGCCGACGGCCCTATCGCCGTTGATAGCCGGATGTGGAGCGGGAACCTGCTTGCCCTGCAGGAACGGCTCCCCAAAAACCGCTGGCTGGGGGCTTCCGCCATCCTCTCCCCCCTGCGGATGCTCAAGGATGATGAAGAATATTCGCTCCTCAAAGAGGCCCAGGTTTTGGCGGGCCGGGGTCTGGAGGAACTTTTTAAATGGGGCCTTGAGGGCCGTACCGAAAAGGAAGCGGCAGCGCAGCTGACCGAATTCTGTACCCAGGCCGGGCTGGAAAAGGCCGAGTGGGGACCCATCGTGGCATCAGGGGCAAACGGCGCAAGCCCCCACCACGGGACCTCCGACAGGATCATCGCCAAAGGCGACCCGGTGGTGATCGATTTTGGGGGAGTCTATTTTGGCTACCAGGCGGACATGACCCGGACCCCGGTTATCGGCAAGGCAAGCGATGAGTTCAAAGAGGTCTACGAAATTGTGCTCAAGGCCAATGAAGCGGCCTTTAAGACCCCCCGGTCCGGCCTTCCCTGCGAAGCGGTGGACGCCGCGGCCCGCGGAGTCATTCAGCAGGCAGGATACGGGGAGTTTTTCACCCACCGCCTGGGCCACGGCATCGGCCTGGATATCCACGAGGATCCCTACATGGTGAAGGGCAACACCCTGCCCATTGCGCCGGGGATGAGCTTTTCCGATGAACCGGGGATCTACCTACCGGGTAAGTTCGGCATCAGAATCGAGGATATTCTTTTTATAAAGGCTGATGGGGCAGAACGGTTAACGGAATTTCCCCACACGCTTAGGGAACTGTAAATTTTGCCAGTACCTCCGCCCATTTCTGCATGGCGATCCCGAATGCCGTTGACACGTTAAGGGAACCCTTTGCGCCATAGGTAGTAATACTAACCCTGCCCAGGGAAGCGTCCGCCGCGGCAAGGGCGGCGGGGCTTACCCCCAATTCTTCTGAACCCACGATCATGGTCCCCTGAATCGGGACATCCGGCGAAGCTCCCGGAAATGGAAATTCCGCCAGATCGATACCCCCGGTTTCCAGGGCAAAGACCGGCCCTTCCAGGGCGTCCAGGGGCAGCCGTTCCCAGGGCAGCGCATCCACACAGCCCATGGCGGTCCGCTCGGAGCGGGGGTGATGGGGATCGGCGCAGAGGGGGGAGAGCAGAATCTTTTCCGCACCGAAGGATTCCGCGCTGCGGAACATGGCCCCCACGTTAAAGGGGGAGCGGATGTCCTCAAGGTAGACCCGCATCCCCGGAAAGGGCCGCCGCTTTGCGGAATCCAATGCGCCGTCCGCGCCGATAAAGTCCCAGTCCGCCGGATAGCGGCCGGTTTCTGCCAGCAGGATATGACGCACCGTGTTTAGGCTGCGGCGGAGATCGGCGGCATTGGCATCGGCAGGGGCGTCGCCGGCGACGGAAGCGGTTAACGCTTCTTGAACGGTGAGTATGGCCTGGATAGCGGCGAGCGGGAAGACGGCGTCCCGCACAAGCAGGGCGAGAATATCCGTTACATACTGAATCTCAGCGCCGGTCAGATTATCATTACGGATCAAACGGGATTCAAAATCGCCGAAGTCCCGGGCAATTTTCCGCAGGCGCTGGGAACGGGGGAGCTGTTCAAGTTTGTACAGGGGCAGCATAGGCTTTGCAGTATATCATGTTATATCGTATCCGGCATGGGAGATATAGAAACGATGACGCTAGTTCCATGTAGCATTGGGTATCCCGGTAATATAACGCTCTGCCATTTCCCATATGATGATATCAGGTTTGTTGTTAAGGATATACCCTTTTTCACTTTCATTAAACCATCTCCAATTATATTCAGCGGAAGAAAACATTGTTGAAGTAAAAGATTCCAGGGCAGAAAAGAAGGAATCTCGAAAAATTATCGCCCTGGGTAAACCGGGGTTTTTGTTTTCTGTAATGACCCTATTGCGGTCTTCGTTTTTTGTATATGTATAATAATATGTCCATTTGTTTTCTGGTTCGATTATTGCATGGGTGTTATAATACTCCCACGATGCAGATGTAAACCCCAAAGTTGTAAGCCAGCTATCAATATAGGGTTCGTTTTTTATATCTATGTTGTATTCCAATTTTGGGAAGACTACATCTGGAAAATTATCTATAATTTTTTGATACAATAAATCAAACGCATTCATTGCACCCAGCATATTCCAGTGAGTACCGTATTGATAATATTGTATCGTCTCAACCGGCGGTATTAATTCGGATGATTTTTTTGACAGAATATAATCACGGGGGTAAATTACAACGTCTTTAAGATTTTCCGGCAAGACATTCATAATTTGCTCTGTTCGAGTAATCCCATCCGGTCTTTCCAGGGGATAATATTCAGGATAGATATTATGCTTATTCGGCGCTATTAAAAAAATGAATTGGCTCTTCCGGCTATGAGGTGGAAGGACTCATGTCCAAACCGCCCAGGTGAAAAAGGATAGAACGCTTAAACCGTTCTTTGTTCCGAAACCCAAAGGCGATTTTTTTAATGCGTTGAATGCAAGCAT
>BOAU01000060.1 GCA_026002025.1 Spirochaetia bacterium | reverse complement strand
GGCCTTCACAACAAGTCCGGGATGTTCAGTTTTCGGCATTTAATGCTCCTTGGTAGAAAAATTATTGTACTTAGTATAAGTAATAAAAACAAATTGATCCAGTGGTAATCGAAAAAAAATTAAAAATCTTCCAGCGGTTCGTCGCTGTCCATCATTTCAGGCAGGGTATATACCAGGGTGCCCGATTTGCGGACCCGCAGTTCCGCGAAACCCTTGCTCACCAGGGCGTCCAGATCCTTTTTTGCTTCCTCAATGGGGATATTTGCGCCCAGGGCCACTTCGCTGGCGGTGAGGACACCCTTATTTTCCTTGGCAAGTCTCAGGATAGTCCGTTCGACGCTTTCTTTTTCGCGCACCACATGGGATTCCCCATCGTTGACATAACGCCAGGCGCCATGGCGGCCCCTGATATTCTGCGGACGGCTCATGTTGTTGTACAGTGCGTTGCGGATATTTGCCTCCCGAACCTGGCCTGAGAGGGTGAAAAAATCATAAATGGAACCGACCATGCCAAGTCCCCCGGTGCACATCCAGAGAATCCCCGTAGGGATCTTCCCCAGATAAAAACGGTGAAAACCCAGGGCCCCGCAGCCGGAAAAAAGCCACAAAAGATACGCAATCCCCACACTGTACATAAAAACCTCCAAAATAGCCTTGACCGGCCTATTTGCGGCCCCTCGGCGGCGGCCTTGATACAATAATACTGGAATCTAACTATTTTTTCTAGTATATCTTATGCAATATGCCTTTAATTGATATCGGTATTAATCTGATGAACAGCGCCTTTGACGCGGACCGTGACGCCGTGGTCCGTTCCGCGGAAGAGGCGGGTGTGTCCCCCCTGATCATCACCGGCAGCAGCGCGGAATCCAGTTGTTTGGCGCAGGAGTACGCCGCAGCTCATTCCCCCCGTACCGCCGCCAATGCGGGAAAACTCTTTTCCACCGCAGGGGTGCATCCCCACAATGCCAAAGACTGGGACGCCGGGGCGGAGAATCTGATCCGCAGCCTTGCTGTGCACAGCGAAGTTGCAGCCATCGGTGAATGCGGCCTGGACTATAACCGGGATTTTTCACCCCGTGACCAACAGCGTTCCTGTTTTGAAGCCCAGATCGCCCTTGCCGCGGAATGTAATCTGCCCCTTTTTCTCCATGAACGGGACGCTTTTGATGATTTTTCCGCAATACTGCGAAATCACTTAACAAACATAAAGAGGATGGTGGTCCACTGTTTTTCAGGCGGCGAAAAGGAACTGGAAACATATCTGGAATTAGGCGCCTGGATCGGCATTACCGGCTGGATCTGCGACGAACGGCGGGGCAGCCATCTTATTTCCCTCATCAAAAAAATTCCCCCGGATAAACTGCTCCTGGAAACCGATGCCCCCTATCTTATGCCCCGCAATATGCCGGGGGCCAAACGCAATGGCCGCAACGAAAGCCGGTATCTTGTACATATCGCGGAATTTATCGCAGGAATACTGGAAAAAGACCCCGCTACCCTCGCCGCAGAAACATTCACTAATGCCTGCACGTTTTTCGATATGAAGAAAATATAACCAAGAAAAATTTAACCACGGACCACACGGACCACACGGACAAAGGAAAGGATAAGAAAGCAGGAGTCCGTGGTGTCCGTGTGGTCCGTGGTTAAAATTCTTCTTCTTACAGTTTTTCTGTAATAATCGTCCGCAATTCCCTGTCCAGCCTGACGCGGACATGTTTGAGGGGTGCGGAGACGAAGAGGGCCGCCTGGCAGATTTCGATGAGGGTGCCGGGAACAATGTCCCCGGTTACTTCCACTACGGCATCTTCACAGGTGATGAGCCGTCCCAGGAGTTCTGAAATTTTTTCTGAGGTTTTCTGCTGTTCTTCTTCAAGTTTTTGGAGGAGTTCATCCATTTTGATCCGGTCCTCTGTGCCTTCCCGGGCAGTTTCCATAAGGTCCCGGAGCCTTTTCAGTTTTGCTGCGATGATCCGCAGCCGACCGGTGTGTTTTTCCTTTTCCTGATCCACCGTAAAATCAATGCCGCAGTGGATACGGGTGGATCTTCCCTCCTTTCTCCCGATGCCCCCGGTACGGATTCCCTTGACGGCGTACATGTCGCCCCCAAGGATGATCCCCCTGTCGCCCATTTCGATGTTTTCCAGGGTAAAGATACTGGCATTGATAATTTCCCTTTCAATGATGACCGCCTTGCGTGCGGCGGCCCGGCAGTTCTCAATAAATTTGGCCCTGATGCCACCGCCTGCCTTGACCATGGCCTGTCCCCGGCCGATGATCCCCCCGCTTACATTCAGGTCCCCCTTGATGACCGCGTCGGTCATGTCAAAGGTCTGCTTTATCGTTACCGAGCCCCCGGAATAGATCTTGAAACCGTCGGCTACCGGCCCATTAATGGTCACATCCCCGGGGAAGATGATGTTGCCCGTGGCATATCCCACCGGTCCCTTGATCGTGAGGGAATCCTCAACGGTTAAGACATTCTTGTTTTCGATAAACTGGCCGTCAATATCGGCGACAATAAATTTTCCTTCAATACGGGTATTTTTGCCCCCGCTAACCCCCACAGGGCTGCATACCTCAAAGGGGACAGCCGCGCCGCGGATGTTTTTCCCCGCTATTCCGTCCTTTTTCGGATGAAACCGGGCCAGGGTCTGATTTCTTTTTACGATGATGAAGGGGGACCATGCGCGGTAATCGATCCGCCGCTCCGTGCCGGCAGGCAAGGGCTGTTGGATCAGGTGGGGATTCATCTCATAATATTCGCTCACTTCATCCTGCGGCCTGTCCCCCCGCGCGATAATCACATCCCTGATGGGTTTGCCGCTCTTGTTGCACTCGATCATCGTTTCCTGAATGATCCCCCACTGGATGCCGTGGACGATGTCGAGCCTTTTAAGGATGAGGTTTATCAGTTCAGGATTTAAGGGGGTCCCCCCATCCCTTGAGGGAATAAACTCGGCCCTGGCTTCCATGTCCTCATCATAAATGAAAACGATCATGTTCCCGTTATTGGGGTTTCCCATAAGGATACTTTGGCGGTCGTTTATTTCCTGAGGGATGGCGTGGTTTTTCATTTTTGATTCGGACCTCACCTTAAGTATCGGTGAATTCCCGCTAATAATCTTCGATGATGTTAACCAGGGCCGAGTGCATCCGATCCGCCATTTCCTGCTTCTGGGTATGGCTCAGGTTCTTCCGGGCCTCCGGGGACCTGTCCTGGAACAAATACACCGCTTCTATGCCAAGGGCCGAGGCAATACGCTCCACCATGAGCAGGGATGGGCTTTTTTTCCCCATTTCCAGCTCGGAAATATAGGTTTGGGCCGATTCGCACTCCTCGGCAAGCGCCATTTGGGAGATTTTCCGCAGCTTCCGGTACTCCTTCAGGTTTGCGATGAAAATTTCCTGCAGGGTCATTATATTTGCCCTGTCAAGTTTTCGGCTCCGAATGCGGCATATATTTCCATATTTTAAATGCTATAGGCTGTTAAAAATGTTGACAAAGCGCTTATTGTTGTTTATTATAATTTTTGTTAATAATTATAATTGTTATTTTGTTAAGATACCCTTGAGGGCGGTGCATACAAAGGGAGATGGAAAATGAAGAAGAAAAGCAGCACGATGATACCGGCCTTACTGACCCTCATGTTCATCACAGCGTTTGTTTTTACCGCCTGCCCCAAGGGCGGCGAGGGTGTCTCTGTAGAAAGTGTCACCTTGAGCCCGGCAGCATTAAGCATTGCCGTTGGAGCAAGCGGAAACCTAACGGCCACGGTTGCGCCCGCAGATGCGGATGACAAAACCGTCGTTTGGTCCAGCAGCGACACCACAAAGGCCATCGTGGCTGACGGCATCGTAACCGGCGTAGCGGAAGGCGCCGTAACCATTACGGTAAGCACCACCGATGGCGGCAAGACCGCAGCCGCAGAGGTTATCATTACTGGTGATCATAGCTACGGCATCAGCTTGAGCCAGACTGGAACCTATACCTTCCCGGCGGCGGCGCCGGGGTATGGGGCACGGACCGGCAAAGGCGTAATCGTTACCAATACCGGCAGCCGGGCGACCGGAGCCTTGACGGTTGAGCTTTCCGGGACCGGCCATGATTCCTTTACCCTTCCTCAAACCGTGTTAGCCAGTATTGCAATAGGTGAAAACAATGCCTTTACGGTGGTTCCTAATACCGGGCTTGCGGCAGGAACCCATACCGCCACGGTAACGGTAAGCGGCGGTAATGGGATTACGGCGAGTTTTGATGTCAGCTTTACGGTAAGCTCGAATCCCATTTATGGTATAAATCTTGACGTTTCCGGGACCCATACCTTCCCGGTAGAAGCGCCCGGTTATGGAACGCAGACCGAAAAAAGCGTCACCATTACCAATACGGGGAATCAGGCGACCGGAGCATTGACGGCGGCGCTTTCCGGGATTGACAGCGGGTCCTTTATCCTTTCAACAACATCAATAGGCAGCATCGCGGCAGGTGGGACCGGCAGCTTTACGGTGGTTCCCAATACCGGTCTTACGGCAGGAACCTATAGCGCCACGGTAACGGTAAGCGGCGGTAATGGGATTACGGCGAGTTTTGATGTCAGCTTTACGGTAAGCTCGAATCCCATTTATGGTATAAATCTTGACGTTTCCGGGACCCATACCTTCCCGGTAGAAGCGTCCGGATATGGAACGCAGACCGAAAAAAGCGTAACCATTACCAATACGGGGAATCAAGCGACCGGAGCATTGACGGCAGCGCTTTCCGGGACTAACAGCACTGCTTTTTCCCTTTCGACAACATCAATAGGCAGCATCGCGGCAGGTGGGACCGGCAGCTTTACGGTGGTTCCCAATACCGGTCTTACGGCAGGAACCTATAGCGCCACGGTAACGGTAAGCGGCGGCAATGGGATTACGGCGGGCTTTAATGTCAGCTTTACGGTGAACGCACTTGTCAACGCGGCAACCCCAACCATCAGTGTACAGCCGCTGGGGGCAAGCTATGGTCAAGACGCGGGGGCGACAGCCCTTACTGTAAGTGCGGGCAGAACGGACGGCGGCGTACTCTCGTATCAGTGGTACAAGAACACAAGCAACAGTGCGACAAGCGGAACCCCAGTAGGCACGAACAGTGCAAGCTATACCCCCGTTACCTCTGCCACAGGAACACTCTACTACTACGTGGTAGTTACCAATACCAATAACAGCGTGAGCGGGACTAAAACAGCAACGGCGACAAGTTCTGTCGCGACGGTTACTGTGACTCCTACAGGAGATTTTATTTACACGGTTAGCAGTGGTAACATAACGATTACCGGATACACGGGGGCTTCAACAAATCTCACTATTCCCTCAACAATTGATGGTAAACCTGTTACCTCTATTGAGGGTTGGGCGTTCTATAACTGTAGCAACCTGACCTCGGTTACCATCGGCAACAGCGTAACCTCTATCGGCGACCAGGCGTTCTATGGCTGTAGCAGCCTGACATCAATTACCATCGGCAACAGCGTAACCTCTATCGGCGACCAGGCGTTCTATGGCTGTAGCAGCCTGACCTCGGTTGTTATCAATACCAATTATGTCGTTACTAATTTCAAGTCGATATTCACTGGCTATAGCGGCCTGACCTTGATTACCATCGGCAACAGCGTAACCTCTATCGGCGACTCTGCGTTCTCTGGCTGTAGTGGCCTGACCTCGGTTACCATTCCCAACAGCGTAACCTCTATCGGCGACCGGGCGTTCGAGGACTGTAGTGGCCTGACCTCGGTTACCATTCCCAACAGCGTAACCTCTATCGGCTACCGGGCGTTCGAGGACTGTAGGGACCTGACCTCAGTTACCATCCCCGACAGCGTTACCTCTATCGGCGACCAGGCGTTCTCTGGCTGTAGTGGCCTGACCTCAGTTACCATCCCCAACAGTGTTACCTCTATCGGCCACGCTGCGTTCTATGATTGCAACAGCCTGACCTCGGTTACCATCCCCAACAGTGTTACCTCCTCTATCGGCGACTCTGCGTTCTATAACTGCACCAGCCTGACCTCGGTTACCATCGGCAACGGCGTTACCTCTATCGACAACTGGGCGTTCTATAACTGTACCAGCCTGACCTCGGTTACCATTCCCAACAGCGTTACCTCTATCGACAACTGGGCGTTCTATTTTTGTAACGGCCTGACCTCGGTTACCATCCCCAACAGCGTTACCTCTATCGGCGACAAAGCGTTCTATCATTGTATCGGCCTGACCTCGGTTACCATCCCCAACAGCGTTACCTCTATCGGCGACTGGGCGTTCTATGACTGTATCGGCCTGACCTCGGTATATGTACTGCGAGCCACAACGCCTTTAACGACACTGGGGATTTACGGGTTTTATTCCACTGCTGCCATCTACGTGCCCACAAGTGTCGTGACGGCCTATAAAGGGATGAGCGGGTGGAGCAGCTATGCGAGCAGGATACAGGCGGGAACGCCCTAAGGCGAACTGGAATAGCGGACTAAGGGTGGCTTGTTTCGGCGGGCCGCCCTTAGGGTAACAAACAACAATGCCCTGCCTTGCGGCAGGGGCTGTCCTTCATATGAGGAATAGAACAAACAATGTTCGCCAATGGGCGAAAGGAGAAGAAAAATGAATGATACCGTAGCACAGTATTTCACAGGAATCGAAACAGAAAAAAGAAAGGCGCTTCTTGCGCTTATGGACGAGTGGCGTGAATCACTTAATAATGAAGAATACAAAGACTGGTTTAACACCGACGGTTTTTTCCCAAATTACTACAACAAACAGCATAAGGTTTTGTTTGTAGGCAGGGAAGCGCGTGGGATTACATCAGGGGCTGATAATAACGTATATGGTGATTATATTGGCACATTTCTCGGCTGGTTCAAAGCTGGAATCCAAAATAACAATTTTGGGCGCCACCTAATGACCATGGTGCAATTGTTCAAAAGTGATGGAAAAATAGAATTTGAACAATTGATGAAGGCTAGCGACTACGGCAAAGAAATGGTTAAAACGGGTGATTTCGGTTTCGCCTTTATGAATATTTCAAAGTATTCCAATGACACAGACGGCGGAGGTGAAGCTGATTGGGACGGCATAAATCAATTTTTAGAAGACTCGCAGCTTGAAAAACACAACTATTTTCAGGATGAGTTAAAGTTACTCGATCCTGAATACATTATTACCGGAAATTTATGGAACGGTAAGATTGATAAAAAACATTTGGATTTGTGTTTTGGAAAATTAACAGAGTTGAGCGCATATCCTCCAGAATCTCCTGAAGCAAGATTATTTGAAATGGACTTGGACGGAAAAAAGATTAAGCTGGTAGATGTTTATCATTTTTCATCAATAAAATCAGCTAAGGAGAGTTTTTTCACACCTATTAAGGAACTACTGTTTCCTGATAGATGATATGAATAGGGAACGCGAAAGGCGCCTGTCACCATATGCGTATACTTAAGAAGAATTTAACCACGGACCACACGGACAAAAAGGCAAGAAATCAAAGCAAAAGTCCGTGCTGTCCCGTGTGGTCCGTGGTTTATTTTCTTCGGTTTTCCGCTAAGTATCGCCTATAGTGTCTGACGCCGTTTTAGTGTAGGCGGCGCTCCAGGTAGCGCCGGAGGCCGGAGCGCCAGTTGATGTAAGCCGATCTCCGGTTGGGGGGCAGACAAATGAGTGACTGTCACCGGATTTACCTAACCCAATCTTCAATAGTTAAATCGGGTATATGATTAAAATGTGTTGTGTTATGGGTTACGAGTATAAAACCGTGCTGCAAACAGTATGCTGCCTGTAATAAATCGGAACCTTCCATGGTATGGTTAGCGGATCTGCACTCCGCAAATAAATGAGCCGCCCGAATCCAATCGGCGCGTTCCATGTCACGCTGGCCAAGCTGCTGGTTCATTGTTTCAAATAATTGCAGCTTCTTTGTTGCATTGATGGCAATTAAACCCCGGAGAACTTCATAATAGCTTATTGGTGGAATGATAACGATATTCTCCGCAGCTAAGGTAGTATCAATCCTTTGCCGCATATCGTGTAAGCCTTTCAGTCGAAAAGAGATGATATCAGCGTCCAGGGCATAGGTCATGAAAAGTCCACATTCCGGAAGCTAATGCCCTCGGCAAGCGCCTTGTCAAATTCTTCGGTGAGATCTTCGCCTTCCACCGCTTGAATGGCATCAAAACCATCCGCAAAGATTTTTCTAAGCCCTTGGGCTTCTGAAACAGGGGACTTGAGAAAATCCAAAATGGTGACAATAACCGGCTGCCCATCGGGAATTGAAACATCGCTATCGCTAATGAAGGTTTTATCTTTGAAATACCCTTTAACTGCTTCCATATTGTTTCTATTTCACCTCTCAATTAGATAATACAGTATCATGGGGGATAAATCAAGGTGAACGCGAAAGGCGCCTGACGCCGAATTTGTCCCTTGTGAAACAGTATGCGGCGGTATAGCGGTTTTATTCAATCTGCCTTAATCTCACCTCGAAAACAGGCAAAAACAATGTAAGCACTACGGATGCCGGGCAGACGTCAGGGGCGCAGGAGTGCCTGTCACCGGTTTATGGGGTTTGGCGGTGGAAACAGAGCAGGCGGGCCTTGCCTATATGAAGGCAAATCAGCCCTGGTAAGGAATATAGACCTGTGCGTAATTAGAGTGCGTTGTCGGATTTCTTGCCAAAAATTATAGAACCACCATATTTCGCTACGGTTGTATCCACCGTTAAGAACGGAATACGTTCCACACGGGATTGGGCAATCAATATCCTGTCAAACGGGTCCTTGTGAATGGGTGGAAGATTGGCAACCATCAAGGGGTGAAGGCTATTGATACTCAATTCCTCATACCCATTATCCAGCAAGCCGCGCCATGGGTATCTAACAACAGTTTCACACGGAACCCTCAAAAAAGGCGGTAATGGCTGCTTGTCCCATGGTGTCAAAATCTGCCGGAGCTTCGATTTGCCCTTTAAGAAACCCTACCCGGCTTGCTTGTGCAGGTGGTTCGCCGTTTTCCCGAAGGGCTATAGTTCCATTGGTTTCCCATATCCGCACCGTAGGACTATGAATCCGGCTTAGTACATATTCCGGTATCGATGCGGTATTTAAAATCATTTCTTCCATATTTTTATATTATACCGGAAATGGCGTGATAGTTCAACTACCGTTTTAGCGGAGGCCCGGCGCTACGGCTCTACCGGTAACGCCGGAGACCGGGCAGGCATCCTCTGTTATAGACTTGGGCCTTTGCCTACTCGGCCGTATAACAGTTTGCAACTAAAACTAGTTGCTTTTTTTCTTACTCCAGGGTATATTTGAGTAGATGGTGGAGGTGGAGTTTTGGGGAAGAAAGCCAAGCTGATTGAGCGCTTATTATCAAAGCCTAAAAATTTTTCATTTGAGGAATTAACCACCCTCATGGGTCATCTGGGCTACTCAATCGCTGCGGGCGGCAAAACCGGCGGGTCGCGCATTGCTTTTACAAACGGAGAAAATGATTATATTCGCCTGCATAGACCACACCCGGAGAGTATTTTAAAACAATATCAGGTTCACGATATTATCATTGCGTTACAGGAAAGGGGCTTACTATGAAAAACTATCTTCATTACAAAGAGTACGTGGGGAGCGTTGAGTTTTCCGAAGAAGACGCCGTATTTTTCGGAAAAGTTGTCGGCATTAAAGACCTCATCTCTTTTGAAGGTGACAGCGTAGACGCGATAACAACGGATTTTCATCATGCGGTTGACGAATATTTGGCGTTTTGTACCAAAAAGAACAAAGAGCCGGAAAAACCGTTCAAGGGATCGTTTAATGTGCGGATAAGTACCGACCTTCACCGAAAAGCGGCGCTCACTGCTTTCGCACGCGGTATCTCCCTCAATATGCTTGTCGAAAATGCCATCAAAGAAACGGTGAGTATGTAGGACGCGCAGGGGTCAAAGCGCGAACCAGCTCAATCTTTTAAGAGTATCTCATTTACCAGAGTAGAGAAAAAATGGTCCGCCACCAGTTCGCCGGCGCCGATCATGCCGGCGTGGTCGGCATTGGTTGTGGGAACAAGCAGATTTTCGCGGGATCCCGCAAGCCGTTTGTGCAGGGTGGTTTCCTTGACAATCGTAAAATAGGGCTCGTATTGCAGGGTCAGAATACCGCCCAGGATGATGATTTCCGGGTCCAGAATGTTGATAAGGTTCCTTATCGCGCTGCCCATGTTATAGGCGGCTTCGTTCAAAATGGAAACCGCCAGGGGATCCCCGGAAGCGCCGGCGTTCAAAACCTGCTGAATGGTAAGGGTCTCCGCACAGGAAGCCAGGGGGTGTCCGGGCCTTTCCGCAAGCCGGCTTTTAAATTCTTTCAGTATCGAAATGCCCGATCCCATGGCCTCAAGACAGCCCTGGCTGCCGCAGTTACAGAGCGGCCCGTGGGGATCAATCGTGATATGTCCGAATTCACCGGCTATCGAATTGGCCCCCTCGTGCAGGACGCCGCTCAGGATAAGGCCGCTGCCGATGCCCATGTCCGCGTCGATATAGACCATGTCGGAATAAGATGCGCCGACTCCCCGCCAGTATTCGCCCATTGCGATGGCGTTCGTGTCCTTGTGCAGCAAAACGGGCAATCCGGTTTTTTGCTCCATAATCTGCCGCAGGGGCATGTAGCGCAGCATTTTCATATTCGGCGGGGACATGATGCGCCCCTCGGCGGTATTGACCGGGCCGGGTACGCCGATGCCCAGGCCGAGCAGCTTGCTTTTATCAATTCCTTTCTCGGTAATAAGGGCGTTTACCATTGTAGTAATCGAATCGATAAATACCGATGAATCTTCGGAAAGTCCGGTCATATTCAGGCTTTTGTGGAGAAGAATCTCGCCGTTCAGGTTCAGCAGTCCCACGCGGGTTTCAAACATATTGATGTGCAGGCCAATCGTATACCCGTAATTTTCATCAATCGTGTAGGTAAGGGCTTTGCGTCCAAGGCGTCCGCCCTCATAGGCATCCTGGCGTACCAGGCCGTGGGCCAGCAGCTCCTCAATGATTTTCTGAATGGCCATGAAAGTCAGGCCGCTTTCCGTTGCGATGGCCGCTTTGGTGGTAAACTTATGCCTGCGGATATAATTTAAAATTGAGAGTCTGTTTATATTTTTAAGCACCATCGGAGATTTTTTACCCATTATAACCAAGCCGTACCGGGCGTTGATACGATCTGGATGCAAATTTTCCCCGGCGAAAAGTCCAGTATCAGCTGTTCCGGATTTTTTGGCGGTAATAATACCGTTGTATTCCCTATCAGCAATAATCACTTTTTCCCCAAATTCGCCTCTTCCGTTGCGCACCAGGGAGGAAAGCCCTGGGCATGGGCGGAATCCTTTGCAGCCTACGGCACTGCCCTGACCCTGGAAACCATGAAGTGGATCAGCGATTTTCTGTTTGTCCGGGGTATCAACAAGATCACCATTTCTCTTATCAACAGCTCGGTGGACGGCCCCTCCATAGCCATTGAGCGGCCGCAATTCTGTGCGCAAAATCCCCTGTTCCCCTACCTGCATGTCTATTACCGCTATCTGGCCCGGCTCGCTTATCTGCTCAGCCTGGGGCACAGTGATATCAGTACCGCGCTGTATTTGCCCATCCGGGACATCTGGGCCGGCGGCGCTGCCGGCGATCAGGCGGCGGCAAATACGGACGCCTTTGCGTTCCCTCTGCTGGATTGCCAGTGGGACTATGACATTATTGACGATGATCTTCTCTGCGAGAGCGCTTCTACAGTGTCAGGCGGTGTTTTAAGCGCAGGGCCTATGCGGTACCGGTACATCTGCATCCCCGATAACCGGCATATGGAAGAAGCCTCAAAGACAAAACTGGAAGCCTTTGCCGCGTCCGGCGGAACAATAATCCGCTCCCCGGATGCATTGCAAAAAACGGATGCGGCGGCCGGCGCTTTCTCCGGCGGACGGACCATTAGCTGTGAACCGCCAAACAAAGATCTGCGGGTCTGTAAACGTCTGCTGGAAAACGGGCGCCTGTACTTTGTCAGCTACGAAGGACTGAACAGCGATCATTGCCGGGTTTATTTTAACGAGACGGCGCCCATATACGAACTGGATCTGGAACAGGACGAGATAAGGGCATTCACTCCGGATAACGCTGAATATAACGAAGGCCGCTGGTCCTGCGAAATCGATCTGCATATTGCTTTTTCCAGGGTGTACCTGTTTACATCGGATCCTTCATTCACTGATCCGGCGCTGTCCGCGCCGAAGCCGGTCTCAGGGGCAGGGGTGGTAAACTTTCAGACCCTTGAATCTGCATGGACATGCCGCAAAATCCGGCAGTTTAAGATCAACGATACCATTCACCGCAATGATCCCGTGCCGGCGGAGTTTGGCGGCAAAAAGCCTGTTGACCTTGGTAATTGGGAAAATACCCTTGGGGCGGATTTTTCAGGCGAGGCTGAATATGAAACCGTGTTTTCCCTGGATGCCGCTGCGGCCGGCAAGGCGCTGCTCCTGGATCTTGGGGAAGTAAAAGGTACGGCAGCCGTTATATTGAACGGGATCAGAGTGGGAAGCAGGATTTGGAGCCCATACCGGTTTGATATATCCGGCGCCGTAAAAGCGGGCGATAACCGGCTGCAGGTTTCTGTTGTCAACACAATGGCAAATGAATTCACGCATACCAAAAAGTTTGACCAGTGGTCCGCCTCACAGCTTGGCCCTTATCATCAGCAGAACCTTGCGATGGAGAGGCTGTATACGGCAAGCGGCGCGGTG
>BOAU01000059.1 GCA_026002025.1 Spirochaetia bacterium | reverse complement strand
GGATCAAAGTAGAACCGCCGAAGCAGGTGAAATCCTCCCCGATACCGGCGGGGCCGCAGGCTGGAGTCCCGAAAGCGGAATCGACCTGGAAGACTTTTTGGCGGATCTTGTCGGCGACCGAAGCGCTTCCGCAATCAGGATCGTTGAATGGCGGCCCGCCCTGGTCCATTATGGGGAACCCTACCTCAAGCTCCTTTCCGCCGTTGCCGATTTTATCAAACGCTCGGACGCCAATTTCCGCACGGTTAAGGGTTTCGGCGGAAGGTGGTTCAGGAACTTCCTCAAAAATCTTAAACTCTTGGGGAATTTTCCCTTATACGAACGGTTTAACGGGCCCATCGTGATTACCGGCGCTGGTCCCGGACTGGAAGAAAGTATCCCCCTTATCACCGAAATGAAAAGCCGCATGTCTGTTTTTATACTGGCGGCCTCATCTTCCGTTATGGCGCTCCTCTCCCGGGGAATTTTCCCCGACCTCGTACTCGGTACCGACGGCGGCCCCTGGGCCCTGCTCCACCTCTATGAATGCCTGCGCAAAAGCGCCGGAAAGGCCGCCGAAATCGGCACCGCAGCCCGGCATCCGGCCATTGCGGCGGCCCTTTCCGCGGCCATCCCTTCCCAGTGCGCAGAGGCGCCCCTGCTGGGCCTCAGCGACAACAGTTTCTGGCAGCGCCTCATTTTGCAGGGACTAAATATCCCCCACATCCCCCTGCCCCAGCGGGGGACCGTCAGCGCTTCCGCCATTGATCTGGCCCTGGCGCTCGGTAGCGGGAATATCTTTATCGCCGGCATGGATCTGGCGGTCCGGGACATCAGAACCCATGTGCGGCCCTACAGTTTCGACCGGCTATTGGCGGAAAAGGCATCCCGGCTCAACCCGGTCTATTCCCAAGCCTATGTCCGCTCCGCCGGTATCGCGGGCGGGAAGAGCCACGAGATATACGCCGCCTGGTTCAGTTCCCGGATCAAAACCTATCCCGGCAGGATTTACACACTGGGTAATAACAATCAGGTTTTTCAGGGACTCCCCGGCTGGACCGGAACAGGGGCGGCCGCTGCCGGCATTACAACCGGCCCTGGCTTGGGGACCGGTCCCAGTGCCCCTGTCTGCCGGGCACGAATTTCACCGATCAATCTCCCGGAAAACCCGGCGGGTCTTGGGGCGGCCATTCTTAAGGAAGCCCTCTCCGATCCCCGGACAAAAAAGCCGGTGATGGAAGAATTATCCGCCCTGCTCTTTCCCGGCAGGACGCCTGGGGCGGCGGAACTTGCCGATGAAATCGGCGTCCTTGCCGCGCCTTATTGCCGGGCCATCAATGGAGTTATCGGTGGATAAAAAATACTCCTTTGAACGGAACCTTCTTGCCCTTTCGACCACTGACCCGGGTCTTTGTTCCCGGCTTTCCGGGGCGGAAACGACCCTTAACCGCTACAAATTCCTGGATTCCCGTTCGGGGGAATGCATCCCCGCAATAATGGACGCAAAGGGCGCCGCCCATCCCCTCCATTCCCTGATAGACCCCCGGCGGGAGGGGGACAGGCTTGTTTCTACCCTTAAGGATGAGGAATTCCTCATTTTTTTAGGGATGGGCGGGGGCTTTGCCATTGAGGCGGCCCTCGAACGGAGAGAAACCGGCAGGGTCCTCATCATTGAGTATGATATCAATGGAATGGCGGAGCTCCTCTGTTCCCGGGAATACCTTAAAATTTTCGGGGACCCAAGGGTGAATCTGCTGGTGGACAGCCCCACGGAACTTCTTGAACAGTACATCCTTGAAAATTACCAGCCCGCCCTTTCAGGGGGCATCCGGGTACTGCCCCTGCGTTCCCGGACTGAATTTTTCCCGGAGCTCTTTAACCGGGCAGGAGAAGCTATCCAGAACGCCCTGGATCAGCTTTCGGCGGACTATTCGGTACAGGCCTATTTCGGTACCCGGTGGTTTTCCAATATCATCCGCAACCTTAAACGGGCCGAGGAACAGGACGGCCCAATAAGCCCGATCCGGCGCGGGGAGGATGGACTGCGGCATGCGGCGATAATCGCGGCGGGTCCTTCCCTGGACGCCCAGATTCCCCTGCTGGCAGAAAAACGTTCTTCCCTCTTTCTTATTGCCGCCGATACCAGCCTGCCTGCCCTTCTGCACCAGGGCCTGGAACCGGATGCGGTGGTTTCCATCGACTGCCAGCACATCAGTTACTATCATTTTATGTGGGGACTTCCGTCCCATATTCCCCTCTTTCTCGACCTTGCAAGTCCGCCCCTGGTGGCGTCCCGCTCTGCCCGGCCCCGGTTCTTTTCCGGGGGACATCCCCTGACCAATTACATTTCTCATGTTTGGCGGCCCATCCCCCAGGTGGACACCTCCGGGGCCAATGTCACCTATGCGGCGCTCTCCCTGGCGGAAAACCTTGGGGCCGACCGGATCGATCTCTACGGCGCGGATTTTTCCTATCCCCTGGGGCAGGTCTATGCACGGGGAACCTACATCTTTCCCTTCTTTGAGAAACAGCAAACTCGCCTTGCCCCCCTGGAAGGGCTCTTTTCAAATTTTCTTTACCGGAGCCCCCTCTCCAAACGCGGGGGGGGAAATTCCTGGTACTATGAGACAGACACCCTGCGCCGCTACCGGGAACGGCTGGAAGAAAAACTCACCGCCTTCGGCCCCGAGGTCTATGCCGTGCCGGGCAGGGGCGCTCCCATCAGCATCCGGCAACAGGGCGGGCAAAGCGGCCCGCGGGATCTGCGGATCTTTTCATCCGGCCGCGCCCGGATGAGCGCAGCGGATTTTCTTGCCGAATACCGGAAAGGCATACTCATCTTAAAACCGATGAAAGCCGATCTCAACACCTATTTACGCAGCCTTGATGATGATGAACGCCTCATCCTCACCACCCTGCTTCCCCAGGCCGCCGCAATCCGCCACCGGGAAAGCGGCCTTGCCCCGGCGGAAATTATCGAGCGGGTCCGGGGATACTGCATCAGCGAAATCGATAAGGTAACGTAAATAGTAACAAAGTCTGAATATCAGGCGGATTCAAACCGCTATTACCCAATTACCGCCGTATTGGCGCAGCATACCGCCGCCCCCAGGGCATCGGCGGCATGATCCGGCTTGGGAATAGATTCAAGCCCCAGGATGATCCGGATCATCTCCTGGATCTGTTTCTTGTCCGCCGCGCCGTGGCCTACCACGGCCTGCTTGATGGCGTTGGGGGTGATTTCCATCACCGGCAGGCCCTGTTGGGTCAGGGCCATGCAGAGGACGCCCCGGGCCTCGGCTACCGCCATGGCGCTGGAGACGTTCCGGGCAAAGTAAAGGGTTTCGATGGCCGATTCAACGGGCTTATAGGTTTCCAGCACCTGCCGAATAGCTTGATAGATAAAAAAAAGGCGTTCCGACCGGGGCCGATCCGCCTTTGTCTCAATACAGCCGTGGGCAATGTAGCGGAGCCGGTTACCCGAAAAATCCACCACACCCCAGCCGGTAGAGGCCAGCCCCGGATCAACACCGATTATTCGGCGCACCGGAGCGGCTTTCACTGCCCTGGACAAGAGACCGGTTTTCACCTGCCCCTTTTTCGCAGGGGATGGCTTATTCAGCCTCAAAACCCTCGGGAATTGCGACATTGGAATAAACGTTCTGGACATCTTCGTTCTCTTCAAGCCGTTCGATAAGCTTGACCGCCTTGCCGGTGGCATCGTTGTCCAGGGAAACCTCAACATCGGGGACCATGCTGACTTCGGCGTCCAGGGTTTCAATACCCTTACCATTCAGGGCTTCCATCACCGTTTCAAAGTCTTCCGGCTTGGTGGTCACTTCGATGATCCCGTCGGAGAGGGCCACATCATCGGCGCCCCCTTCCAGGGCGATCTCCATGATCTGATCTTCGGTGTACTTTTCACCGTCGATGGTAACAATCCCCTGGCGTTTGAAGAGCCGGGAGACCGAGCCGGCTTTAGCAAGTTCGCCGCCCCCCCGGGTAAGCATGTTGCGTACATCGGCGGCCGCACGGTTTTTGTTGTCCGTAAGTACCTCGATAAGCAGCCCCACCCCGCCCCCGAGGAAGGCTTCGTAGGTCAGCTCTTCGTAGTTGACCCCTTCCAGTTCGCCGGTTCCCTTCTTGATGGCCCGGTCGATATTGTCCTTGGGCATGTTCGCGCCCCGGGCCTTGAGGATAGCGGTCCTGAGCCGGGGATTCCCGTTGGGGTCCCCCCCGCCCATCCTGGCGGCAATGGAAATTTCCTTGATCAGCTTGGTGAACATCTGGCCGCGCTTTGCGTCCGCGGCGCCCTTTGCGTGCTTGATAGTCGCCCATTTACTGTGGCCCGACATAATGACTCCTTAAAAACATGATTATACCATTCTTACCAGGATGATAATATTGTATAATCACTAGAATGTCGAGTGGGGGAAGGATGGAAGGGCGAAATTTCAGGGTAAACAGCGCCAAGGAAATGGATGGCGGCCGCTTATACGGCCCGCAGAATGTGCTGATCATCGCCGAGCTGGGAACCGGCCACGGCTCAGACCCGGCCAGGGCTCGGCAGATCATTGACGCCGCCGCCGAGGCTGGCGCGGACTGCATCAAATTCCAGATCGTCTATGCCGATGAGATCCTCCACCCCAACACCGGAGAGGTGGTCCTTCCCGGCGGCAGGATACGCCTCTACGACCGGTTCAAGCAGCTTGAAGTGAGGGCAGAATTCTTTGCCGAACTAAAGGAATACGTTGAAAAGCAGGGCCTTTTGTTCCTCTGCACACCTTTCGGCTTCCGCAGCGCCCGTGAATTGCACGATCTAAACCCCGAATTGGTCAAAATTGCATCCCCGGAGCTGAATTTTACCGGTCTGTTAAAGGAAATCGCCCAATGGAAGCTGCCGGTTCTCCTTTCCTCCGGGGTTTCGCGTCTGGCCGACATTGAAGAAGCGGTTTCTATCTTAAATAATGAGGAAAACACGCCGCAAGCGGCTAAGGGATCGGCACCTGGGGGCAATCTGTGCCTTTTACACTGCGTGACAGCCTATCCCGCGCCGGAAACCGATTATAATTTACGGGTATTGGGGAATCTGTCACGGATTTTCGGGATCAGCGTGGGTGTGAGCGACCACAGCCTGGACCCGGAACTCATTCCCGCTCTGGGAACGGCCATGGGGGCGGCAGTAATCGAAAAACATTTCTGTTTATCACGGGATGATCCGGGTCTGGACGATCCAATAGCCCTTCCCCCGGCCGGTTTTGCCCAAATGGTTCGCGCTGTCCGCCGGGCGCAGGAAATGGGGCCGGAAGAGACCCTCAAGGCTTACCGCCGGGACCGGGGGGCGGAACTGGTGGAGGCCGTCCTGGGAGACGGGATCAAACGGCTGGCCCCTTCGGAAAAGGCCAACTATGAGCGGACCAACCGGTCCATCCACGCCCTGCGGGATATCGCCTGCGGGGAAACCATCACCGCCGCCGATATCGGCATACTCAGAACTGAAAAGATACTCCGCCCCGGCCTGCCCCCTTCGTGGGAGCAGCAGATCATCGGCAGAAATGCGCGGAATTTTATCCCGGCGGGGGAAGGGATCCGGTTTGAGGATATTTGAAGACGCCAATTGACACTTTTAAAATCGAATAAATCAGATTTGGCGCCTAAGGATTCTTAACCACGAACCACACGAAGCGAACCTTCGGTTCGAACACGAACAAAAGGGTAAGGTTTGTAGTTCAAGTTCGTGTTTTTCGTGTGGTCCGTGGTTAAATTCTTCTTAAGTATACGCATATGGCGTCCGGCACCTCAAGATACTGTCCTAATCGGGCATCGATATCAGTACCTTACGCAGAGCCGCATTATTTTTATCAACATAGTCAAAGGCTTTGGCCATTTCCGCAATGGGGTATATTTTTGAAATAAACCCGGCAAGGGGAAGCCTCCCCTGCTTGATATGATCGATCACCACAGGGAAACATTTGGCCTCGAGCCGTGAACCGCTGATCGTAAGCTCTTTTTTGACGATATTCACCGGCGCGATTTCACTGGGGATTTCGTTAAAGCTGAGTTCAACCACCCGGCCCGCAGCAGAGGTGACTTCCACCGCATCCTCAAAACTCTTTTTAATGCACACCGCATCAACTGTTACATTGGAGCCCATGCCTCCGGTTATTTCCCGGACCTTTTCGATCACGTTTTCTTCTTTCGCATTTATGATGTAATCCGCACCCCGGCTTTTTGCAAACTCAAGTTTTTCCGGCACCAGGTCAGAAATGATAACCTTAGCCCCGGCGATTTTTGCCATCTGCATTACAGTAAGGCCGATGGTTCCTGCGCCCATGACCAGCACAAAGTCCCCTTTCTGCACATTGCCCCGGCAGCAGGCCTCTGCGCCGATGGTAAAGGGTTCGATTAGCACTGCCTCATCCCAGGGGAGAAAGTCGGGCAGGATATGAACATTCGCGGCGGGAACGACGATGTATTCCTGACAGCCGCCGTCAATATGCACACCCATCACTTTGAGGCTTTCACAAACATTCCCCCGACCTTGAAGGCAGGCATAACATTTTCCGCAGGAGATAATCGGTTCCACAACAGCATGGGCGCCCTTCTGAATTGTGGTAAGCTCGGAACCGGTCTCCACTACCTCGCCAACAAATTCATGTCCCCAGACCCGAGGATATACGGCAAAGGGATTCTTCCCGTGAAAAATGTGTATATCCGAACTGCAAATGCCGACCCGCTTTACTTTGATAAGCACATCATCCGGCTTTGTTACCTTTGGTACATCACGGTCGGCAATTTTCAAAATCCCCGGTTTTTCAACTATGCCTATTTGCATGTATAAACTCCGCGGAAATTTCTAACATAATTGAGAGAATACCTTTTTAGGCGTTTTATAGTCAAGGGTTTTTCCGAATTTAACCACGAACCACACGAAGCGAACCTTCGGTTCGAATATGAACAGACACATAATTTGACAAGCGGAAAAATAAGGTGTAGTATGGTAATATGTTGGATGCTGAGTTCTATGGTCTGACAAATACGAGGAGGAATAAATGAAGAGAATTGGTTTTACAGTTTTGATTCTTCTATTAACTGTAACTTTTGTTTTTGCGGCAGGGAGAACCCAGGGCAGCAGTGGGGGAGGAGCCGTGTCAACGGGTCCTGCGTCCATCAGCGTAGAGGTCTTTGACTTTGGAACTGACGGCGGCCGTACTAATCCCACCGACAATAATTGGACCAAGTGGATTCAGGAAAAAGTACTCAAAGAGGAGAACATCAACGTCTCTTTTGTTGCAGTGCCCCGGAGCCAGGAAGTATCGATGCTCAATGTCATGATGGCTGCGGGAGACGCACCGGATATTTCTTATACCTATACGAACAGTGTGGTATATAGTTTTGGCGGTCAGGGCGGCCTCTTTGACATGCTTCCCTATGTGGACAGCCACATGCCGGATCTCAAGTCCTGGCTCGGCGAGGACGAAGCCCTTCCGGGCAAGCTCCTTATCAACAGAATGGTCACCGACGGAAAGCTCTATGCAGTTCCCGCCCGGCGCATGACCCTCGGCCGGACAGGCGTTTTTATCCGCAAGGACTGGCTTGATAAACTGGGCCTCCCCCTGCCCACCACCCGGGATCAATACTACAACGCCATGGTTGCCTTCAAAGAGAAGGACCCCGGTAATGTGGGTAAAGACCGGGTCATTCCCCTGTCTGATGGCGGCGGTATTACCCTTGAACGGATATACAACTCTTTCAGGGATCCCAATTTAAGCGACAAGAATCGCTGGATCGAAGGCGACGTCATGCAGCCTGCTTATAAGGAAGCGGTCCGTTTCCTCAATAAAATGTACAATGAAGGCCTCATTGACCGGGACTTCCCGATTTATAATGATAGCACTACCAGCAGTAACCTTATAAAGAGCGGCCGCGTCGGCTCCTACATGGCGGGTCCTGAATACCCCTATCGGGACACTCCTGGGGACTTCAAAGAACTCCTGAAGAATGTTCCCGATGCTATCATTGAACCCATCGATCCTTTTGCCGATTCCCGGGGCAGAACGCCGAAAGATATCTACGATCCCGCAGGTATCTTAAACTTCATCCCTATTTTCAGCAAAGCTCCCGAGGCTGCCATGCGCTACCTCAACTGGCTTTCGCGCTTTGAAAACCGCAACTTTCTTCAGATCGGACCTGAAGGGATCGTTCACGATATAGTGGATGGTATTCCCAAGATCAAGGCTGCTCCCGGGCCCTGGATACAGAATTTTAATCAGAACCTGGACTATACCCCTGTCATTAACGGCCTTGACCTCGGTGATCCGGTAAAGAACGCCAAAGCCCTTGTCAACTCTTATAATCCCGCTTTTTCAGCCCTCATTGAACGGGGCTTTGCCCTGTCTGTCAAAGACGGAACGCCCTTCCCGGTGATTCCTGTTGTTATTGAGAGTGCAGCAACGTACAATTCTGTACTCAGCGACAAGTTGGCTAATCTCCGGGTTAGAGCCATTAGCTGCACGCCTGCGCAATTTGACAAGGTCTTTGATGATGCCCTCAAGGATTATCTTGCCTCCGGCTACCAGGAAGTCATTAACGAGCGCAGGGCAAAGTACCCGGCCCAGTAATTTCCAATAATAGAGGAGGATTCTTAACCACGAACTTCACGAACAAAACGAACAAATTTCGTGTTTTTCGTGTGGTTTGTGGTTTTTTTCTTAAGTTGACGATGTATGCCAGGCGCCATAGGCGTTTACGGTCATTTCCCCCCGGCGCTCCCGAACAGCGCCAGAGCGGCGGTTTTGCTTTTGTAAATCAGCTTAATAATCCCCAGCTCAAGGGTAAGTACGAGCAGGGCTGCAACAGGCGCCATGACAAGGCTGTAGAACCAGACATTCATGCGGGGGAAATCAAGCAGATTGGTGAGAATGTGTTCAATTATCAAAACCTGCAAAATGTATATCTCCAGGGTAAAGATCCCTATCCGGCTTAACGTGGAACTGATCCTGTTTGGCCGGTACAAAACCTGGAACAGGGTAAAGTAAAAAAGGGAAGCCGCGCCCCCGGCCAAAAGACGGTAAAGGTAGGTCCCTGTATGGTCAAAGTTGAAACTCATACTCTTCCAGATAAAGACCTGCGGGGCCGTGTCATACCACCATGCGTCCCAAAAAGGAAGGCAGGCGGCGTAGGCAGCCAGAAAGCCGAAGAGGAACCAGTAAATATGTTTTGTGATAAAGCCGTGGCATTCCTTTAACAGAATACCCAGGAGAAACATCGGAAGGTAAACCCGCTGCCGTGTCCATTCAGGGGGAATGATGAAAATAATAAGGATGCCCAGGATCGCGGCCCAATATCCTTTCTTCACCAGCTTATAACAGACGTACATGATAGAATAACTTATAAAAATTTCCTTCAAAAACCAGAACCAGTGGGTATCGAAAATATTCCGCAGTACCTGCCAAATTGTTTCATGGGCAAAGGGATTTCTCTCTATGTTGTTATAGATGTATACGATGACAAGCCAGACCGCCCAGGGTAGCAAAAGCTGAAGGGCTTTTCTGCGGAGGAAGAGGCCGAAATTCAGCCTGAGTGAAGATTTGAAAAAAAAGCCGCTTACCATGAAAAAGAGCGGCATGTGGAAAAGATAGATAAAGGAGAACACAGGATTCTTTGTACAGTGAAACCAGTCCAGGCCGTCATTAAACTGCTGGATTGCGTGTCCCCAGAGGACGCAGAAAATTGTAAAGGCCTTTAACAAGTCGATGTACTGGAGGCGCGGTTTTGCAGAACCAATAAGGCCGGATTTATTGCTGTTTTGCTTCATACAAGGCTTCCCCTGAAAGTGATCTTAACAGAGATTTGCGGAAACAACAACAGAAAATATACCTCACCCAAGGGTCGATTCTTCTTCCTGCAAAACCACCGGCAGCACGGTTTGTGTGGGGACCGGTTCGTTTGACATCATTCTGATAAGATATTCAACCGCATAGCGGCCGAGGGCATCAACGGACTGCCGGATGGTGCTTAAGCGGGGCCGCATAAGGGCAGGCAAAAAGCTCCCGTCAAAACCGATGACTTTTAAATCCCTGCCTATCTTTCTGCCCATGCCGGCGGCAATACCTATCACCGCCGTGGCGGTAACATCGTTGGAAGCAAAAATACCGTCAACTTCGGGGTGTGTTTCCAGTGTACTGCGGATAAGCTCCTGCTCACGAAAATTGACTACGGTACTGTCGGGAAGTTCAACATAGGTGTAGGGGATGTTCGTGGTCCTGCACACATCAAAAAAAGCTTCGGTACGTTTGTTTGCAATCATCTGTATACCAAGACCATCGCAAAAGTGCAGTAAATTCCGGCAGCCCTTGGCGATAAGATGTCTGACAGCCAAAACACCCCCCTGATAGTTATCGCAGCACACATAGGGAATACCGGGGCCAAGCTGACGGTCAAGACTGATAACAGGCAGGTTCAATCCGGTATAATCGGCGGTATCCGCGACATGGCTTCCCATGATGATACCGTCTACCTGACTGCGTTTCAGCATTTCTATATATTCACGTTCCTTGTCCCTGTCCTGCAGGGAATTGCATATCAATACCTTGTACCCCTGTTCATAGGCATATCCCTCCACATGGTAGATAATTTCTCCATAAAATGGATTCCGCGCTGAAGGAACGATAAGACCGATAATATGAGACTTCTGGCTGAGCAGCGACCGGGCGAGTTCGTTGGGATGATAATCCAGAGCCTGCATCGCGTCTGCAACTCTTTGTTTTATTTCAGCGCTCAGGTATCCCCGGTTATTGATAACCCGGGATACCGTTGCTACCGAAACATTGGCCTCTTTGGCGACATCTCTAATCGTATTCATGGTTACCGGTGCATCTTATCCCGCTTTATCCCCTTATGACAAGAAGCATTGCGCCACATTAAATCTAACCATGGCGCACACAATGCCGCCCAAAACTTACCGTGCGGCGTCATAGTATTTTTGGAGAACCTCCAGATACCGGGGCAGTTTCAGCCGGTTTAGTTCCGCAAGGTAACTGTCCCACTGGGCGTCAATATTCCCCGATTGTATCCATTCCGCCTGTTTTGACATAGCATAATCCCTAAGAGGCGTTTCAATATCCACCAGTTCTGCAATGTCGGCCTGGGACCAGAACGCCGGAGGATAGATGTTGTCGGCATACATGTCGGGGACATACACGGTAGATACAATGTTCATGCGCCAGGCGGCATCATCAGGAATAGTAACACTTTTGTTGTAGTTTTCGTCCAGGATCGCCAGAGGCCCGCCGACATTTGTTTTTTGCCGCAGTTCAACCGGGGATACGCCGTTTAACGGCAGATGTTTCAGCATTGAGCCGTCCAGTTCAAAGATATTTGCCTGGGTTGTGTCACCGTAGGTGCCCCAGTTGTTCTGCGGGGACTGGATTGGATCGTACAAACCGTCAATCCATTTGGCGGTCAGCACAGGATTTTTATTGTCCGCGGTAATAGCCATTCTGCCCCGGTCATACCCGCGTCCGTTAGAGCGCGCCAGGTTCTTAAGCCCATCAGGTCCGCGCAGCATCGGCATGGGCGCATAGTCGGAGACAATATGATCGGGGTCGGAATAATCGCCGCTTACAAAGCCGGAAACATTACCCATATCCCAGGTAAAAAAGACACCGTATTTTTGAGCCTTGCCCTTGGCGGCATAGGTATTCCAATCCTGTGTAAAGACCTCAATGTCGATTAAGCCCTCGCGGTACAATTGATTCAGCCATTTGATACCTTCCTTATAGCCATTATCCGCCATGGTAAACAGTACCTTACCATTGTTATCCACAATGTAATGGTCGCCGTTGTCGCCGTATCCAAAGGATCCCAAAAGGGTATTTACCGTGTTGCCACCGTCGTTAAATATATACGAAAGGGGAATTTCATCCGAAACAGAACCATTCCGGTTTGCATCCTGATTTTTAAAGGCCCGTAAAACAGCGGTAAACTCATCAATTGTAGCGGGCATGGAAAGCCCGAGATTCTTAAGCCAGGCGGTATTGATCCACGGGATAGCGGCAATGGAATGGATACTGTCTTTTCCCGCCCCAAGTTCCTCAATCCATGGGAAGGTATAGATATGTCCATCGGGAGCCGTAACCCCCGCACGGTATACCGGATACTTGTCATAAATTGCCTTGAGGCGGGGCATGTACCGGTTAACCAATTCTTCCACCGGGACGATGGACCCATTTTTTGCATAGGTAAGAATGTCATAGTTGGACAAGCCCGCGTCAAAAATCGCATCTGGCAGGCTGTTTGTGGCCATCAGCAGATTGCGTTTTTCATAGAAGATATCCGATGTGTAATTGATCCAGCTGACATGTACATTGGTAAGGGCCTCGTAACGCTTCCAAATCAATTTGCTGTTCGGATCCTCGGGCGCCAGAACAGACGACTGGGTAAGCATAGTCAGGGTCTGCTTTTCCGCCGGGGGGAACACAAGGTCCGCATCAATAGACGCTACGGCTCCCGATGAACCGGACGCTTTCTTCCCATCCCCGCAGGCGAGTAGTGTCAGTGCCGTCAACAGGGAAAGGATCGTTACCGGCAAAAACACCGGTCTCAACATCATTTTGCATTTCTTCATCATCGTGCCTCCAATAGTTTTATTTTCACGGTTAACCTTTTAAGGAACCGATCATCACACCTTTTTCAAAGTACTTCTGGAAAAACGGATACATGACCAGCAGCGGAACACTTGAAATGACGATGGCCGCGTATTTAATCATTGCCGAAATCCGTGACAATTCCGCCATTGCCTGCTGATCATTGATCATGCCCTGGGGTACGGTATTCTGAATCAATATGCGGCGCAATACGAGCTGCAGGGGCTGCAGGAATCGATCCTCAATAAAAATCATCGCATCAAAGAAAGAATTCCACTGCCCCACAAAAGCGTACATGAACAGTACCGCAATAATTGATTTGGAAAGGGGAAGGGCAATCTTAATGAAGTAACAAAAA
>BOAU01000058.1 GCA_026002025.1 Spirochaetia bacterium | reverse complement strand
GGGAAGGGGTGAGTTTTCCCGAAGGGTGGTTATGGGCCACGATCACCGCGGCGGCCCGGTCGGTAACGGCATCGGCCAGGACTTCACGGGGATGCACGATGGTCCGGTTCACGAGGCCGGTGGTGATAATCCTTACCTCCAGGACTTCGTGGGCGCCGTTCAGGGAAAGGCAGAGGAAGCGCTCCTGCTTCCGGTCCGCATGATGGCGGATAATGCTGTAAATATCCGAGGGATGCCGGATCCTCTGACCCGTGGAGCCCCAGCGCCGGCGGCCGAATTCCAGCATGGCCACCACGGCGCTTGCCTTGGACTCCCCCATCCCGCCGATATGGGCAAGTTCTTCCACCGGGGGGATGTCCTTGTCTTGGTCGAGCCGGTCCAGGAGTTCCCGTGCCAGCACGGTGACATTTTTGCCCTTTATCCCCGTATTCAGGAGGATCGCCAGCAGTTCATAATCCGAAAGAGCCGCCGGTCCCTTATGAAAGAGCCGTTCCCGGGGACGGTCCGTAGGGGGAAGCCCCTGTATACCGCGGATCGGCGTCAGGCCGCCCGTGTCACGTACTTCCAGATGCCCGATAAAATCGGGATAGATGTCATTATTCACACACTATATAGGGCGCCGGGATGGATGGTGGTTTAATCATTCCCTGAATTTTACCGATATATCACTGTGAAAACAAAACTTTTTTTAATGCCACCCCAATTCCTGTTGATTGCAATCTGCGCTTCAGTCTTTTTGAGCAGCCTGTTTTTTTCCTGCGCCGGCCTTCCTGCGGCCCGGCCCGAGGCCCCGGCCATAGCAGAAAATCCCCCTGAACGGCCCGAAATTCCGCCGACCCCCGATCACATCCTGGGACAGGGCCTGATCCCCCGGGACAAGCTGGCCCTCTTTCTGGAAAAAACCAATCCCGAAGCGGAAAAGGACTTTGTGGAAAATCTGTGCGCCTATTATATGGAAGAAGGGGCTGCCGAAGGGGTAAACCACGATATCGCCTTTGCCCAGATGTGCCTGGAAACGGGATTCCTCCGGTACGGGGGCCTGGTAACTCCCGACATGAACAACTTCTGCGGCTTGGGCGCCATCGGCCCCGGACAGAACGGGGAACGCTTCGGTGAGCCCCGGATCGGGGTGCGGGCGCACATCCAGCATCTTAAAGCCTATGCCACCGACGAGCCCCTCAAACAGGAACTGGTGGACCCCCGGTACCGCTGGGTCCGCTACGGCTCCGCCCCCACCATCAAGGGCCTTGCGGGGACATGGGCCTCGGACAGGGCCTATGCGGAAAAAATCGCCGCCATCCTGGATCGGCTCTACCAATTCGCCTATGGGGAAACGGGGACGCAGGTCGCGCAGGTTAACAGCGCATTATAGAAACCTAATAAAACTGCGGCCGAAGGCAAAAGAGTAAAAAAAACCGGTAATTCCTTATATTATAAAGAATTACCGGCCTGGGCGATAATGGACTCGGACCATCGACCCCCTGCATGTCGAGCAGGTGCTCTAACCAACTGAGCTAACCGCCCAAATCATCTTTCTTACATTACCCCGAAAAAGTTGGGCTTGTCAATAAGCCTGAAAGACCGCTTCCGCCTGGGGGATCCGCACGGAAAGCAGGGTCAGGGTGAGGGGGGTATTTGGCTCCAAATCATCCTTTAAAGAAACCAGGGTTTCCAGGGCCAGGCTGGGGATTATCACCGCTGTTTTCGGACCCTTCCGGTCAAGGACCACCGCCTCCCATTGGGAACCGATTTTATCCGCAAGGTACACCGCGGTCCAGTGTGCTTTGGATGCCCGTTCCGCCTGGACGCTGGCCTGCGCCGCGGCCTCCCCCGCCATGAGCCGCCTGAGCAGTTCATCCTCGTCCAGGGGCTGTTCCCCCCGGAGGACCGCCCGAATCTGCTGATGGGCCAAAAGGTCCGTGTAGCGGCGCAAAGGGCTCGTGACCTGGGTGTAGGCGTCAAGCCCCAAGCCCTGATGAAGGCCGGGCTTTACCGAGAGGCTCCGGGGCCGCATACTGCGGCGAAGCTGCCAGGAACCGGCCAGGCCCGGCAGGGGATCAGAGGGAAGGTCCCCGATTTCCTGGGTAACATAGGGAAAGGGGAGAATTTTCCCCGAATTCCGTTGATAAAGCCCGCGCCCGGCCCACCATGCGGCCCCCTCCCCGGCCAAAAGCATACATTCCCGCACCATATCGGCGGATTTGCAGTTTTTTACCGGCTCAATCGACACTTTTTCTTCTGAAACAGTGATATGCACCTCGGGAAGGTCGATGGAAACCGCCCCGGCAACCGTGCGGCGCTTCAAATTCCGATCCCCCAGGGCAAAAAGCCGGGCCATCACATCACTGTGAAGACTTTTTTCACCGGCGCCCCCGGCGGCCAAAAGATCGGCTTCTTCGTAGGTGAGCCGGGTAACCTTGACCCAGGAACGGAACACATCCGCCTCGGCGATGGAGAGGTCCTCGTTGAGGACCACCTTGAAGGAAAGGGCCGGGGATCTGTCCGAAAGGCCCAGGGCATAGAGGGACAGAGCTTCCTCGGCAATCATCCGGTAGACCCCCTCGGGGAGGTAGAAGGTGGCCCCCCGGTTCCGGGCCTCCTGCTCTGCAAGGCTGCCGGGCAGGAGAGATGCCGCCGGGTCCGCCACATGGACCCAGAGGGTTTGCCGGCCCTGCGATTCTGCCGGACCTTGGGGATCAGATGCTTCAAGGGAGACGGCGTCATCGGGATCGGCGCTCCAGGCATTGTCCACGGCATAGGCCGGGAGGCGGCAGAGGTCAACACGGTCCTCATCCGGCGGGGGATCAAGGAGAATTTTAGCCGAATAAAGGGAAAGGCCGAAGCGGACGGGATGGGGATTGACAAAGGGAGTCCAAAAGCCGGTTTCCAGAAGCAGCCGGTGGGCGTCTTCGGGGGTTTCGGAGAGACCCGCATCCTTTAAAGTACGGCTCTTTTCGGTTTTACCGTAGGCCAGGGCCTCAACATCCTGTAAAAAACGGCTGTCCACCGGAAGGTCAAGCTTGCGGGCCTTGAGCCGGTCCAGAAAAGCGTCCCGGTCCTGGGCGCCCTGCTGCTTTTCGGCGCGCTTTTTTTCTTCCGCTTCCACCTCCGCTGCCGGGCGGGCGCTTATTGCGTTGATTTCACCGGAAAAGTAGAGCCCATCCTTCAACAGGAGATAGGCGCCCCAGGCGCTTTCCGCGGAAAAACTGCCCCAGACCAGCTCGGCCAGTTCCTTAAGGGGGACCGGGCTGCCGGACACTGAAGTGTCTTCCAGGAGTTCCCATGCGCCCCGGACCGCATCATCATCGGCAAGGGCCATGTCGCCCAGGGCATTGATATCCGCAGCCGGGCCGGGGTGGAGGAATTCAATATCCTTCTCCCGGACCTTGAATTCCTGGTTGGGCTCCTTGCGGGTTTTCCCCTCGCCGGCCTTGGCTGCGGGTGGAACGGAAATGACCAGCTTGTCGGCGGATAGTTCGATGACCAGAGCGGGGCGGTTCTTGTAGGCAACGAGGCTTTTGAGCGGAAACATTAAGTAAAGCTTAACACATTGACCGGCTATGGGTATAGGAAGAAATTTAACCACGGACCACACGGACCCTCACAGACTTTTGTTCTGAAATTTCATTCTTTTGTCCGTGGTGTCTGTGAGGTCCGTGGTTAAATTTTGAATTGCTACTATTCCTTTACCGCCCCGAGCATGATACCGCTTATAAAGTAGCGCTGCAGGAAAGGATATACCACCAGCATCGGGATCATGGCGATGAAGATCTTCGCCGCGTTCAGGGACTTGTTGGAAAGCTTGTCCAGCTGCATTATCTGGTCCTGGGTCAGGTTCGTGGTTTGGATGTTCACCACCAACTGCTGGATGTAGGTTTGCAGGGGGTAGTGGCTCTCGTTGGTGGTGAGCACCAGGCCCTGGAAGAACTCGTTCCAGTGATACACCCCGGTAAAAAGCACGATGGTGGCGATTACCGGTATTGAGCAGGGCACCACCACCATAAAGAGGATCTTCCAGGGGCCCGCGCCGTCCACAACCGCCGCTTCCTCAAGGTCACGGGGAATTCCCCGGAAAAAGTTCACCATCAGGATCAGGTTGAAGACCGGGAGGCTGCCCCCAAGGACCAGGGCCCAGATGGAATCGATCAGATGGTAGTTCTTTACGGTGATGTACCAGGGGATGGTCCCGCCGTTAAAGAGCATGCAGAAGATCACCACCCACATCAGCTTATCACGGGGGGTAAAGTCCCGCTTGTGCTTGGACAGGGGGTAGGCCATGAGGATAAGCACGGACAGGGTAACCACGGTGCCCAGCACGGTCCGCTGTATGGAAATCCAGAAACTATTGAAGAACATCATGTCCTTCACGATCTCCTTGTAGCTTTGCAGGGTGAACCCGATGGGATAAAAGGTGACAAGGCCGGAATTGGCCGCCGCCTTGTTGGAAAGGGAAAGGCAGAGGGCGTACCAGAGCGGATAAATGCAGGAAAAGGCAAGGACTGCCATGATAACGGCATTCGCAATATTAAAGGTCCGTTCCCCAAGGGATTTGCTGTGAATCATGCCCTTCCCCCTTAAAACACCTTGTAATCGGCAAACTTATAGGCCATTACATAGGAACTGACTATCAGGACAAAGCTCACCACCGACTTCAAAAGTCCGGCGGCGGTGGCCAGGGAGAATTGCAGGTTTACAAGCCCCATGCGGTATACCCAGGTGTCGATGATGTCCCCGGTGGAATACACCATGGGATTGTACATGTTGTACACCTGGTCAAACCCGGCGTTGAGCACATTGCCCAGACCCAGGACGCCCAATACCACAACGGTGCTCATGATCCCCGGTATGGTTACGTGCCAAGTTGAACGCAGCCTGCCCGCGCCGTCTATGGAAGCGGCCTCGTACAGGGTGGGGTTGATGCCGGTGAGGGCGGCAAGGAAGATGACGGCATTGTAGCCGAATTCCTTCCAGACATCTGTCCAGATAAGGATATTGCGGAATATGGACGCATCGGTTATCCAGACCTTGGGTGGAATGCCAAAGACACCGGCTATCTGGTTCACCACCCCCTGATAGCCGAATATGTTCAATACCACGCTGGCCAGTACTACCCAGGAGATAAAGTGGGGCAGGTACACGATGGTCTGCACGGTCTTCTTGAAAAAGGCGCGGCCCACCTCGTTCAGGAGCAGGGCGAAGAACAGGGGAATGATCAGGTTCAGGACCATCTTCCCCACGGCGATGACAAGGGTATTGATGATGACCTGCTTCGAATCGCTTAGGACAAACAGGTACTCGAAGTTCTGCAGCCCCACCCAGGGGGAGCGGAAAAAGCCCCGGCCGGGATTGAAATTCTGAAAGGCCATCACGATTCCGTACATGGGAACAATGCTGAAGAGCACCAGCCAGAGAAACCCCGGCAGGATCATCAATCCATAATGAAATTGCAATATTGTGCGTCTTTTCAGCATAGGCCCCCCATAAAAAACGATAGGGCCGGCCTTTTTCAGGCCGGCCCTGTTAAAACGTTACTTTAAGAATGTCTTGGCGATGTCGTCAAGGATTGCCTGCCCGCCCTGGGCTTTCCAGGCGGTAACAAAGGCGTCAAAACTGCTTACAGGCGCCTTGCCGGTGATGATCTGCATCATCGCCTCGGTTTCCAGCTTCCAGAGGTTGGCCCAGCGCTGTTCCAGCAGGTCGGTCATGCTGTAGGTGACCGAATACACTTCCTTGTCAAGCGGTGTGGTGGCGAACGGACGGTTACCCACCATAAGCGCATAGGCCCGGTTAAAGTCCCCGGCGTTGGCCATGCTGAAATCACCGACATTGAGGTCGCGGGTGGCCGAATAGCCGGGGATAACCGACTTGATAACCTGCGCGTCCTTGTACATCAGCTTATAGATGGACATGGGATCATTGTAATCCTCGGGTTGGGTCTCGCCTTTAAGCACCTTGACCAGCTCACGGTATTCGTATTCGGTCTCGTCCATGGCCGCAGCCACGGTCCGCAGGGGATACCAGCCGATTGCCACCGTGGTATCAAAGATTGCTTCGTCACGCACCAGGGCATTGTACATAATGATAACCGCCGCCACCACGTCGGGGGAAGCGTTCTTGTTGATAATCGTGGAGCTTACCCCGGGGGCCTTCATGTGGGCATTCCACTTGCCGTCGGCACTGTACACAGGGTAGGCCTGCCAGTTGGCTTTGGGATCGTTCTTGAAGGAATCGCCGTTACCATAGCCCAAAGCCCACCACGGACCAAAGCGCATACCCGCCTGGTTGGCGTTCACCGGCTCTCCTGAGTTATCACGGGCGCCCAATTCAGGGTCCAAAAGCCCGTCCTTATACCAGCGGGCCAGCCGCTCAAGGGCATCCTTCATTTTGGGATCCAGGGAACCGTAGGTCACCGTCTTGTTCGGTCCTTCCAGGAAGTATCCGGGGTAGGTATCATAGGCGGCAAACACCGGGTCCAGGCCGTTGCCCAGGTTCGAGGACTCAATAAAGTTACAGTAAAGCTTGGTGTTCTTGTCCGGCCCGATAATCGGGATGGTCTGGGCGCCGGCGGGCTTCCGGTCCTTGAACACCCGGGCGGCGGCTTCAATGTCGTCCAGAGTTTTGGGAACCCCAAGGCCGTACTGGTCAAGCCATTGCTTCTGCACGTTAAGGATGTGCACACCGTCTGTAGCCACGGTGATATTGGGCAGGGCGATCATCTTGCCGCCGTAGGTAACCATCGGCATGGCGCGCCCCCCCGTGGACTCAATGATCCCCTTAACCTGGGATGAGGCGTACTGGTCAAACAGGGCGCCGATATCATAGAGCATGTCCGACTGGGCAGCTTTAAGCATATATGTCTGGGAATTCGACACCAGGGCGTCAGGCAGGCTGTTACTGGCAATGGCCAGGGACACCTTTTGGTCGTAGTTTGGTCCGCTGGCGGCGGTCCAGTCAACAATGATGTTGATGTTGTACTTGTCCCGCAGATACCGGGTATACTGGTTGTTTGCCGGGGTATCACCTGCCGGCAAAGTAGTATCGATGGGGTCAACCGCCATCCCGATATGCACGTCCACCGGCTTGGTAAACTTGCTGAACGCCAAAGCGTCCCCGGTCAGCCCCGCAGGCGACAGGGTAGACGCGCCGCCCTTGGCTTCCTCTTTTTTGCCGCAGGACACCAGCGCCGCGCAAAGGGCCAGCGCCATGACAAGCACAAAAATAGACACTCTTTTCATAATTCCTCCATACCTCAATTTGCGATTTTCGGCGGCAAATCACCCTGAGGCATTTACCGCATTCATCCATTATTAGAGTGAATAAGGGGAAAGTCAAGCTGAGAAATGACAGATTGCCCTCCGGCGCTCTTTTTCATAACCCTAATTTTATCTCGCAGCCACTTCCAGAGCGGGGACTTGTTCCGGGTCTACCACACCCGCCGCCTTCATTCGCCGGGCGCGTTCTTCCCAGCTTATACCGCCTACAGGGTGCCAGCTTATGAATTCCTCCGGAGTTAATTTCTCACACCCCGGATCAATGGCGGCGTGTTGTTTTTGCGCCGCTTTTATGCGTTCCACCTGTTCAGGGGATAAACCAGTTTCCTTTACCGCCTTTGCCATAATAAATACGCCGCTCCTCCGGCTCCGCCTCTCTGGCGGTTATAATGCGGCACGTTTCGCCGCGTTCCGTATATACGACAAACAGCACATCCCCGGACATCCCCAGAGTTTGCCATCTGTCCTCCAATCCGCTATGGGTTTCATCATATTGCTCTATCCGAAACGGATCATCAAATACTTGTTTGACCATCCCAAAATCGATGCCATGTTTCTCGATGTTTACCCGTTCTTTTTCAGAATACCATTCAAATTTTATGATAATCTAAGGCCGCCTTTTATAAAATATAATCCCTTTCGTACTAAATTCCCACCCCGCAGACAGGACCCCGGTATTGCCAGGTTCTACCATATTAATGGCTATGGGGTATATACTGTTTCCAGGAGGACATATATGTTCGCAAACGGAAAGATGAAGGCATTGACCTTAAGTTACGACGACGGGGTGGAACAGGACCGGCGGTTGGTGGAAATTCTCAACCGCTGCGGAATTAAGGCTACTTTCAATATAAACAGCGGCATCCAGACCGGGGCCAACAGCTTCCAGAAAGGGACCGTGCTGATCAAACGGATGAATATTGCGGGGCTCCCGGATATCTACCAAGGCCACGAGATCGCGGTCCATTCCCTGACCCATCCGCATCTGGAAAACCTGGACGACGACACGATCCGCAACGAGCTTGAGCAGGACAGGATCAACCTGGAACGGATCTTCGGCCAAAAGGTCTGCGGCATGGCCTACCCCTTCGGCACTTTTAATGAGCGGGTCATTGCGATTGCCAAGGCCTGCGGCATCCGCTATTCACGGGGGGTCAAAAGCACCCACGAATTCGGCATCCCCCAGGAGCTTCTGGAATTCCAGCCCACCTGCCACCATAAGGACCCCCAGCTGATGGAACTAGCGGAAAAATTCATCAAATCAAAGCCCGCAGCACCTGAGCTTTTTTACCTCTGGGGCCACAGTTATGAATTCGATGTGGACAACAACTGGACCGTAATCGAAGACTTCTGCAAGCTCATTGCCCACCGGGACGATATCGCCTACTGCACCAATAAGGAAGCGTTTTTCGGATAATATTTGTTTGACAGATCTGATACCATGTGATAAAATGACATATTAATTTTTAGGAGGATCTGTTTATGAAAAAGATCTCAATGGTTTTGTGGACGGTGGCCGTGCTTTTAATCGCAAGCCCGCTGATGCTTTCAGCGGGGGGGGGCCAGCAATCCGGGTCGTCATCAACAGGCGGGGCAGGAAAAGTGGACGTTATTCGGGTATGGTCCGATAACGCTCACGAACGGGTTTTGAGGGATCAGCAAATTGCCAAATTTAATGAAGGAAGAGGCAAAGAGCTGGGTATCAAAATCGAATACACCGTATATGGTACAGGCTGGAGCGAAACCCAGAAAACCGCCGCCCAGGCGGGGGACGCGCCTGAACTCTACAGGCCCAATATTAACGACGGTATGCAGAGCTTTATCGACGCGGGATATCTTATCCCCATCGAAGACCTTCCCGGCGGCGCGGAATATCTGAAGCAATGGCCGGGTCTGGTTCTGAATCAGCATACCTTCAAGAAGGCGGGGACCAGCGAGGTTAAAACCTACACCCTGCCCTATAACCTTACCACGAACAAATTCATCATCAACCGTGACCTTTTTAATAAAAACGGCATCAAAGATCCCCCCAAGACCTGGGCCGAAGTACGCGAATACGCCAAGATCATTACAAAGAACGGCGGCGGAAAAGAATACGGCTTTATCTATGGCCAGAAACAGAACTGGATATGGAACGTCTACGGCAGCTACCAAGCCATTCAGAGCATAGGCCACTGGGGATTTGACAATAAAAACCTTACATTCAATTTCTCAGCCATTGCCCCCGTTGTTGAAGCTTACCTGGGTATGGCCCAGGACGGCAGCATACTCCCCGGCTTCCAGGGTATGGATGCCGACCAGATGCGCGCCCAGTTCTCCGAAGGCATCATAGGCATGATTCCCGCTGCCAGTTTTGATACCGGGGTGTACAATACCCAGTTCCCGGCCAAGTGCAATTGGGAAGTTCATCCCATTCCGGTTGTCCCGGGTTCGCCAAAACTCAAGGAATTTGCCGTTGCCACCACCCTGTTGGGCGTCGGCGAATCGGCCAAAAAGACCGATATGTCCAAGGTACTTGAGGTATTAAAATTCTTCTATGCCGATGAAAATGCCGCCGAGATGTATGAACAGGCCCTCTACATCCCCTACAGGCAGGAAGCCATCAAACTGGCGAAAACCCAGCCCGCAGCCAAGGGTTTCGCAGAATTCGCCAATGTTCCCCAGCTCCTGACCATACTGCCCGATCCTTCGACCATTATTCCCTATGAAGGCGACGGCAGGGAGGCCACCATATTCGGCATCATCGGCGGCACCGACAGACGGAGCGTCCAGGTTGCCCTTAAGGATCTGGATGACCGGATGAACAAGGCTCTTGCCACGCTGCCCAAGGCAACGCTTGAAGAGTACCGCCAGCCGGCTACCTACGATATCAACGCGAAGTAAACTTTTCTAAAGAGGAACCGTCCCGGAATTCGGGCCCGAATTTCGGGACGGTTCCTGTTATTTTTGAGATTTTGAGGGTGCGCCATGAAGCGAAGTGAAAAAGCTCAAGCTTTGCCCTGGATTGGCCGGGATTCGACCCAGGCAGTCCTGATGCTCCTGCCAATGCTCATTGGTTTTGTTGTTTTTACCTATTTCCCCATATTTTACATCATGCGTTACGCTTTCTTCATTTTTAACGGGGTCAACACTCCTACCTTTAACGGCATTGGGCATTTTGTCCGCATCTTCCAGCGGGACAGGCAGTTTTGGGAATCCTTTCTCAACACCATGATCCTTTCGGGAGGTAAACTGGCTATCGAAATCCCCCTGGCCCTGTTTCTGGCGGTTCTTCTCCAACAGCGCGGTTCGGGGGCGGGTTTTTTCCGGGTGGCCTTGTTTTTGCCTACCATAATCAGTACAGCCATAGTAGGGCTCGTATTTTCCCTGATGTTCGCCAGTTACCATGGCGTTATCAATGCCATACTCGAAGGCGTCCACCTTATCAAAGCCCCGATTGACTGGCAGGGGGGGAAGTGGACCGCCTTATTGATGATAGGGCTGGCCTCAATCTGGGCCTATGTGGGGATCAACATGATATTTTTCCTCATGGCCCTTCAGGGCGTTCCGCAAGAACTCTATGAGTGCGCCACTTTGGACGGCTGTATGGGGTTCAGCCGTTTTGTCAGGATAACCCTGCCCATGATAGGGCCGATTTTCCGGGTGGTTCTTCTCAACGCCATTATCGGAAGCCTCAAGGTTACCGACCTTGTTTTGTCTTCCACAAACGGTCAGCCCGGCGGTACAACCGATGTTGTTATGACCTATGTATTTAAATTCTTTATGGGCCGGAACGGCCAAAGAACCGATGTGGGCTACGCTTCAGCCATGAGCGTGGTAACCGGCATTGTCCTTGCGGCGGTAAGTTTCCTCTACCTCAGGGCAAGCAAAAAAATGGATATGGATTAGGCGGTAGTTATGAATAAACATCGTATACGGCCCACAAGGGTTATCCAGAGATCCCTCATTATAGCCTTTTTAATCGCGGCTACCATGGTAGCCCTGTTCCCGGTGTTTTATACCCTGATGGCTTCAGGCAAAAGCCCCCAGGAAATACTGGTCAATCCTGACAAGATCATTCCCGAAAAATTCGTATTTGACAACTATGTCCAGGCCTGGAATCTTGCCAATTTTAAACAGTACACCTATAACAGCGTTTTCATGTCGGTCTTTATTGTCATAGGTACCATTATTACCTGTACCGTGGCAGGCTATGTTTTTGACCGCGGGCGCTTTAAGGGCAAGGAACTGATCTTCGGTCTGGTGCTGTCCTCAATGTTTGTTTCTCTGGGAAGCCTGACCCTCTACCCCACGCTGATGATTGCGAAGTTTATGGGTATTAACCGCTCTCTTTGGGGGGTTATTATCATCCGGGTTTTCGGCCTGGAAGTGGCCAGCCTCTTTATATCCCGGGGTTACGTCAATACCATACCCCGCGAAATAGACGAGGCCGCCAAAATAGACGGGTGCAATTTTTTCAGTATTTTTATACGCATCATTTTCCCCCTGATAAAACCCCTCATAGCGACAATAGGGATTTTGCAGTTCCGGGCGGCCTGGAACGATTATATGATGCCCATGGTTTTTACCATGTCCAACAGGGATCGTATGCCCCTGGTAGTAGGGGTTGTCAACCTGAAAACCACCGGCGAGGCGGCGGCCAACTGGAGCCTCATGCTCGCGGGCAGCGCCATTTCAATAGTGCCCATGATCATAGTCTTCCTTATATTTAACCGTTACTTTATTGACAACCTGACGGCAGGCGCCGTAAAAGGTTAACCGCAGCGCCGTCTTGCAATCACTTTTTGATCGTGATATCCTTGCTATAAAAAGGCAGGTATATGTTTCATCAACTAAAGTGGCTGTGGGGCTTCATAGGTAAAAAGAAGCCTCTCTTTGTCTTTGGGCTTATTCTTGCGGCGGTAACGAGTAGTATAACCGTTATCAACCCCTTTCTTTCTCAGCATCTCATTGATGATGTAATCATGCCGGCGGATACGGGTCCCCTACCCCGGCTTTTAATTACCATGTTTATTGTGACCATGATCCGGTTGAGCATGCGCTATGTCATGGTCATCTCCATGGAACTTTCCAGTACCGAGCTCATGACCAATATCCGCCGCCGCATGTACGATGTGATCCAGGGACAGGACTACCGCTTCCTGGACAAGCTCCGCACCGGCAACCTGATGACACGGGTGACCAGCGACCTTGATATGCTGCGCCATTCCCTTTCGTGGATTTCCTACCAGTTTGTGGACGCGGTGTTCCTCTTTACTTCAACCTTCACCTTCCTGCTGTTCATTAACTGGAAGATGGCCCTGAGCCTCGCGGCCATCACCCCCTTCATCTTTTTGATCTCCAGCTTTTTTGTAAAACGCATCCGTCCCCGTTTCCGGCTGCTCCGGGAAAAGCTGACGGTGCTGAGTACCGCGGTTACGGAAAACATAGACGGCAACCGGGTGGTCAAGGCCTTTGCCCGGGAAGATTATGAGCAGAAACACTTTGAGGAACGGAACGCCGATTTCCGGGATACCAGTTATGAGAACGCCTTTATTGCCGCCAAGTACCAGCCCCTGCTGGAACTTTTAAGCCAGCTGCTCCTTATCATCATGCTGGCGGTGGGGGGAATTTTTCTTATCCGGGAAGAATTGAGCCCTGGGCAGTACCTGGCCTTTTCATCCCTGACCTGGGCGCTCGCCATGCCTCTGCGTATGCTGGGCATCCTCCTTGCGGACCTTCAGCGTTTCTATACCGCCGCCACTATGGTCATGGAAGTGACCGATTCAAAACCGGTTATTGTCGATAAACCCGGGGCCGTGGAAATGGCTGTCCGTCCTGCGGGAAAAATCGAATTTAAGGATGTGGGTTTCTCCATTGAAGGGGTGCCGATCCTGCAGGATATCAGTTTTATTGCGGAGCCGGGGCAGACCATCGGTATCCTGGGCAGCACCGGGTCGGGCAAAACTTCACTGGTCAACATGCTCACCCGTTTCTATGAACCCACCACGGGGACCGTGCTTTTTGACGGCGAGGATGTGCAGAAATTTACCCTGTCCAGTCTGCGCCGCCACGTGGGGCTTGCCATGCAGGATGTGTTCCTCTTTTCCGATTCGATCAAGGGGAATGTTTCCTACGGCCGGCCCGATCTTGACGAGGAAATGGTGCTGCACCGGGCCATGCAGGCGGACGCCCACAGCTTTATCAGCCGCATGCAGGACGGCTATACAACCCTGGTTGGGGAA
>BOAU01000057.1 GCA_026002025.1 Spirochaetia bacterium | reverse complement strand
AAGATCGAGGGGAAACATGTGATCCCCGTGCCGTCAATCGAAGTCAAGCGGAGCTACCCGAATATTTTTTACGATGCCATCAGGATCTTTACCCGGAAGAAGGGGCCGACGGGCATCGGGCCGATGCCGAAGATGCACGAAAAGTCGGTGGTGCGGCCCGAATATTCAAAACGGGGAAAGGTGATCATTTCAGAGGCGGCCCTAAGCCAAATGGTCATCCACTGTGTGGACGAATACAATCAGGAGATCAGGATTAAGAAGATCTCCGTCCGGGATGACGCCATGGGCTACCGGCTGGTGATCACCATTGATGTGCCCTACGGCATTCAGCTTGGGGGGAACATCCACGAGATGCAGCAGTACATCATCGACAACATCGAACGGTACACGGGGATTCTGATCGAGGAAGTGAATATCATTATTGATAAAATTATTCAGTAATACTGTGATTGAGGAAATTGGGAATGAAACTTTTTTCGAAAATATTTTTTTGTACGATGCTGATTGGGTGCGGCCTTTTCCGCCCCGTCTTTGCCGCTGCCCAGCATTACAAGGTGCTTGTCGCAGACGGCGATGGAAAAGAGGGGACCCAGATTGCCCGCGACCTGGAAAGCCGTTTTGCGGTGTATAACCGGATATTCCGTTTTGAAAGCGCCGCGCTGGAAAATCCCCTCAAGGTACAGGTTTTCCTGAATAATGACCGCTATGACGAATATGTTTCCGCGCGCCTGGGGGAAAAGCGGCCGGGTGCGGTCTACATTCATTACAATGAAAAGGACAAAAGGGAACTGGTGATCAACCGTTTCAGCGCCGATGATGGAAGGGCTCTGCCCTATCAGGCCTTTATCCAGTACCTGCGGGCCTTTGTTCCCAATCCGCCTGAGTGGATACAGGAAGGTTTTGCCGTCTACTTCAGTACCCTGAATTTTTCCCCTGATGGGGAAATGATCTATGAAGAAAACCTGTCCTGGCTTGGGACGGTTAAAGCGCTGGGATCGGACGCCCCGCCCCTGGAGGCGATCCTCCGCGCGGGCGGCAATGAAATCAAGGAAAATTTTCAAGCCCAGTCCTGGACAGCCCTGTCCTGGGCGGCGGTATCTTTTTTTCTGAACAGCAGCAATGAAGATTACTTCCGGTCCCTGGTGGAAAGTTTCATGCTCCTTTTCCCCTCAGCCACAGCAACGGAGAACACCGGGTCCGCGGCAAGGCATATCTTCCGCTGGGCCGATCCTGAAACCATGAACAGGGACTACCTTTCCTATCTGGCATCCCGCAAAACCTTTCAGGAATTCATGGAGGAAGGGCAAAAGGCATACGAGGCCAAAGATCCCGTTGCGGCGGAAACCGCCTTTTACAATGCGCTGGATCAAAGGCCCGATCATTACGCGCCCTACTACTACCTGGGGCTCCTTGCCTACGAAAACAGTGAATTTGATTTGGCGGAACAGTACTACTTTTCCAGCCTGGACTGCGGCGCCGACGAAGCGCTTGTATTCTACGCCCTGGGGATCAACGCCGCTGCCACGGGCCGCAGAAATGACGCGATAGATTTTCTGCGTGAGGCTGCGGAAGCGGCGCCAGATCGCTACAAAACAAAGGCGGAAAATTTAATTTCAAAATTAAGATGAAGATTCAGCCGGCGGATTTTCATTCTGCCCCGGTGCTTTATGCCGGCGCCTTCTGCGGCGTTTCCGGGGGGCTGTGCCGTCCGCCGATACAGGGCCGTCCTGAACAAGGGCTTCCCCGGCGGCTCCGGCCCCGGCGCGGCTGCCGTGCAGGGGAAGACGGGAATGCTTTACGGTGATGCCGTGCTCCGCGAATATGAGCCGCACCGCGTGATCCAGTTCCACCCGGGGGGGATTCATGGGGAGCACAAAAGCCCGCACCGCAATATAGGCGTTCCTGTAATGTTCCGTTGTTTTTGCCCCTTCCCAGTCAGCCGTATTATTTTCCTCAGGAAACTGTACCTGGAGTTCAAGGTAATCCTGAATAAAGGCCGCAAGTTTCTGTCCCGGCTTGCTGATCGACGCCGCAAGCCCCTCTGCCCCGCCCTGGTTTAATTTGGAAAGCCGGTCCAGATAACGGGCGCGGAAATTCAGGTTTTCCTTCATCAGATGGGAGGCGTTGGGCTGGAGGTATTCATAAAGTCCCAGTTCATCGAGTTTTTCCGCGATAAGGGCGGCGCTGGATGAATTGACGATCTTGAAAATTTCTTCCGTAAGCCGGGAATGGGAAACCGCCGCCAATAAATGGGACTGTTGTTTGATTTTCCACCGCAGGGCCAGGGGCAGTTTGAAGCCCGTGGTTGCCCCGTATTTAACCGCCCGGATCATCCGCACCGGATCATCGGTAAAAATCGTTGCCAGGGGGATGATGGGCCGTATCCGTTTTTCCCGGATATCCTTCATCCCGTCAACATAGTCTATGACGATCTGTTTTCCCGGATCATAAAAAAGGGCGTTCAGGGAAAAATCACGGCGCTGCACATCCTCTTCAATAGTACCGAAGGTATTGCTGGTGGGGCCGTCCTTGAGGGAGCGGAAGGTGGAGACTTCAAAAATTTTTGGCCCCGCGTATACATGGACCAGCCGGAACCGGTGGCCGATGATCCGGGCATTGCGGAAGAGCTTTTTGATCCGGGTGGGATTGGCTGAGCTTACAATGTCAAAATCCTTCGGCTTTTTTCCCAGAATAAGATCCCGCACCGCGCCGCCCACGATATAGGTCTCGTAGCCCGCGGAGCGCAGCCGTTCGGTGATGATAACCGCGTCCCGGTCCACATCGGAAAATTGAATGCCGTGTTCGTCACGGGTATAAACGATTGCCTTTTTAACGAGTTTTCCGTTCTTTTCCGCTGAATAACGAATCCGCAAAAAATCCTCCGCGCTAAAGATGCTTTAAAATCCAGGAGAGCAAATTCTCCGTCACCTCTTCCCGGTTGGTTTCGTTCAGGGTTTCATGCCGGGCATCGGGATAGAGCACAAATTCCAGGTCCTGAATGCCGATGGCCCGGTAGGCGTCCACCAGAGCCGTAGGGCTTGAGCCCATGTCCCCCACCGGGTCCGCGCTGCCCCCAAAAACATAGATGGGCAGATGCCGGTCGATGTTATCCATGGCCTCGCTCCGGTGGATGCGATTGAGGAGAGCCAGGAGATCCCGGTAAAAACCAGAGGAACAGAGTTTCCCGCAGAGGGGGTCTGCGATAAAGCCGTCCACCGCCTGTTCATCCCGTGAAAGCCAGTCAAAGAAAGTCCGGTTAGGGCGGAAGTGCTTGTTATAGGGACCGTTTGCAATGGCCCAGGAAAGGGTGGACCCTTTACGGATTCCCCGAAGGGCCGCAATCAGGGCCATCGCCTTTGCCCCGGCTTTTACCTTGAACCCGTCGGGCCCGCGGGTCCCTGAAAGGATACAGCCCTCAAGACCGCCGGGATAGTTTTCAATATAGTTCTGAACCACAAAGGAACCCCAGGAATGCCCCATAAGGAAGAGGGGGACCCCGGGACGGCGCTCGCGGATCAGGCGGTTCACCGCGTCAACATCGGAAGCGGACAGGGCAATCCCGTCCTTATCGGCGCAGTGCCCCAGCAGCCCCCCTGAGCCCGCATCGTTCACCCTGAGGTCAGCCGTTAAGCCATGGCCCCGCTGATCCGCCGCCCACACCTCGATGCCCGCTGCGTTAAGCCGCCGGGCAAGGGCTTCGTAACGAAGGGAATGTTCCGCCATGCCGTGAACGATGTGCAACGCCGCCTTCGGCTTTTCTTCGCCCCCCTTCAGGGCCCCCTCCGGGGACGCTGTTTTTTGTGCAGCCCAGCGCCGTAAAAAAAGCCGGGTTCCCCCGGTCACGGGTATCCATTCCGATAGGTCTGTCTGGGTACTTGCTTCATTCATATGAAGATTGTACTCCCTATGTGAATAATCATCAATAATGTTATATTATTGCCCCATGGCAATGGGTGAAATTTTTACCGCCCCGGTGGAAGCAATTGTCTCAGGCGGGGCGGGATTGGCCCGTTTTGAGGGGCGGCCTGTTTTTATCGGCCTTACCGCGCCGGGGGATATGGTAAGGGCCCGCATTGTCCGGGAACATTCCGGCTGGGCAGAGGGGGAACCGGTGGAGATCATCACGCCCTCCCCCAAACGGATAAGCCCTGCCTGCCCGCTTTTCGGGATCTGCGGGGGCTGTTCCCTCCAGCACCTGGCCTATGAGGACCAGCTTGAGGTGAAGGCCGCTATTATGAAGGACGCCTTTACCCGCATCGGGGGACTCAAGACGCCGCCTCTGCCCCAGGTACATCCCGGCCCGCCCTGGGAATACCGGAATCGTGTGCAATTTCACCGTATTATCAAAGGAAAATACCGAATCGGCTTTAAGTCCCGTAAAAGCGAAGAACTTGTCCCAATCCCGGACTGCCCCGTTGTTGATCCGGGAATCCGGGAACTTTTACGTGCGGGGGATATTGTTCCACCTCCTGACCGGGACCGGTTTACCCTTTATTCCCGGGGCGGCCTGGTATTGCAGGAGGGGCGGCAGACCCGGGGTAAGGTAAAGCTTCGTGACAGGGAACTCACCATGGACGCCGGAGTCTTTTTCCAGAGCAACGCCCTCATGCAGGAAGCGCTTATCGGGGATCTCGTCAAAATCGCCGCCCAGGCGGATACCGCACGTCCGATGGCGGATATCTACTGCGGGGTTGGCGCCTTCGCCTTTTTTCTGCAAGAAATGTTTAAACGGATCGATTTAATAGAAGAAAACAAAACCGCCCTGGCCCTGGCACGGGAAAATGTCCGGGGGAATGAAAACGGCTATTTTGCCATTACCGATGACCAGTGGGTTAAGGGGCCGGGGCAAAAAGCTGCGAACTACGGTTTTATCGCGGCCGATCCCCCCCGGCAGGGACTTTCCCCGACCATGCGGAAATGGCTTTCATCATTGGCTGTACAAAAGGATAGGCCCGGCGGCGCCCCGTGCCTGGCCTATGTCTCCTGCGATCCCGCCACCCTTGCCCGTGACAGCCGGGAACTGCTGGCCGCCGGCTATGAACTTGCGGAGCTGCACCTCTACGATTTTTATCCCCAGACCGCCCATATTGAAAGCCTTGCGCTGTTTCGGAAAAAGGGCGCCAATGAGTAAATCTGAGGAATTAATATTAACCGCAAAGGCGAATAAGGCACAGAAGGAAAGACATTATTACTTCTTCGCCTTTGCGGTTTTCTTCTTCTTTTTCTTTACAGATCCGATCCACCCCCAGGACGAGATGCTCCCCATTTGGCGGCAGTCTCTGGGGGGGACGGTGACGGGCATCCCGGCGGTGCAGGCCGAATCAGCGGTGGTGGTACTGGACTCGGGGAATATTAAGGCCTTTTCCACCGGCGGCACCGATCTCTGGACCTATTCCGCGCAGGGCAGGCTTTCCCCTTTTGTGACCCGGTCCCGTGAAGGAACCAGCTATATTGCCCGGACCAACGGGACCCTTATCGCGGTAAGCCGGACGGGGCGGGAACTGTGGCGGGCGAACCTCGGTTCTCCCCTGACAGGGGCGGTGATCCCAGGCTGGGACGGCCGCGTCTTTGTCCCCGCGGGACAAAAAATCTCCTGTTATACCGGGGCAGGCCGCCGCCTCTGGCAGCGCAGCCTGGAAAGTCCCCTCAACCTCCAACCGATCCTGGACAAGAGGGGGGGCATCCTCATGGTTTTGGAAAGCGGGGAACTGGTCAGGCTCGATCCCTTTGGGAACATGAATTCCTTCGGCCTGGGAGAAGTTCCCCTGGCAATTTTACCGGCGGGCAACGCCGGCAGCGGAGATGAACGGCTGCTCGTGGTCTACAAAAACGGCCGCCTTGAAACCACCGGTCCCGCAGGGGAAGAACGGCGCTCCCTGCCTTCCCTTCCCGCTCCGGTACTGGCGGCGGCATGCCGGAAACAGCTTACGGCGCAAGGGGAATGGTTTGCGGCGGCGGTCCTGAGCGACGGCAGGACGCTGGGTTTCTCCGCCGATACCGGTGAAGTCCTCTGGACCGGGGAAAGCCATATCAACGCCGCGGCCGGGAAGGCCATGGCGGCAAATACCGCACCGGAAATGGCCCAGGTAAACCTCCTGTTTGATGAACGGGGCATTTATGTGCTTTCCCGGACCGGGGCCTCAGGATTCGCCGCCGACGGCCGTCGGCTCTGGCTCATGCAGATTGAAAGGGCGGCGGCCATCCCCGCATTCGGGGACGACGGCATCCTCTACTCCGGGGGCAGCGACTGGCTCCTCTATGCCTACAGGATGGAAGATCCGGTTCAACAGAGGCAGTCCCTGTACGGCCCGGCCCCGGATGGGAACTACGGTATAGCACAGGGAAGCGTTGATCCCGAAGGGAACCATCCGGGCGGATTTGATGAAAAAGCCATGGACACCCGCTTCACCTTGATAAGCAGGGCAATCGCCGATGGCGAAATAGGGCAAAACGAGAGCGCCTATACGAAATACCTCATGGAAATCCTCAAGAATGCACTCCCCCGCCCCGGCGTTTCAGCCCTGCATCCCCAGATTGATATCCGCAGCCGCATCGAGGCGCTGAAACTCCTCTCCCGCTTCGCTTCCCCGGAGATCATCCCCTTCCTCTCTGATGTTTTTACCCGGGACAGCGAAGCCCTGGTAAAGGCCGCCGCCGCCGAGGCACTGGGCAGCATCGGCATTGACCCCGAGGGCATCGCCCTGCGGGCCTTCAGCGCCGCCGTCTTCCCCCCCGGCTCACTCCGTGACGAACGGGCCCTCCTTGGAATAGCCGCCGCCTCAGGCGCCCTCTGCCGCTTCTCCGGCCCCCCCCTGGCCGAGACCGGCGTAAAGATACTGAGCAGCCTGACCGCTCCGGAACGGCCCTCTGCTGTCAGGCTGCGGGCGGAACGGGAACTGAGATCGATCAGTAATTAAGGGAGGCCAAGATAATTCTTTGGTATGTAGTCCAAAACTTCCTGCGCCGTCAAAAGCTCAATGGGATACACCTCTATTAGTTTTCCGTGGTCGGAAATAATGACCTTATCCGTTGTTTTTTCAACAACGCAGTATTTTGGAGAGGACTCTAAATCATCCTTGTCAGTTTTGAAGGCAACGATTTCACCTACCTCAAAAGAGGAAACTTTGTTTGGGTACTTCATCTTGAAAGCACGCTATCATAGATTTTTTACTATGTCAAACGAACGAAAAAAATGGTGCCTGGTACCGGTAGCAGAAGGCTTTTTTCTTTTTCAAAAAGTATCTATAATTTGATGTAAAAGGGGACTTATATGAGAAAAGTTACCGGCTTATTTCAGTTTTTATATATTGCTGGCATCCTGGGGTTTTTGGCCCTTTCTCCCGCGCAGGCGCAGGTCAACCAGGGGGAGCTGGAACAAAACCTGGGGCCGGTGACTTTTATCAACTATGAAGGGCCCCATTCCCGGATAGAGACCCGGGCTCAGATACGGAATATCGGGTACGGCCTGGGGGTCCAGGTAAAGGCCGGGGCCGAGCGGAGCGGCGAGACCAGCCGCTACTTTGTGATCCACGCAACAGGCGAAGCGGAGGGGACCAAACTCGACGCGGACATCTTCGGTCTTGGGATCGATACCGGGGTGGATCATATCAGGAACCTTCGGTTCATCATTCAGGGTTATCTGGAAGGGGCCTACGACTACAGCGAGGGGGATGCGGCGCTCCTCGCGGAATACATCACCGTGTACAACGCGGTTTACCGGGGGGACTGGAACTACTTCGGCAGCCGGTACAAGACGCCGGTAATCCAGAATCTTGATGAAGATCGGGCCGGTATTTCCATCCGTTTTGATGAATGGCCCGGCCGGACCCTGATGCTGATCCCCATTGGATCAGCTGTGTCCGGTTCCTTAAGCGCCATAGATACCTCGTCCCTGGGATCGGGCCAGGTAGTGGAGGAACTGCGGAAGGAAGACGACCGGGGGGTTGAACAGCGGCAGGGCATGGTGGACCTCAAGGAACGGGAGGCCGATGAGGCCGAACAGCGGGCCCAGGCCCAGCGGCAGGCCGCCGCGGATGAGGAACAGCGGATTGCCCAAGAACGGGCCGCCGCCGCCGCCGAACGGGACCGGATAGAACAGGAACGGCGGCAAAACCAGACCGATGCCGCCGCGGGCAGCATTACCCCTGAGGAAGCCCGGCAGCGGGAAGCGGAGCTTGCCGCCCGGGAAGCCGCGGCGGATCAAAAAGAAAATGAGCTTAACGCGCGGGAAGACGCCGTAGCGGAGCAGCAGGAAGAGGCCCGGCGGAACGAGGAATTCGCCGAACAGAAAAACGCCGAAGCCCAGGAAGAACGGGCAAGCATAGCCCGGGATCAGCAGGAGCTTATCCAAAATCAGGGCAGCCAGACTGTGGCTGCCCCGGCGGGGGTCCTCGGCACCCTTTTGGAGAGCCAGAATTCCCCTCTGGGCCGGGCGGTACGGGTCAACGCCGGGACCGTACTCACCCGCTCCCCCCTTAACACGATAAACGCACGGACCCTGTGCTTTGTTGACAACAGAATCCTCGCCATAGCCGGGGAAGCCTCGGGGAACGGCGCAATCAGGCTTGTGGAACTTAAGGCCGACACCCTGGAAATGGCCTTTCAGGGGGAAGATGACATTCACCCCAACAGCCTCCTCTGGATCAACGGCAGTGATATCTACGCCCTCACCCTGTACGAAGGTAACCTCTACCTTGCCCGGTTCAACTCCCAGCTGGCCCGGGCCGCCCGTTCCACCGTAACCGTGCACCCCTATGCGGCGGTGGTCATCCAGGACGGATATATCAGCACCCAGCGTGCCGACGGATCGGTACTAATACTGAACGCAAAAGATTTAACGGAGGTAAAGTAATGCAGCAGAAACCGCAGGCCCATCCCATACCGTCCCGCCCCATCGGCAATACCGGCATGTCAGCAGGCATCATCGGCCTGGGGACCGAACATCTGGACAACAAACCCTTTTCTACCGTGGACGAGGTTATCGGAACCGCCCTGGATCAGGGCATCAACATGATGGACCTCTTTATGCCCGGAGAAACCGTGCGGACCCATATCGGCAAGGCCCTGGCGGGGAAACGGGACAAGGTGCTTATCCAGGGCCATATCGGCTCCGTGGATATCAAGGAGCAGTACGACATAAGCCGGGATCTCCAAACCTGCAAGAAGTATTTTGAGAACCTGCTCCGCTGCCTCCACACCGATTATATTGACTTCGGGATGCTCTTCTTTATCGATTCTGAAAAGGACTTTACCGAGACCTTTGAGGGGGATTTGCTTAAATACGCCCAGGACCTGAAAAAACAGGGGATCATCCGGGCCATCGGCGCCAGTTCCCATAACCCCATCATGGCCCGCCGGGCCGTTGAAACCGGGGTTCTGGACATCCTGATGTTCAGCATCAACCCCGCCTTTGACATGGCTTCAAGCGGCGTCAATGTGCTGGACCATCTTGGACAGGACAATCCCTTTGGCTATGAAAAAGCCCTGGACAGCGATAGGGCCGCCCTGTACCGGCTCTGCGAACAGAGGGGAGTCGCCATCACGGTGATGAAAACCCTGGGCGCCGGGAAGCTTCTCTCCAAAGAGCATACCCCCTTTGCCCAGCCCCTGACCGTGGGCCAGTGCATCCACTACGCCCTGACCCGCCCTGCGGTGGTGAGCGCCCTTATCGGCTGTTCATCCGCCGCCCAGGTCCACGAGGCCTTGGCTTACCTGGACCTGGACGAAGCGGCCCGGGATTACAGCGCCGTTGTAAAACCCTACCAGGGCAGTTTCAAGGGCAACTGCGTGTACTGCAACCACTGTCTCCCCTGCCCCCAGGGGATCAACATAGCCGATGTGAACAAGTACTTGGACATCGCCGTATTGAACGAATCGGACCTTAGTCCGCAGGCCATTCCCCCCAGCATCGCCCAGCACTACAGGGCTCTGAACGCCCACGGCAGCGACTGCATCGCCTGCGGCAGCTGCGAAAAACGGTGCCCCTTCGGCGTGCCGGTGATCAAAAACATGGAAAAGGCGGCAAGACTCTTCGGGGTTTAGGACCGTCATTTTATGGAGATTAAAGAACAGGGCAACGGGATAATCCTTATTCTACTGATTGCACCCCATGGTGCTCACGGTAAAAAACAAGGGTAACCACAATGCCGCTTAAAAGCAGGACCATGGTCAGCACAAAGGGCAGGCTGCGGGAAATGCTGGAAAGCAAGCCCCCAATCCAGCCGAAGGGGGAAGTGGCGAACATGATGATCATGTGCTGGATCGCCATGACCCGGGCTCGTTCTTCCTTGTTCACGTGGAGGGCCACCAGGGATTCGGAGAGCATATAAAGGATTCCCGCGCCGAAGCCGTCGAAAATCAGGGAAATGATGAGGATGCCGTACTTAACGGCCCCTTCCACGGGAGCCAGAATCAGCAGGGCCTGTCCCAAAAAATAAGCAGCGAAACCCAGGAGCAGGGGCAGCTTGAGGCTCCCTTTGGTCAGATGGGGGACCACCAAAAAGAGAAAGGCCATGGTAATGATAGACCGCATCATGGGAAACAGGGGCAGAAGGGCGTCGGGAACCAGGAGCTTCTTGCTGACGATGACCTGCCAGAAGGTGGTGTTGATCATCGCCACGGCTCCCACAAGGGCGGTAATAACCAGTGAAAAAACAGTCCCCCTGGAATGGGCGATGATCTTCAGCACCCCGCCGTAACCCCCGGCCAATGCAAAGATACTCTTGCCCCTGGTTTCCTGCAGCCGCACCTTACCAGTGCCGGTCTCCCGGGAAAAAAAGTAGAGCACAAAAACCTTGATGGTCATTACCACAAAGGCGTTTATATAGAGGATACGGATGGCGGGCACCAGGGTGAGCCGGGCCACCATGATGCTGGAAATCGGGGCAAAGAGGGCGGAAAGCTGGCCGCAGACCGATACCAGGGAATAAAGCTTGGTGATCTGGCTCTTTTCCGCGTCCTCCACAAGGAGACAGTCCCAGGAATTGGTGGTCACCTTCATGGTCCCGTTAAAAAGGGCGGCCACAAAGAAGAACCAGAAATTTTCCGCCCGCCACCAGATCAGACAGGGGAGGCTCCAGCAGATAAAATCGAAGATGGCAGTGGTTTTGCGCCGCCCCAGCTTGTCCGTGATGGGGCCGCTTAAAAAGGCAAACACCACCTGGGTAAGCATATACACCGTGGCGATAAAACCTATCTGGGTGTCCTTGAGACCAAGGGCGATCATGTACACCGAGGCGTAGGGCAGACAGAGGTTCATGGAAAGGCCCCAGAGGGGTTCCGTATAGATACAGGCCCGGGGATTGCCTTTCAAGCTTAAAAGAGTTTGTACAAGAGGGTTTTGCTTCACCGATAAAAATTGCGGCGGCCCGATCGGGGACCGCCGCTGCTCCAATTAAGATAAAATAGAATAGAAGGATTAGGCTGTCAAGACCTTATGGGTTTCCTTGAGCTGTTCCCGAATCTTGAGACTCTGGGGACACTTGGTCTCGCAGATGCCGCACTCAACGCACTTGGATGCGTTTTCATACTTCCGCCAGGGGCTCACGCCGATTTCCGCATAGGTCTTTTTGGCCAGGTCCGTGAGCTGGTACACCCGGTGCATGTTCATGATGGTGAATATCTCAGGGATATTGACCCCCTTGGGACAGGGCATACAGTACTTGCAGCCCGTGCAGTACAGGCCCGCAAGACGCTCATTCTCCTTCATCATCGATTCGATGGTGTTTAATTCTTCCTTGCTTAAAGCGCCGGTATTACTGGCGATGGCGGCGTTTTCTTCAAGCTGCTCAATGGTGCTTACCCCGGAAAGGGCGATGTTCACATTGGGATTGGCCAGCACAAAGCGCAGGGCAACCTCGGCGGAACTTTTCACCTTGCCGGGAAGCAGGTCCTGGATCACCTTGGAGGGCGCCCCGAGGCGTCCGCCGCCCACCGGCCCCATCACCGTAGTTCCCAGCCCCTGCTGGTGGGCATAGGCAAAACCGGGTTCCTTGTTGCGGTCCATCAGGTTGTACTGGGCAAGCACCGACTCAAGCACCCCTTCACCGTTTTTAATGATTTCGATGAGATTGTTCCCCTCATCCTCCCCCGCATCCCGATCATGGAAAGAGAAGGAGATGTGCTTAATCATTCCCTGTTCCTTGAGCTTCTTCGCCCGCTCAAAGGGGCCGTTCTTGGCCTTTACTTTGGTAAGAAAGGCGTCCAGAGAAACCCCCCAGAAATGATAAAAGTCGATATGATCGGTCTGCAAATTCTTGAGGGAATTCTCAAGCCGCTTCTCGTAATCGTCACCGGAGTCGTTCTCGATGGGGTTCTTGGTGGAAACCCACACCTTGTCCCGCTTGCCCCCCGCAAGGGCCTTACCCAGGATGATCTCGCTCTGCTTGTCGCAATAATAGGGGGCGGTATCAAAATAGTTGACCCCCAGCTCAATGGCGCGGTGGACCAGGGCGATACCCTTGTCTTCGTCAAAAATGGTCTTGCCGTTCTCTTCATAAGAAGGCAGCCGCATACATCCCATCCCCAGACGGGAAACCTTGGCGCCGGTCTTTCCAAACTCTACATACTGCATCATATACCCCCATTCATTGGTTTGGATCATATTATCAGATAAGCGGAACTCTTACAATACAAAAACGCCGGAAAATCCGGCGTCTAATGAAAAGAGAATTTTGGAACTGGATGTTCAGGCCGCTTAAAACGCGGGCTTCACTACTTTGCCTTGGGGGGCCTGCCGGGCTTTTTTCCGGTTGCGGGCCTGCCGGGTTTCTTAGCGGCAGCTTTCTTCACCGCCGGTTTCTTCGCAACTTTGGCCTTTACACCTGCGGGCCTGCCGGGTTTCTTGGCTGCAACTTTCTTCGCGGCCGGTTTCTTCGCAGCTTTAGCCTTTACACCTGCGGGCCTGCCGGGTTTCTTGGCTGCAACTTTCTTCGCGGCCGGTTTTTTGGCTGCGGGCTTCTTGGCCTTCGCGGTCTTGGCAGCCGGTTTCTTCGCAGCTTTAGCCTTTGCGCCTGCGGGCCTGCCGGGTTTCTTGGCTGCAACTTTCTTCGCGGCCGGTTTCTTGGCTGCGGGCTTCTTGGCCTTCGCGGTCTTGGCAGCAGGTTTCTTAGCGGCCGGTTTCTTCGCAGCGGGCTTCTTTTCAGCCTTTACAGGTTCGTCCTCCACTACCGGTACATCATTCCAACTAAACGTGTCGCTCATTCTCTTAGCCTCCTTAACAGTTCTTGGGTTTTTTTCCAGAGTCAAAACGATCCCGGAATTATTTATCACCGCCTGCGCTCCGGCCAAACGGGCCAAAGGCACACGGAAAGGTGAACACGAAATATAACTTAATCCCGCACGGTAACAGAAATCTATGGTTGTAGGGTCGCCCCCATGCTCGCCGCAAATTCCAATTTTAAGCTCCGGTTTAATTTCCCGGCCCTCACGGATAGCGTAACGCATAAGCCCGCCGACCCCATCCTCATCAATTGATTTGAAGGGGTCCACGTCAAGCACATGCTTTTCAAGATAGGTGGGAAGGAATGAAGCCACATCATCCCTGCTGAACGCGAAGGACATCTGGGTAAGATCATTCGTACCAAAGCTGAAGAAGTCAGCGTATTTTGCGATATGGCCGGCGCGAATCGCCGCGCGGGGAACTTCTATCATGGTGCCGATGTACACCGGAACCTTTACCCCTGCCTCATCAAAGACCTGTTTCAGAATTGCCTCCGCATTGGGCCGGAGCAGTTTCAGTTCACGGGCGGTAACCACGATAGGGATCATGATCTCAGGCTCCACGGGGATGTTCTGTTTTACGCAGTCAACCGCCGCACGGGCAATGGCCTCAACCTGCATGTCGTAAATTTCCGGATAGGTAACCGCAAGGCGGCAGCCCCGGTGGCCGAGCATGGGATTTGCTTCATGGAGTTTATCGATCTTGGGCTGGAGATCTTCGGCCCGTACATTCAAATGTGCCGCAAGTTCATCAACTTCTTCCTGAGTATGGGGAACAAATTCGTGAAGCGGCGGGTCCAAAAGCCATTGAGCTGGGGGTCAACTATTTTGATACCGCCCCCTATTATTGCGACAAGCAGAGCGAGATCATCCTGGGT
>BOAU01000056.1 GCA_026002025.1 Spirochaetia bacterium | reverse complement strand
TGGTCCCCTTGAGTTCCCGGATGGTCTTGACCTGATCCGGCTTATACCCCACCGTTGCGGAAGGTTCCAGCACGGAGCAGTCCATATCGACAATACCGGCGTATACCGCATCATCATCGCTGCGCCATTTGGAAAAATCCGCCAATGCTTCTTCTTTTGTAGAATAACTGTTATCCCCATCGGGACCGATAAAGGGCCAGAGGTAGTCCACAGTAATACTGTCAGGCATGCAGACACCGCTGGTGGCCCCGGCCTCCACCGCCATGTTGCAGATGGTCATGCGGCCTTCCATACTCAGGGTATCGATCACCGGCCCCCGCAGTTCCATCACCTTGTCGGTGGCCCCGGCGACGCCGATCCTGGCGATGATCCCCAGGATCACGTCCTTGGCATAGACCCCGCTTTTCAATTTGCCGTTTAAATTGATATGCAGGGTTTCGCTCTTGCGGAAGGCGCAGACCCCTTTCAGGATGCCCACTTCAAGATCCGTGGTGCCCACCCCGGCGGCAAAGGCGCCGAAGGCCCCGTGGGTGCAGGTGTGGCTGTCACCCATGATCACCGTAAAGCCGGGACGGACAAAGCCCTTTTCCGGGAAGATCGCGTGGCAGACCCCGTTCCGGCCGATGTCGAAAAAGTCTTTGATCTTGTGCCGCCGGGCCCAGTCCCGCAGGACTTTCCCCTGATCGGCGGTCTTGGAATCCTTTGCGGGGCTCACGTGATCGATCACCGCCTTGATCTTCGAAGGGTCAAACACCTTGTCCAGATTTTTCGCTATCAGGTCGTTGATGGCAATAGGGGTGGTGATCTCGTGACAGAATACCCGGTCCAGCTTCAGCACCCAGGTGTCCCCGAAGGGCCGGTCCGCAACGTGGGCCTCAAAAATTTTTTCCGCCAGGGTTTTACCCATTATTTCCTCCTGCTTCGCCTTTTGGCGGCGTAATGATCCAAAACAGTTTTAATGCATTTTTCCCGGGATTTGCCACGATGTGGGGCGCATCCGCCCGGAAGCTCACCGAGTCCCCGCTTTCCAGCACATGGGTGTGGTTCCCCATGGTAAGCTCCGCCCGGCCCGCCTCCACGATCCCCAGTTCCCAGCCGGGATGGCCGTACTCGGCGCTGCCGGTACTTGCCCCCGGTTCCAACGTGATGGCGTAGGCTTCGATGCCTTCCCGGCTTTTGTCCTCCACCTGGGCCAGCCGTTCATAGTGAACGCCGGGCCGGGTGGTAAAAGAGGACCGCTCCCCCCTGTGGACCACCTTCACCGAGCGATCCCGCCGGTAGTCCGCAAAGAGGTACTCAATGTCCAGGTCCACGGCGTCGGCGATGGCCAGCAGGGTGTCGATGGCGGGGGACACCCGGTTCCGCTCAATCTGGGACACCAGGCTTTCGCTTACCCCCGCCTTTTCCGCCACTTCCCGCAGGGTCAGGCCCCGGCGTTCCCGAACGGCCCGTATCTTTTCGCCAAAACGGTAGTTTATATGTTCTTCTTTAATCATGCTGTAGTAACTGAAGTATAAATTAAGTCCTGAGGAAATGTCAAGTATGTATTGCGGCGTCACCCTTGTCAAGGTTTGGTGAATCCTTAATAGAAATTAATTAACCACGAACGACACGAACCACACCAAAAAGATCATTTAGTTCGTGTTTTTCGTGGTTAAATTCTTAATTTTGGAACCGGCTCTTTGTGTATTTTTCCATTTGTTTGATCAAAGCCGCCATGTCCCGGCTCAGGGGCGCGCTCAGGGTAATGCCGCCGCTTTCTGCCGGCAAAATCAATTCCGCCGCGTGGAGTCCCAGCCGGGCAAGGAGGGGCTTTTCGTCAAAGGGATCGCCGCGCCAGCCGCGCTTAAAGGATGAAAGCAGTACCGGCTTGCTGCTGCCGTAGAGGGGATCGCAGACCACGGGGTGACCCAGGCTGCACAGGTGAACCCGAATCTGATGGGTCCGGCCGGTTTCGGGGAGGGCCTCCACCACGCTGTAGTCACCGGCGTTCCCCAAAAGGTGGAATGCGGTGAGGGATTTTTTCCCCTGGTATTTATCGATAATTGTATGGTGCTGTTTGTTCCCGTTGGGGACCAGGGGCAGATCGCAGACCGTTTCCTTCCAGGCCGGCCGGCCGTGGACCACCGCGCAGTAACGCTTTTTTACCAGCCGGTCCTCAAAGGCCCGTGACAGTACCCTGTGGGTTTCCTCGTCCTTGGCGAATACCACGATACCCGATGTGTCCCGGTCAATGCGGTGCACCGTGTAGATACGGCGGGGGACGGCCGGTTCACTTTTATCAACGCCTTCGTTCAGATAATCCGCAAGAAGCCGGTCCAGCCGTTCCTTTGAATCATCCCAGCGATCAACGCTCACCGCAATCCCCGCGGCCTTGTTCACCGCGATGATATGCTCATCCTCATATATTACTGAAAAAAAGGCTTTTTGCTTCATGATGGAATGTAAGTGTAGCCCTTTTCAGGGGGAAAAAACAGAGCCCTATTTGCTTAATGAAAAATTCGTGGTAATCTGTATTCAATATTTTTTCAGAAAGGAACAATGCAATGGCATATCCCATTAAAGAATCATCGGTTTATTTGCGGAAGATAGCGGATTCCTATACCACAGATGACAACCTTGGCGGTTTTCCCGTGCGGGATGTTTTTTGCGAATGGCCCAAGCTGGAACTGGAAAGGCGGGGCGAGGGGAGCCGGGCCATCAATATGGCCCGGATAGAAAAATCCCTTGCCATGATCAACACCCGTGTGGACTGCGCAGATTTTGTGCTGCCCGCTTTTTTAAGCATCCTGTATCTGTATACCGATTCGGTGCTGCTTACCAAAGAGACCCGCGAAAGTTTTAAGCAGGCGGTCCTGAATTATAAATATGCCATGACCGATCCTGTCGAGGATGTGAACGGCGTTTGTTATTTTACGGAAAACCATCAGGCCCTGTTCGCCGCCTGTGAATATATCGCGGGGCAGCTCTACCCCGATGAACTTTTTACCAATAACAAACAAAAGGGAAGCCGGCACCGGGACCGGGGAGCGCAGCGGCTGCGTCAGTGGATAGATTGGCGGGCCCGGTTCGGCTTTTCCGAATGGCTTTCCAACAATTACTACGGCGAAGATCTGCTGGCCCTTGCCATTGTATATGGATTGGGCAGGGATGATGATTTAAAGAAAAAAGCAGGGATGCTGATAGAACTTCTGCTCTTTGATATCGCCGTCAATTCCTGTAACGGGGTTTTGGGTGCAACCAACGGGCGGGCATACGTGAACCCGACCCTGCGGCCGGAATTGAACCAGGTCAGCGCAATCGGCAAAATGTACTGGGGGGAAGGTTCCTACGAGATCATCTCCCTGGGGGCGGTGGCCCTGGCGGTTTTTGAATATCAGTGCAGTAATGCTGTGAAAAACGCTGCCCTGGACAAGAGCACGATCATCAACCGGGAACGGATGAGCCTTAATGTAGAGGACGCGAAAAAATTCGGCCTGGACCCCGCCGATTACGACAACATCATGTTTTTCTGGGGCCAGCAGACTTTCCTGCACCGGGACGTGATTGCCAATTCCCGCAAGGTCTGTCCTTCCTGGCTGGGCATGCGGCCTTCTATCGAGGCCCACTCGGAAAAGTACGAACTCTGCGAAAAGGAAGGAAAGTCCGTTGATCCGGACCTGGCCTGCTGCGCCCTTACGCAAACCGATATCTATACCTACAAAACCGCTTACTACAGCCTGAGCTGTTCCCAGGATTTCAGGAAGGCCAAAGCGGGCTACCAGCAGCACATCTGGCAGGCAAGCCTGGGGGACCGGGCGATGGTGTTTACCAACAACCCCGACACCGATGAATACCGGGACCGGCCCAACCGGCTCGCGGGCAACCGCTTTATGCCCCGCGCGGTGCAGCACAAAAATGTGCTGCTCTCGGTTTACCGCACCCCGCCCATGGAAGCCCATTTCTATTTTTTAAACCTCTACTTTCCCCAAAGGGAATTTGATCAGGTGCGGGAAGAAGGGGGCTGGATCTTCGGCAAACGGGGCGGCGCCTATATCGCGGTCCTCTCCTCAGAACCCGGCAAATGGCAAATGCCTGACATCGATCTTTATAAATGCCTTTTTCCTATAAACTACGAAGAGGAATTTAAATTCGCCAAACCCTGGGAATACCGGGTCGGAGGCCATGCGGTGGTTTTTGCCTGCGAGATGGGGGATGAAAAGACCGACGGCAGTTTCGATCAATTTGCCGCCAAGTTCAAAAATGCCGCAATAGCGGGGGATACCTTTGCGTTTACCTACACTTCGCCGGCGCTGGGCAAGCTGTCCTTTGGGTGGAACGAAGGCCTGAAGGTCAATGGCGAAGAAATTCCCTTCCACGATTACAAGCGTTATGACAATCCCTATTGCGACACGGAATTCGGGGAGAAAAGCTACCGGATTCATTGCGGCGGCGAAGAAGTGAAGCTGGAATTTTAAGGAGTATGGCCACGCAGTTTCAATACAACGAATATTTCCCCGGCGTGTATCACATAAGCGATGTAATGGGGGTGCAGTTTACGCTTATCGTTTTAAAAGACCGCGCCCTTCTTTTTGACACCGGTTACGGCATCCTGGACCCAAAACCCTTTGTCGCGGAATTGCTTAAAAAGCATAACCTTGATTTGAGCAGCCTCTCGGTAATTTTGAGCCATGCCCATCATGATCACATCCTGGGCGCCCGGTGGTTTGATCGTTTCTTTCTTCATCAAAATGATTTTGCCGCCATGGATGTTTATACCCAATATAAATACCGCAGCAAGGTCTATGAAAAAGCGGTAAACAGTAATGCTGTGCCTGCGGATTTTGACGAAGAAGCTTTTTATAAAGATGAGTACCGTAGTAAGGCGTCAAAGGACATACCATCTTTTGCGGGCATTGATATTCTCCACGTGCCGGGCCATACCCCCGGTTCCCTGCAGGTGTATATTCCGCAGTACAAGCTTTTGCTTACCGCCGACAACTGGAACCCGACCACCTGGCTCTTTTTCGCCGAAGCGATTCCCGTATATGAGTACGCGGAAAACATGAAAAAACTTTTGTCTGTTGATTTTGCCCATGTCCTCTGTTCCCATTTACCGCAGCTTGTAAGCGGGGAGCGGCTGCGGAAATACATCAATGGCTTGACGCCGGAAACCTTTGCCTCCGCGGTAAAAGCAGAGACCCCCTATCCCGAATTTAATGTGCTGCTCTGCCATCCAGAGTCTGATACAAATTTCTTTTTTCGCAAGGCGGATTAATATGCTGTTTAACGCAAAAGAGATTGGAAAAAAACTATCCTGCCGTTTTTTGCAACCCCCCCCATTTATTTTATCCCGGAATGAATGAGCCCCTGCACTATGCGGAAATTCTTACCTGGCACGGGGCTCTGCGTTTTGCGGAGTTAACCGGAGACGAAACACTTGCCGCAAAATTAACAAGCCGCTTTGAGTTATTATTCAACGAAGAAAAAACACATCTCCCTGAAAAAAACCATGTGGACTTTAATATGTTCGGCTGTCTGCCCCTGGAGTTTTATCAATTAACCGGGGACGCGCGCTATAAAGATTTGGGAATGCCCTATGCGGATACCCAATGGGAATTACCCGGCAATGCCGCGGATGAACATAAACAATTATTGAGCAAGGGCTATTCCTGGCAGACCCGTTTGTGGATGGACGATATGTACATGATCACCATAACAAGAAGTACTTTGATGACGCGGGGATTGCCTATCCCAATAACGATTGGACTTATGATGATATGCTCTCTATTGCGGAAAAATTGAAGGACACTTCAAAGAACCGTTACGGCATATATAACAAGGGTAATGATGCCTTCCAAATGGCGATCTACTCCGCCTCCAAGGATAACACCCCCTTCTGCGATGTCATCTACCCGGTAAAGAAAGTCTCAGCTTCGGCTTCCTACCTTGAAGGGATCCAGAATATTCAGAACGCCATCAAAAGCAAAGCCCTCACCGATCCTACCTATGACGCCACCAACGTGACCGGTATGTTCATGCAGGGCGCCATCCCCATGCTCTTTTACGGCCAATGGGCTGCGGATGAACTGATCCGGAACACCCCGGCGGATCTCAATTGGGGCTATGTGGCCCATCCCCGGGTAAACACCAACGCCCAGATATTCGATATGACCGGCTGGGCCGTCAACAAGAATACCAAGAACATGGATGCGGCTTACAAGGTACTGCGCCACATCCACACCGACACCTACCGGCTCGTATTGGGTAACTTCCCCGTGGCCCCCTCAGCCTATCAGCCGGCCAACGAACAGTACTATAACACCCTCAGAACAAAGGGACATCAGGATATGGCGGAAGGTATGGAGTATATGCTGAACGCCCAGATCAAGCTTCCCATCCGGTTCCTCGATACCTGGGGTTCCCGGGCCTATCCCTTTATGGATGCCGACTGGAACAAGTTCCTTACCGGCGATCTCCCCGTCTCCGACATTCAGAAGCGGATCGTGGATAACATCAACAGTGTGATCCGCTAAAGAGAAAACCCTGAAAAACCCCAACCGGGGTTTTTCAGGGTTTGAACACCTTCCGGACTGCTTCCAGATACCCGTAGCCAAAAATATCATCCGGCTCCAGATAACTTGTTTCAGTCCATTCATTCCAGCTGTTGATGGTAACGAGGGGCGCCTGGGCGGGATGGGCGTCGGCGTAGTCTTTGGCCATGCGCAGGGCAGTTTCAAAATTTTGCGGCGTATTGTTTTTGACTATGCCCGGACGGAAATCGGTGAAACGGGGGTTATTGTCCCAGCCGATTGATATATGGGGAAAATAGGGAACTTTTGTTTTTGTCTCCAGCTTCTCCCATTCCGCTTTGACATCGGGCAGTATTTCCGAATAATCCCGGTCGATGTCGGTAAAATGAACAAACTGATAATGGGTTATGCTGTCAAAACCGAGGGCGTCAATTACTCCAAAGGGATCCGTTTTTTTGCTGCCGTCTACACCGGTGATATTAAGCGGGCCCTCGTTACAGAAGGTCATTTGTAAATGCAACCCCGGAAGCCCCGCGTTTTTTGCCTCATCCCTGAACCAGTCAAGGGCCTCTCCGGCGGGTTTAATTCCGTCCATGCCCTTTATAAAATTGGCGGCGTCATAAATCATAAAAACAGGTTTGTCATCAATACGGTAATAATTGGGAAGCGAAAAATAATTTTTTATATTTCGTTTTGCCAGGATTTCAAATTCGTCCCGGCTGACGGCGGCGTCCCAAATTACCGTATCGTTACCTTTTGAAGACAGGCGTTTGTCCCAAAGAGGTGTCGCATTGTGATTTGCCCACATAAGAAAAAATTTCATCCGGTTTGAATTTTTGGCCTGTAAAAAACCGTTGTTCAAACATTGTTCCAAAAAAGGCCGCCTGTCATACCAGTACCAGTCATAAATAAACACATTGACGCCATGATCAACGGCCGCCTCAATTTCCATCTCCATTACATAGGGATCAGCTTCGTTGACATAACCCCAGAGGGGCTTTCTGGGCCACTGGTGCCCGGGAAATTTTGCCTCCGCGGCTTTCACGGTCTGCCACTCCCCATAGCCCTCGGGCCAAAACTGAAGCGCCCTTTTTTCATCCCCGGTATAAGACGGCCAAATATAGGCGGCCACATCGTACTTACGCATACTATATTATAACCCTATATCAAGACACCGTAAACTCCGTCCGGTAGGTGAAACGCAGATCTTCCTCGAACCACTGCTTGAAATTCGTTCCCCACCGGTTTCCATAAAGGAGGAAATTTACTCCACCGTCCCTGATTCCGAAATCGTCGTCCACATCATAAAGGCAATAACCGCCGAAGGTAGCCAGAGGAGATTCCCCGGGGATTATGTTGAATGAGCCGTCTGCGCCGGAATAGCGTAGCGCTTCTACCGCGTGAAACTTGCGGTTCCCTCCCCTGACCACGTTCAGCGGGGAGACGTCATGTCCGATTTTTACCATGTGCCAGCGGTTGGGGTTTGAAACACCCAAATCCATGCCGAACCAGAGGGCTTCGGGTATGCGGTTTGCATCTTTTTTGCCCAGATACACAGTCGTAATGATGCAGTGCTCTTCAAAAAGATGCTCAATCACTATTTCCCGGGGACAGCCGTATTCCTCCGGGAGCCAGGAAGGCAGAACGGGGGCAATGGTAAGACGGTTTCCCCCGGCTGCGGCAATAACGGTATCGGCCATAAAACGGCCTGCCCTTATGCCCTCCTCATAGCGCAGACCCGCTTTACCAAAATCAGGTTCAAACCATGCCCCGTGTTTTTTAAGATCCCGGCCGTAGGCATAGACCGAATCATCGGCAGCCTTACCGTCAAAAAGTTCGTAGCTGAAAAGACCAAAGGCTGTATGCCGGTCAAGCCTGAGCTTTTCATTTTTTATGGTCTCAAGCTGCCCCCGGGAGCCTATTGTTACGATCCAGCCGCCAATGCCGAGAGGCTTCGATAGTTCTACCCGCCTTTGGGAAGAGACCGCCGTCAATCCGCCGGGGTAAGAAGTTCCCATCAAATCAAGTTCAGCTGACGCCTCGCGGGCAAGTTCCGGCGGCAGCGCCGCGACAGCGTTTTTGAGATAATCCCTTTGTTCCCGGTGGGAAGCCTCAAATTTGGAATAGGACGCTTCAGGCCGGTTTCCCGAAGCGAGGAGCGAACGGTTTTTTGACGAAAGCTTTTCGGGAAAAACCGTATCCGCCGCCCGGGCCTTTTGGAAATCCTCTTTTTTCCAGTTGGTAAAATCCTGAAGGAAAATTTTACAGTCCATGCCCCAGGTGTGTTCAGTTACGAGGAGGAGAGGTTCCATAAATTTGCCGTAGGTTTCACTCGAAGGATCTAGAAGACCGCGTTCAATCCATTTATCCTTCAGGTGGAGAAGTTTTTTTAACTGCCCGGTTTTAAGAGGATCCGAGGCAGCGCCGTGGATCCAGGTGTCGCTGATTTCTTCTTCCACCACCGGCAGAGTATCTTTGATCTCACGAATCGCCAGAGCAAAATCGTCCAGACTTCCGGCTTCGATTTCCGCGCCGGGATATTTTTCAGCAAGGTTCCGGTACAGTTCATCCAGAGCTTCTTCGGATGGCGGGCCGTCATTATCATTGGCGTGGGCGAATTCCAGAACAACGCCGTTGGCAAGTTCTGTCGACGTGCCGTAAGCTCCCGAATAATTGACAACGGTTTCATCACCCCCATAACGCCAGCGAAAAAGAGCAGGGACTTCCGGTACACGGGATGCGGCGTTGACGCCTATATGCAGATATTCCACTCCCGCCCGGGCCAGATATGGAACCAAAGCTATGGTATGACCGGGAACATCCGTCATTTTTGCGGCCCGGGTTTTTTTTCCGTACCGGGCGTCAAGTTTTTGGGAAAGGGAAAGATCGTATTCCACAAGGCGCGGATCCATAAGTTCCGTATGGGTTGTACAGGCCAGGGCATGCCAGCGCACATAGTCGAGGCGAAGACTTTCTTCCAGCCTTTTTTTTCTCTCCGCCTCTACATCATTTGCGGAAAGATAATTATGAATCAGGTATGAACCTACCGTCCACACAAAGCGGCGCTTTGTTTTGGCATTAACTTTGAAAGCCAATTCCACCGCCTGGGGTATGTACAGATCCCGGTATTTTTTGAGTATGTCCGCCGCATAACCGGTAAACCCCACATCCAAATGGGTCTTAAATACAACGATTACCTTGTTGATTTTGTTCACGGTTTGTCTCCTTTTGGGAATAGTAATAGAAAGTGTAAAAAAAATCCACCCGGACAGATAATTGGCCGGGCGGATTTTCCTGTTGAATATTTTTTACTGGGTGCCGATTTTTTTCTTGTTGATGTTCAGCAATTCTGTCGCTTTGGTTTGGATCAGATCGTATTTATGATCGGCCTTGAATTTCTGATACTCATTCCAGATGCGATCAAATTCGGCATCGCTGGAAGCATGGAGAAGACGGGGAAGTACCTGACCCCACTGGCGCCTGATTTCATCATACGCTATGGCTTCATTGCTGCCGGCTTCAAAATTGGTAACCCCCGCATACTGGGCGTAGGAAACCACATTGTCGCGATTGAAAATACGCAGCTGTCTTTCAAAGGGATAGAGATCCGCCATATCCTGATTTACCCATTCATAGGGTTCGGAATAGAGAAAAAATATCTGCCGGGAGCCGCCCCATTCTTCCATTGTTGCATTTCTGTCTTTGGCCAATCTGGCAAGATGTTCCGGCGTCCGTTTGGGTTTGCCGTCCACCATGGTGTACATGTCTCCGGGAATACCGAAAAGATTATCCCGCTGGCCTTCCTCGCTGATAAGGTAGGTCATAAGCTGAAGAGCCCGGGCCTTATCCTTGCAGTTTTTGGGGATCATGGTAATCATCCACCCCGCGACGCCGCCGACACCGCGAAGCTTCGGAGGATCCTTCCTGCTGTTTAAGGGCCCGTTTACGCCGATATAAATGTGATCCGGCCCGCTTTCATAAAACGCCAATTCCCCGGCATAATAATCCCCCATTTGTATAAATGAGGCAAAATACCTGCCCTGGGCGATTTTCTCCATAATCTGGGGCCGTTTGTCCACAAAAATATCCGTGGGGATAAGCCCTTCCACCGTGGCCTGACGGAAGGCTTTCAGCCAGCGTATATATTCGCTGTTATTGGGCCCGAGATCGGGATCATCGTATTTGCCGTTCACTTCATAACTCTGGGCAAGACGTTCCATAAGGCCTGACTGCATACCTCTATTTCCACCCCAGGTATCATTAAAAGCTTCAAAACCCAGCGGGATAAGGGGCTGACCGTTTACGGTGGGGAATCTTTGCTTTGCCGAGCGGAGGGCATTGAGGAAGCCTTCGGGGGTGGTCATGTCAGGGCTTCCGATAGCCTCATACATGTCTTTACGCACGGAAAAAAAATTGCCCGATTCTTTGAGTCCCTTGTAGGTAACAAAGTCGTCGGGTATAACGGTGGAATTGGGATAGGCGTAGATGTTTCCATCGGCCTCGGTATACCAGTTCCGGGTTACGGGATTGGTGGCTTTGTAGAAATAGGGATCGTACTGATCCGCCAGCTTGTTCAGCGGCTCCACCAGGCCCGATTCAACAAGCAGTCTGTATTGCTCTGAACCGGCGTTAATGGTGATAAGATCCGGCAGGGTATTGGTGGCAATCATGGCGTTAAGGCGTTCTTCTACATTTCCCGCAGGGGTTATAACCCTGACATCAAATCCGGTCTTTTTGGTGATCCATTGGGTGGTCTTTGATTTTCCCCATACCGAGTTGGCAACCCAGTCGGCATGCACATACCAATCAAAGGCAACCGGGTTCTGACTGTTTGCCATCCAGCCCGGTGAATCGGCCGTGCCGGGTTTTACTCCCGCTCCTGAAGCTGAACTTTTGCTTTGTCCGCCGCCGGCAAAAACTGATGACGCCGCCAGAATCAGCGCCAAACCTAACAACAGTTTCCTATTCATAAACTCCCTCCAAAAAATATTTTTAACCGTTTATACAAACGGTAAACCCCAAAAACATTCGATTAACTCTCTAACCCTCGATTAACCTTTAATCGATCCAATCATGACGCCCTTTACAAAATAACGCTGCAAAAACGGATAAACGCAGACTACCGGTGCGGTAGTAACCACCATGGTGGCCAGTTTAAGAGATTCGCCTGATATCTGGGCCGACACCATATCCATAGGCATATTTTCCCGGGCGCTTTGAATATTTGACGCCGCAATGATCCGGTACAGGTAGGTTTGTATGGGCAGCATGTCGGGGTTGTTGAAATACATAACCCCGGTAAAATAATCGTTCCAGTGATACACCCCGTTAAAAAGGGCTATGGTTGCCAGCACCGCCGTTGACAGGGGAAGCACAATGCGCAGAAAAATAACAAAATCATTCGCGCCGTCTATTTTGGCCGATTCTTCCATTGCCGCAGGCATGGCCCGGAAGAAGGACATAAAAATTATACAGTTCCAGAAACTAAACATCGCCGGAATTATGTACATAAGAAATTTATCATAGAGGCCGATGGTTTTTATCACAAGAAAGTAAGGGATAAGACCGCCGCCAAAAAACATGGTGATGGTTCCCATTATGAGGTAAACCCGGTTTCCCATGATATGTTTTTTGGAGAAAGCATAGGCCACCATGGAAGTAAAAAAAACGCTGGTCACCGTTCCGATAATGGTACGCCAAAAACTGATATTGAACGCCTTGATAATATCACTGTTCCTGAATACCTGCCGGTAACTTATGAGGGAAAACTTCCGGGGAAACCAGTAAATTCCCCCGAAAAGGGCATCCCGGGAATCGTTAAATGACAGAACGACGGTGTACCATACGGGGTACAGGGTAAGGAAGCTGATGAGCAGCATAAAAAAGCCTATGACAAGGCTGCCCGGTTTCAGTTTAGAAAAGTGAAACATCATTCAGCCTCCGGGTAATTTTGTTGGCGGCAAAGAGAAGCATGAACGCCACCGCCGATTTGGACAAACCTATAGCGGCGGCATAGGAGAAGCGCATGGTTTTCATACCCACGTTGTAAACATAGATATCAAGGACGGTACTCCTTGAGGCATTCATTGAATTCCATAACACAAAAATTTGATCAAAATTGGAGTTAAGGAGACCGCCGACAGCCAGAATAAACAGAATAGCAACCGTGCCGGCGATACAGGGCAGGGTGATGGATCGCATCTTCCGCAGACGGCCGGCTCCGTCAATTTCGGCAGCTTCGTAAAGTTCAGGATCTATGCCACTGATGGCGGCAAGGTAAATAATGGCCGACCAGCCGAGTTCCTTCCATACATCGGAAATAACAACTATCCCCCAAAAGTATTTTGGTTCCGCAAGAAAATAGATCCTGTCGCCTGAAAAACCGAATTTGACCAGCAGTTCATTGATAAAACCCGTACCGGAAAGCCAGTTGGTAAGTATACCGCCCAAAATAACCCAGGAAAGAAAATGGGGAAGATAAGAGATGGTCTGAACTACCCGCTTAAAGCCCTGGTATTTAAGTTCATTCAGCAAAAGGGCAAAAATAATGGGAAGGGGAAACCCCACACAGAGCTTGAGAAGACTTATGCCTACGGTGTTGATCATTATATTGGCAAATTCCATGTCCCTGAAAAACATGATAAAATGCTGAAATCCAAAGGAAGAAGCCCAATCGGAACCGAGGAATTTAAGGCTGAAAATAGAATCAATAACGCGGTAATTTTTTTTAAAGGCTATAATGATGCCGTACATGGGGGCATAGTTAAAAATCAGCATCCACACTACGCCCAAAAGGGCCATGATTTGGAGATACCTTTCTTTTTTCAGCCGGTATAAAAATTCTTTCATATCTAAAATTAGGGTAAAGGGCAAAACGGTATTCGGGAACGGCAAAATTTTCAAAAAGGTGTGATTTTTTCGGTTTGTTGGTTTATTAGTCTATTGGATTTTCCGGCGCCACTCTCCGGGAGAAAGCCCGGTTATTTCCTTAAATACTTTCTGGAAATATTTTACATCCTGATAACCCGAAAGCTCTGCCGCCTCATAGACCATGTAATTGCCGCTTTCGAGGATCGCCTTTGCCTTCTCAATGCGCAGGCGTTTAAGATATTCGTTAAAATGCAGGCCTGTCTGCTCGCTGAATTTTTCAGAAAACCAGGTATAATTGGCCGATACCTGATTCGCCGCCATGGCCATAGTGATGTCGTCTGAAAAGTGGGTCTCTATCCAGGCCAGGGCTTCGCTGATAAAAGCATAACGGGGTTTTTGTTTTTTCATAAGGGCATGGAGATAGAGAATGAAGTCGGAAAAATGTTTTTTCCATTCGGCAAAAGAGGCAAAACGCTCGGGGGTTTCAAGCATACTCTTTTTCATGGAAAGATACATATCACGGGCGGTATAATTCCACCATGGAGCCAGAGTCTGGGATACCAGCCACTCATTAAGGGAAAAGCAATATTCCCCGAAATTTTCGGAAGGGATATCCCGAAAAGAAAAAAGTTCCTCCAGTCTTTCCTTTACCGTTCCTGTTTCGGCCAATCCCATGCTTCCCGCAAGCCTCTGCAGCAAAGTATCCGCATGGGCGTAGTTGAGCGGGCGTTCCGGTTTGGTATAAACTGATACCCCCC
>BOAU01000055.1 GCA_026002025.1 Spirochaetia bacterium | reverse complement strand
AAGAACGGCATCGGAGGCGGCGGTGTCGGTATCAGTTTTGTCGGCGATCCAGATTACATTTTGCACAAGGGTGTAATTTCCATCCACTTCGGTGCTTCGGGTGACATAGTAGCCGTATGCGTTTTTGGCGGCTTCCCAGCTTACCTCAATGGATTTAGCGCTGGAAGCCTCGTCCTCCAGGATGCGTGCGGAGACAAGGCCCACGTCCCCCAGCCTGCTTTCTTCCAACAGATCCCCAAGCGCATCCCCGCAGCCGGTAAAAATGAAGGAAAGCACTGTCAATACAATCGTTAAGCGGATATTCACAGTTATATAATACAAGGTTTGACATAAGAATTGAAGCCCGGTACAGTCCTATTATGAGTAGTGAATACCTGATTGAAGGTGGCGCGCAGATACGGGGGAATATCCGCTCAAGCGGGAACAAGAACGCAGCCCTGCCCTGCCTTGCGGCCGCCCTTCTCACCGATGAGCCGGTAGTGTTACGGAACATCCCCGATATTGAGGATGTGCAGGTGATGATGGAGATATACACCGCATTCGGCGGCACGGCGAAATCCATCGGCCCCAATGCCTGGCAGCTTACCTTAAAGGATATCAAATCATCGGAAATTCCCCTGGAACAGGCCCGGAAAATTCGTGCGTCAATTTTGTTTGCAGGTCCCCTTTTGGCCCGGACCGGCAAGGCGGTGCTGCCCCCTCCCGGCGGGGATGTGATAGGCCGCCGCCGGCTGGATACCCATTTTCTGGCCCTTACCGAACTCGGCGCAAAGGTTAAAACCAACAGCGCCTTTGTGTTTAGCGCCAAGGCCTTAAAGGGCGCGGACATCTTCCTGGACGAGGCCTCGGTCACCGCCACGGAAAACGCCATCATGGCGGCGGTACTGGCCAGGGGCGAAACCATCCTGACCAATGCCGCCAGCGAGCCCCATGTGCAGGACCTCTGCAACATGCTGGTTTCCATGGGCGCACAGATTAGCGGCATCGGCTCCAACATCCTCACCATCAATGGGGTAAAGAAACTTTTTGGCTGCGATTTTGAGATCGGGGCGGATTTTATGGAAGTGGGTTCCTTTATCGGCCTGGCAGCTGCTACCCGGGGGGAAATTACGATTGAAGGCATCAAGCCCCAGGACCTGCGTCCCGCGAAGCTGGCCTTCGGCAAGCTGGGGATCAGGTGGGAGCACGAAGGGACCACAATCCACGTGCCGGCCAAACAGGCCATGGCGGTCAACAGCGATCTTGGGGGCATGATCCCTAAAATCGACGACGCCCCCTGGCCGGGCTTTCCCCCGGATTTAACCAGCATCATCACCGTGGTGGCCACCCAGGTCAAGGGCACGGTGCTGATCCACGAAAAGATGTTTGAGTCCCGGATGTTTTTTGTGGATAAACTCATCGCCATGGGCGCCCGGATCGTCCTCTGCGATCCCCACCGCGCCGTGGTTACCGGCCCCTCCCGGCTCACCGGATCGGAACTCCAGAGCCCCGATGTCCGCGCCGGCATGGCCATGATCATCGCCGCCATGTGCGCCGAAGGCAAAAGCGTGATCCGCAATATCTATCAGATTGAACGGGGGTATGAGCACATTGTTAAGCGGCTGTCTTCGCTGGGGGCAAAGATCATTTCCCGGTGATCGTTTATCCCTGCTGAAACGCCAGGCTGATCAGGGAAATGACGAACAGCACCCCGATACTTACGGTGAAGATCAGCATGGCGTTTGAGAAGCCCAGGTTAAGCACGGCCCAGATCCCCAAGGTATTAAGAATATACCGGTAAAGATGCACCAGCCCGTTAAAGACCAGGGGCAGCACAAAGAGCATGGGCACGGCGATATACTTGGGCCGTTTTTTTGCCCTATAGCGCCAGCCGATGATGATGACAAAAATCGCCATGGGAAGGAAGATCAGGGGCTCGCAGAGCCGGTAGATGGCTTCGGCTTCAAAGACCTGGGAGATATACCCGTAGGGGCCCAGGTTTTTTGCGGCGGTAAAGAGTTCCCCGATGCTGAGGCTGTCCGCCCCCTGTTTTGCCCGTGAAAGCAGGAGGAAGTTCTCATAATTCAGGTCCAGGATGATCTGGGCGTCCCCGCCCGGTACGGTTCCAGCCGGTTCCCAGCGTTTGTTTCTGTCATTGCGGTCCAGGGCCCGCATCATCACCAAAATTTGCTGCTGCCCGTCCAGGGTGAAGGGGATTATTTTGGCGAAGGGGGCCTGAAACTGGACATCGGGCCTGGCTTCCCCGTTAAAAGAGACAAATTCAAGGCCGAAACCATAGGAAACATCGGAAAAGTACGAAATTGATTGGAACCGGAGCACTGCCCGGCCCATGACGCCCCCGGTCCGGGGCCGGACCGGGATGGAATAGACCGCGCCGGTAAGGGCTTCCCCTACCGCCAGGTCCATTTCGTCGGTAAAGAAGGCAATCTCATGGGTTCCTTCTTCAGCCTTGGCAAGGAATTTTGCCGCGTCCGGGTCCGCCGGGCTTTCTTCAAGGAATTCCCGGAAAATATAGTAGGCCCTGATCCACTCCCCGGCGACCAATGCCTGGTAGCCGGACTGTTTTAGGTGATAAAGATCGGAGAGTTTTGTCTCACGGGCATTGGGCGCAAGATCGTTCAGTTTGTTCCAGGCCAGGGTTGCCGCACGGGCTGCCTCGGCGGCCTCGGGGCTTCCCGGTTTTGCCTGCCGCCCGGCTAAAGTCGCAAGCCAGTGGGCATCGTAATAGCGTTCCTCCTGCCGGGCGGTTTCCGCCATGGTCAGGGCATCCAGGACGGAAACCGGCTGCCGCTGACCGGATAATCCGGAAAGGGCCGCTTCCCAGTAATCTGTTTTCGCCGTGGCCGCCGCAACTTCCTCATCGTGAAGGATACGGAGCTTATCCGTCTCGGCATCCGCGTCTTCTTTGAGTTTTTCCATCTCCGGGCTGCCCGGCCATATTCCCTCGCAGATATTGACAAACTGGGAAACCTGGGACCAGTCCCCCGCTTCGGCATGTTCCTTTGCCCGCTCTTGTGCCAGCCGGTAAAGCTGACCCTGGGAGCGCATATTGGTTTGGTCGTCCTGCACCCGGGGCAGAACCAGGAAGAACAGCAGCCCGTAGATCACGGCGGCGCTGATGGCGATGATGATATGCCCTGTCAGGCTTTTCAGAAACGCGGGGGAGAATCTGGAAGAACTTTCCCCGCCCACCACCCGCAGGCCAAAGGGAATGACCAGTGCGGACATGACCAGGGCAGGGTACAGGGTCAGGAGATCGAATACCCCCTGGTTCAGGCGCCAGTCGTGGGCAAAGGGGGGAATCGGCGGCTTTTCACCCTGAAAAATAAGGCGGAAGATCATAATCCCCAGGGCCGAAGCCAGCATATAGTAGACAAAGATCGCCTGGGGAGAAATAAAATGATCTTTATTAACTTTAATAGCCATCGTTTGCCTTTTGAATGTTCAGTGTCAGCCAGTTCAGGCTGGTATAGAGGCATATCAGGACCGCAAGGGTGCAAAAGATCAGGGGGGTGATGTAGGGAGTGGGCACACGGTCAGCCAAAAAGGAAATCAGAAAAGCCTGGGCCTGTTCGCTGTTGAGAAAGGTCTCCAGACTCAGGATGCCCCGAAAGGCCAGGGCCCCCAAAAAGAGGTTTGCCAGGGGCCAGTTACTCAAATTCAGGATGAACCGCAGGCTTACCAGCAGAAAAATAAGGGAAAGCCCGTAAATGAGGAAGGATTCAAGGCCGCCTTTGAAGCGGCGCGCCAATTCCCGGCCCGTAAGGGAAAAATCAATGGTAAGGCTTTGCAAAATCCAGTCCATGGTGGTCCTGAAGGGCGCCGGGGGCAGGGGGATGACGGTATTATCCGGAGCGGCGGACGGTTCCTGGTAGATCAGGGGCTGCCCCGGCAGGGAAACAACCCGCCCTGTTTCCACCGCTTCCCCAAGGAGTATGTAGCGGTTATCCCCCTGGGTCAGGATTAGCCCGGGCCTGCTCTGGAGCTTCGGGTTTTTGGGGAGAAAGGAAACATTGCCAAGGCCGTCGGCGCCCAGACAAATCCCCACGCTGAAGGCGCCCGTAAGAAGTACCAGGATGATCATCGCCAGGATGAAGGGAATACGCCGTCTTATGGAATAACTCAGACCCAAAAGGAGGGAGATGTAGATCGTTACGGGAAGCGCCCATTGGACGGCGGAAAGCAGTTCCGGCAGGGCTTGTCCCATCGGTGGGGACAGGAACCGGACCGCCTCAATTCTGATATGGAGATACCGTATCAGGACTGCAGACAGAAACAGGGCGGTGAAGCAAAGGCTGAAAGAAAGCAGCAACCGCGCAATGTTTTTCACTTCCTAAGCCTAACATGGGGAAACCGCGATTGCAAGCACGGCAAAAACCCAAGCAGCAATTCTCATTTTAACCACGAACCACACGAACAGCACGAACCCGATTTCCCTCTTTTGTTCGCCCCAGGCGGCCATCATTTGTAAACAAGTTATCCACAGCCAAAAACGGGCAAAAAGGGCCGGATCAATGCGTTTTTTACCGGTTTTGGGGTATCAACGATCGACGGAATGTTATAATTCCTGTAAAAAAATAACGTAATTCTATATGAGGTAAAGAATTATGCAATTATCAGAGCGAACCCTTACTTGAAGTAAAGATCAACCTGTATAAAAACAGATACACTTCCCATTTTTATACAGGACTATGAACAACTTATCCACATACTGGATAACGCGGCTATTCGGAGGACTTGTCAGGCAGCGCCTGCATCTTTGCCTTCAGATCCGCCAGGAGCAGATCCGCGGAGCTGTCGGACTTTTCCAGCTCCTTGAACTTCTTTTCCAGGCTATTGTTGGAGGAAAAGTCCTCCAGTTCCTGGTGGGCGTCTGCCTCGGCCTCCATTTGGTCAACCCTTTGGGACATACGGTCAAAGGCGTCAAAGGCGGAGCGGTTCCCGGATACAGTGGAAATGGTGCTCTGTATCTTCTGCTGGGCCTCGGCGCGCTTGGCACGGGCTACCAGAAGATTTTTCTTGCGCTGGGCCTCTTCGATCTTGTTCTGTAAATCCCGCAGGCTTTCCTTGAGTTTTTCCACGGACGCCTTTTGGGACTGCCACTGCTTCTGGTATTCCTGATAGGCGTTATCGTATTCCTGTTTGCGGAGCAGCGCCTCCTTGGCAAGGTCGTCCTTTCCTGCCTGGACCGCCAGCATGGCCTTCCGTTCCCATTCTTTGGATTGGGCGGACTGGTTTTCCATTTCCCGCTCAAGCTTTTTCTCATCCGCGATGGCCATGGCCACGGCCTTTTTGGATCCGATAAGCTGCTCATTCATATCGATGATGAGCTGGTTGAGCATTTTTTCGGGCTTTTCAGCCTTGTTAATGACGTCGTTCACATTGGAGGAAATCAGCGTTTTAAGTCTTGAAAAGATACCCATATTATTTAACTCCCCCTTTATCTCTGGCCTAGCCCAGGAAAACCTGTCCGGCATTATCAACGGCAAGGATGGACTTGCACTCGGAACAGCGGAAACGCCCCGCTTGCAGGGCCTTTAGCTTCCCGGAACAGACCGGGCAGATGAAAACCTTTGGAAAAAGAGCCTCCGAATCCGCAGAGGAGCCGCCCCTGAAAAAATTAAGCGCATCTTCCATATTATCACTGATATTAAAAAACTGGGAAAACCCCAGAAGCTGGAAGACTTCATAGACCTTGGGCTGAATTTCCAGAAGCACCAGGTCCCCGCCCCGGGGTTTTACCGATTTCAGGGAGGCGGTAAAGGACCCGATGCCGGCAGACGAAACATAGTTAAGCCCGCCGCAGTGAAAAATCAGCCTGATAAAGCCGCTTTCTATTACTTTTGCGAGCTTTTTTTGAAAATAGTTGGAATTATAGGTATCAATATAGCCATTAAGGGAGAGAACAAGGCAGTCCTCAGGGTCTTCGATTTTTTGGAGTTCTATTTTGAGGTTTTCATCTTTTTCATCGTCAAAACCGGAAATTATCCCGTTATTTGTCATGGCGTTTATACTATAGCCGAATTTTCATTCTTGTGTAAACGGGTGTCAGAGTGGCAATTCCAAATTTAACCACGGACCACACGGACCCTCACGGACCACATGGACAAAGACGATAATAGAGTATGGATGAAGATACAGAAACAAAGGGGCTTCTCTATAAAGATGAAAGTTACCGTATTCGCGCCTGCATCTATGAGGTAAACAGGAAGTTGGGAGGCGGTTTTCTGGAAGCAGTATATCAAGAGGCCCTGGAAATTGAGTTGAAAAACGCAAAAATTCCCTATGAAGCGCAAAAAAAGCTTCATATATTGTATGATGGTAAACCGTTAAAGCAGTTTTATCAGGCGGATTTTGTTTGTTTTGAAAAGATCATCATAGAAATAAAAGCGGTAACCAAACTTGCCGGCGAATCCAAGGCGCAGGTTATGAATTATTTGGCAGCAACCGGACTTAAATTGGGTTTTCTGGTAAATTTTTGTGGGTTCCCCAAGGCGGAAATCATAAGGATCGTCCGTTAATTTAACCACAAGCCGCCTACAGGCGGCACCACACGGACCCTTACGGACTTTTGTTTTTAAATTTAATTCTTTTGTCCGTGTTGTCAGTGAGGTCCGTGGTTAATCTGGAATTCTTAGAGGGCAAGCCCCTGATCGACCGGGATGATGCCGCCGTTAACCGTGGGATTTTCCAGCACCCCAATAGCGATTTTGGCAATATCTTCGGGATTAAGGACTTTCCCTCCGGGGCTTTGCTCCCGGTTATAGGCCCGCATCTTTCCGTTTGAATATTCCGTGTCCGTGAGTCCCGGACAGATCACATTGCAGGTCACCCCCAGGGGCCCTGCAATGCGGGCAACAGACTTTGCCAGCGTCCCCAGGGCGGTCTTTGCGGCGGAATAAACCGCCGTGGTCTTAAAGCCCCGGATAGTGTCGGTGTTGGTTCCCCCAAAGAGCAGAATCCGCCCCCAGCGCTTGTCCATCATATCCTTAAGAACCGAAGACACCATGATCCCCGGAAAAGTCAGGTTATGGCCGATTAGGCGCTGCCAATCCTCCGCCTTCATATCCTCAAGGTTCCCCTGTTTGAAGGGCCCCCAGGCGCATACCAGGATGTCAAGGGAAGCCCCCCCGCAGAGCTCCCTCGCCCGTGCCGGTATTTCCGCCGGACCGCCGTTGTCTATCGGGTACAAAAAGCCCTCAGCCTGGGCCCCGGCCGCCCGGACCAGTTCCAGGGCGCCGGCGAGCCGTTCCTGCGAAGAGCCGCCGTGCAGGACAAGCCGGGCCCCCTGTTTTGCAAGCCCCAATGCGACCGCCCTGCCGATGCCGCCTGTACCGCCGATTACCAGGGCGTTTTTACCCGCAAATATTTTTTCCACCCTTATACTGTAAGGTGTCAGGCGTCTTTTAAGATAGTAATTGCGGCGGATAAAATCATCGTTATCAAGAAGTCCCGGTATATTTTCCTGACATACAAATTTACAGAACTAGAGCTTTTCGATTTCTTCGGGGGGGATGCCGGTAACTGCGGCAATTTTTTCAATCGGATCACCATAGGTCTTTAGCTTCCGGGCATCTTCCATATGTGCAGCCTTCTCCCCAGCCTTCCCGGCAGCGTATATCCCGGAACTGTAGTCCATGGCCGCCTTCTCCCGGAACAGGGCCCGTGCCCACTTCTCCTGATCCCGGCTGATCCTCGCCAATGCCCGATCTGCCATCATAATTCCTTCCTCCTGTTTGCAGAGCTCCTCTATCAACGGCTCCATCTTTTCGCTGCGTTTATACCTAAAGTATATACACCATTTCAGCTCGGAGGGCAAGTTTCTTAAATCCGTTGTCCCCCCAAGGTATTTTTGTACCATCCGTTCCAGTTTCGGCATTTCATACATTATGATTTCAAGGCTGTTGGATAATTTGTCGTGCTCATCTTCTTCCATGGCAAAGTAACGGCGGGGTACTTTACCGCTGCCGGGGAATAACTCACAGTTGAGGAAAAAGATCTGATACACCCGTTTGGCCTCTTCATATTTTCCGCCCCGTTTCATCTGACCCGCAAGGAGTTTTGCCCCCAAGAGCAAAGCCCGCGCCTTGAGATCGTCATCTGTCTTTTTTACCTGGATCTCCAGATCCGCCTGTTCCCCATCATTGAAAGTGGCGTGGATATCCAGCCGGACGGTCTTCCCGGTCAAATACTCGGGAAGGATTTCATTATTCTGTACCTGCACGTTCTTGATAGCGCGGTGGGTACAGTCCGAAAGGAGAAGCCGCAGGGCTTCCCGTGAATCTTCGTCATCGGCGGTAAAGAGGATTTTGAACACGATGTCCGACATTACATCCAGGATTTTGCCTGCGGCGGCATATTCCCGTGCCTGACGCCTGATGGCTCCCCGTGATAAGGGAGACTTAAGTGATATTTTCATATGCTATATAGGGCACCCGCATGGATGGTGGATCGATTCAACGTGGGATAACATGAGTTTATGGCGCCAGGCGCCAGGAGGACACATGACGCTGTCAGACATTGTGATTATCCTTTCCCGGCCTTCCGAGAGCGGCAATATAGGGGCCGTGTGCCGGGCCATGAAGAATATGGGCCTTTCCCGGCTGAGGATCGCTGCTTCGCATAGCGAAGCTTGTTCGCGAGGCGAAGCTTATTCGCAAAGCAAAGTCCGCACGCCCCGCGCATCTTTTGATGAGGCCGTAATCCGCTCACGGGCGGTTCATGCGGCGGATATTTGGGAGGGGGCGGAATTTTTCGACACCCTTGCCGATGCCGCCGCGGATTGCACCCTGCTCGTGGGCACCACCCGGCGGCGGGGCCATCACCGGAAGAATGTCACCATGGACCCAAAGGAATTGGCCGCCTGGCTGCGGGACAGGCCGGGGCAGGGCGGTGGCGGCAGGGGTCCCACCGCTGGCTTTACCGCCCTCGTCTTCGGCAACGAGCGCACCGGCCTTGAGGACGATGAACTTGCCCTCTGCAATATTGCTTCCCATATACCCGTTTCAGACGCCTTTCCCTCGCTGAACCTTTCCCATGCGGTGCAGATATACGCCTATGAGCTGTTTCAAGCTTTGGCAACCAGGGCAGCGCTGGGGGAGAACCCTGCCGCCCTGCCGGGGGAAGCGCCGAACGATCCGGTTAAAGGCGCCTGGGTCCCCCTGAGCCGGAAACAGGCCGATGCCCTGACCGCCGCGGTTACGAAGAACCTTGAAGCTCTGGGCTTTTACCGTCATCCCGGCAGGGCGGAACAGGAGCGGTTCATCCGGGACTTTATTTCCCGTGCGGGCCTCACCGAACGGGAAGGGCGCTACTTTGGGGATATCTTTGCAAAGGCGGCACGGCTGGCGCAGAAGGCTCCATAAGCACGGAGGAGGGAAGGCGTCCCCCACCCGAATGAAACTGGGGGAATCCGCCTACGAGCCTGCGCTTCGCTTGTCTCTCCGGCGGGGACGCCCAGGAATTCATTCGTGCGTATGCCGCCCTCCCTCCTCCTGCCGATGGCTGCTCTGTGCTGTAGTAAATAGGGAAGCGTGTTATTGGATGGCGTTGCCGGGTATTCTTCTATTTCATAAACAGCTTGTACCAGAGCAGCAGAATCTTGTAGCCGAACCAGGGGAAGATGCGGAAAAAGCGGAGGGGGTTCTGGAAGGCGTAGCCGATCCATTCCATGCCCCGGTCAAAGGTTTTGCGGGAAGGGCGGTGCCGCCGTTCAGCGAATACGTCGTAGAGATCGCTGCACCAGAGCCTGAGTCCATTGCTCAGTTGGCCCGTGTGCCGGGCAATCCACTGTTCTTCCCCCCGGATACCTTTGCCCACCAGGAGCAGGGACGGGGAGGCTTTGCGGATGGCCTCCAGGATACCGGCTTCTTCCTGGCGCTTAAAAGCGCCGATAAAGCGGCCCACAATACGCAGCCGGGGAAAGGTTTGGCGGATGTTTTTTTCAGTCTTTTGGAGGATGCGCCGCTGGCCCCCCAGCAGGTACAGGGAGAATTCTCGGGTCTCCAGGATGGTAAGGAGGTTTACCACGAAGTCAAAGGGCATGTACCGGACCGCTTTTTTGCCGGTCAGGAACCGGATACCCCCGATAAGGCTTTTGGAGATGGGGAGCACCAGTGCGGCGTTCTGCACATAGGTGCGGTATTCCCCCTTTCGGCGGGCTCGCAGCAGGTCCGAAAGGGAGAGGAGGACGATATTCTGCCCGCCCCCCACCGCGAGGAGCTCATACACAACATCGGTAAGCCGATCCTGGGCCACAATATCAATGCCCACCTTGAGGAGGCTGACCCGCTCCTTTGCAGGAGAATTTGCATTGTCACCCTGGGCCCCAAAATCTTCCGGGGGGTTCTCTGCGGGGGGATTTATTGAATCTTCTGTTGTGGCCTGTAGGTCCACGAAGCGCTCTCCAAAAGAATGATGCGAATAGCCGCCGCCCCATAGAGGGCCGCGGTTTCTGTTCTTAAAATTGTATCACCTATCTTGACGGGTTTAAACCCCGCCGCCAAAAACCGTGATACCTCCGCCGGGGAAAAGCCCCCCTCAGGCCCAATGGCCATGGCCGTAAGTTCCGGCATGACTTCAAGATAGCCGTGGAGGCTCCCCTCATCTACCGGGTCCTGGTGGAAAAGAAGCCCCCGGCTGCCGGGCCGTTCGGTCTTAATACTTTCCCAATAGGCTAAAAGTCCGTCCATATCCAATGGCGCATGCAAGGCGGTGGCAATACCGGACCCGCTTTGCTGCCGGGCCTCCCGGACAATCCGCTCCCATCGGTCCAGCTTTTCTCCCCCGCCGCCCTGAATCTTCGGGATCGAATGTTCCGAAGCAAAGGGGACAATTTCGGTAATCCCCCCTTCGGCGGCCTGCCGGACAATCAGGTCCATCTTGGTCCCCTTGGGCAGGGCCTGGAACAGCAGTATCGGCGGAATTGGTGCCAGGCACCCTTTTGCCGAAAACGGCCCGGTTGGTGCCTGACACCTTTGATCCACCGTCAGACATTCTCCCACCAGGGTATCCCCATCTGTTGAATGGACCTGAATTTGGACTTCCGCGCCGTTGGGGAGCAGCGCCGGGAACAGGGCCCCGGCTTTAAGCCGCCTGACCCGGACCAGATAATGGTAATCCCGGCCTGAAAGCCGGATAAACCCATCGGAATCCGGCGGCCGGGACAGGATAAAACGCTTCATGTTAACCGGCCCTGAGAACGGTCCCTATGAGGCCAGGGGGAAATCCTCCTGGGATGCCTCTTCCTGCAGGGCCTTGAGGGTCTTGCTGGTCTGCATCAGGCTACGGAAGCCCCCTCCCCGGATGATATTCACCGCTTCCTGGAGCTGCACGTCGTATTCCAGATCGTAGACCGGGGCAATGGTAGTGCGGTTCTGCTCATTCCTGACAAGCCTGCTGAGCAATGACGCGTCAAGCTGATATTCCCGGCTGAGCTGTTGGCCGAAAGCTTCGATTTCCAGGGGACTGGCCTGGGGATGGGCCCTAACAAAATCGGGGATTTTATTTTCCGTGATAAGGGTATTGAGCTTTTCCGCATCCTCGGCGGTGAATTCGGGGAATTTGACCTCCCGGTCCGGGGGAATGCCGATTTTGTCGATGTTCACGTCACTGGGGGTATAGTACCGGGCCGTGGTGATCTTGAAGCCGATCTTGTTATCCATCAGAGGATAGACCTGCTGGACCGATCCCTTCCCGTAGGATTTTTCCCCCACCAGGTAGGCCCGGCCCCGGTCCTTGAGGGCCCCCGCAACAATCTCCGAAGCCGAGGCGGACCCCCGGTTGATAAGCACCACCACGGGGATGTCTGCGCCGACCAGCGTGGACTTTTGGGCGTTAAAGACCGAATTTTCCCCCGGTATCCGGGACTTGGTACTGACCACCAGCCCGCCGTCCAGGAAAATATCGCAGATCCCCACCGCGGACTGCAAAAGCCCGCCGTAGTTGTTCCGTAAATCAAGGACAAGGCTCTTGTAGTTCTTCGATTTGAATTCGGCAATGGCCTCTTTTGCCCTGGTCACCGTCATGGGGGTAAAGGTAAGCAGCTTGAGGTAGCCCGTATCGCCGATCATGGCATATTTGGTGGTGGGCACCTCGATGATCGCCCGGATCAGGGTGACGGGGAATTCGAGCTTTTCCCCCCGCCTGATGATGAGTTTTACCTCATCCCCCGCAGGCCCCCGTAGCCGGGCCAGCACGTCATCCATGGTGAGCACATCGGTGGATTCGCCGTTTATTTCGATGATAAGGTCCCCGGGGTTGATCCCCGCCCGCCAGCCGGGGGTGTCCTCGATGGGGGAGGCCACTTCCACATAGGCGGGCCTGCCGTCGGCCCGTTCCCCCACGGGTTTGGAGATATAAAGCCCCACCCCCCCGAAATTCCCCTGGGTGGTATCGTTCAGGTCCGCCATGTCCGATTCGGGCAAAAAGTTTGAATAGGGGTCCCCCAGGGCGTTGAACATACCCGTCATGGCCCCCTCAAAAATCACCCTGGGATCAACCTCTTCCACATAATGGCGCTGAATGAAGTCAAACACATTCTGCATAACCGAAGTATACTGCCGGGATTCCTGCTCCCTGCCCTGAGCCTCCGCCCGGGGAACCGACGCGGTGGTAAACACCACACAAAGTACCACGGTAGAAAGAATCCACAGGAAAGACAAGGGGAACTTTCTGCCGGAAGAAGGGGACCTAGTTTCATTCATAGGTATATTATCGACAAAATCGAAGAAATCGTATAGGGCCTGTCAACGGGAGGGGAACGGATGGAAAAAGGGGTGTTTTATGACATAATTGGTATGTTTTCCCTTGAAATATTATTGAAAATAGGGTATAATCTAAATAAACTATAAAGAATAGGGGCGTTTATGTCGAAAATGTGTAATAACGGAGGAATCAATATGCAAAGTCTACTCGACAAGACGCTGGGTTCCAGGCGGCCTCTTTATATCCATTCATTAATATCCTTTTTGGATATACCCCATTCTATGCCAAACTGAATTCCTTTTCGGTTACAATATTTACAAAACTGTTTTGGTTTTATTAAAAATTCATAAACTTCATTGATGTTATTGACATTTTTTATCTCAATAATATCATCCGCCGAAACTTCCAGCTTTTTGTCAAAATAATCGTTGAAATGTTCAATACAGGCTATTGTATTGCATGGATATATTTTTCCATCCTTCATGCGAATACAACTGTTTACCTGATTGCAAATATTAAAACTGCGGCTTAATGATTGTTTGCCTTCCATATCCAGTGGATATTTCCACATTGCCTTTACCGGTGTGTTACTTCCACCAACATAGTCAAACTTTACACTGTTTTCATTCGCCTTTTTTCTCATTGCCTCAATATCAAGTTTAATAGGATACCTTGACAGAGTTATACAGACATGGTTCTTTTTACAATTCATCCAAAAGGGTAGATAGCGGCTAGCGGCGCTTACTCATCATCTTCAAATGACTCAGGTCTGCTCCCCGGACGGATTGTTTCGTTGTTTTGCCGGCAATCTTCAATGTAGTCCACATTTATCGTATCATCATTAATCTGGTAAACAATACGGTATCTGCGGGCGGATAACAAATAGCGGTATTTCCCCGGCGGTAAATAAGGCCGGTTATAAGCGGGGGTTCGATAGGGCATTTATACTATCCCTTTTTCCCTTCCGCTGCGCCAAGTCTGATTGCTTCGGTCAGGCTTTCTTCCAGTTCTTCAATGGTATAGCCTTTTTCACCGGCCATCCGCCGGCGCTCGGCTTCCATAAGGCGCTCCGCAACTATCAGATCTTCCTCCCGGCGGCTGTAGGTCTCCATATCCATCAGGACCGTATCGCCCTCGCCATTACGGGTTAAAAAAACCGGAACCTTGCTGGTACGGCATATTTCGGCAATATTGTTGTAATTTTTACGGAGTTCGCTAGACGGCTTAATAACAGGATTAATCATACCCTTATAATACCCAAATTTGGGCTTATTGGCAAGGGATATTCCACTCCCGTTGACAACCCTATATGATTTCTACAGGAACTGCCTACAGATGCGGGGTTCCGCTTAGGGTTATCCCGGCGCTTTTGTTACCGTCTTCATCCACCACCTTTATGGTACAAGTGTAGGTCGTGCCATTGGTCAGGCCGTTGATGAAGGCGATCTGAGCTGTCTTATTCGTATTCCTACTCTTTCGCATAATTACCCTTTGGG
>BOAU01000054.1 GCA_026002025.1 Spirochaetia bacterium | reverse complement strand
CCCCGGAGGGGCCGCCCCTGGGGACGTACTTTTCCCGGCGGAAAGCCACGCAGCCGTTCCCGCCTGAGCCGGAACTCACTTCGATCAGCGCTTCGTCGGCAAATTTATTCTGCAGCAAGGACTGACGCGAGTTTCCGCCCCCGGCGCTGGGAGAAGTTGACCGTCCCGTCCACCAGGGCAAAAAGGGTATAATCCCCGCCGCAGCCCACGTTGGCGCCGGGATGAATCCTGGTCCCCCGCTGGCGGGCGATGATGGTCCCGGCCTTGACAATGGAACCGCCTGAGGCCTTTATTCCGAGGTATTGGGGCTGTGAATCCCGTCCGTTTTTAGCGCCGCTGCCGCCGCGTTTCCGTGCCATATCATTCCTCCGTAATCTTCATCGTACAATAATCCGGGTAATCTTCCGAAACCGATTTGAGCCCCTCGATAAGAAAGGCCCCCGCAGCGGCAAGGAAATCCCTGCCATCTGCGGTATAATCCGCCTCCATCCACAGGAGGCCCCGTTCCGGCGCGCCCCCCCGGATCATGATCCCCTTCCGCCCGGAAAGGGTTCTGAGGGCGGTCCGGAGCAGAACCGAGACCGCCGCGCAGACAATGTCCGCCCCCGCAGGCCCCGCTTCGGCATGGCCCTGTACTTTGCAGGACCGCAAAAGCCCCGCTTTATCCAAAACCGCGCCGATCTGTATCATTTAGGATACAGTCCGGAGCTTAGGCCCCGACAATGTCCCCGATCTTGATAACCGAATACTGCTGCCGGTGGCCGTTCTTGCGGCGGTAATCCTTCTTGGGCATATACTTGAAGATGATGATCTTCTTGTCCTTCCCATGGGATTCCACCGTTGCGGACACCGAAACGCCCTTTACATAGGGGGCGCCCACGGTTACCGTGTCGGGGGACCCGCCTTCGGCAGGTCCCTTTGAAACGAGGAGCACCGAATCGATATTGATGCTTGAACCGGGCTCGGCGTCCAGCTTGTCAACCTTGAGAACCGCGCCTTTTTCGGCCTTATACTGCTTACCCTTAAACTCTACCAATGCGTACATAGGTCTTTATCCTTCAAAAACAAATAGTTTTTAAGGTATACAACGAATGGGGGGAAAAGGTCAAGTGCCGATCGCCGTCTACCAGGAATTCTCATTTTGGAAAACCACGGACCACACCGACCCTCACAGACAGATTAACGGACGATCCTTATGATTTCCGCCTTGGATTCACCGGTAAGTCTGGTTACCGCCTTTATTTCTATCGTCTTTGTCCGTGCTGTCCGTGAGGTGCCGCCTGTAGGCGGCTTGTGGTTAAATTTGGAATTCCTCGCCATCTACAAGTACGGTAAGATAAAAACTATGTTTCCCTGAAATATTTCTATAGCCTATTTCACTTCCTATTATTTCAAAGGGCTGTGCCCCGTCATTAAGAAAAGTTCTTAATAAAAATCTAAAGCCGGTAAGGGATTCCAATATAAATTCCCATTTAAAAAATATACATTATGATTCCATACCTGCTTATCGACAGAAAAATCCGCCGTATATTTAAACGGACTTGTTTCAAGACCTATGTTTGTTTTATCATGTTCAATGAAAAAGTTTATTAAGCTTGTAGTATTATCAATGGCAATAAATTCCTTTTCATAATAAATGTTATATTAATACATAAAATTTCTGAAATCCAGCCCTGAAAAATGCTCTTTCCCACAACGGCGCCCCGGCCCCCTGCAACCGGAGTTTATTACGGGCACGCCTGGGAAGGCGGAGGGACGGGGCCGTGGTGCCTCATTTAGAAATGTACCTTTCGGCTATGGGCTTGACAAAGCAAGTGAAAAACTTCAAAAATAGTAAAAATTATCAGCCTATTAGCCGATAATTGATAAAAATAAGGAGAACCGGACATGAAAAAGGTCTTATTAGCAGCAATGTTGTTAACCGCGTCACTGGCATTCGGGCTTGACAAGGAGGTGGCTAAACGCGCCCTGGATAAGGAGCAGGCGGTCGCTGTAAAATATCAGGAACAGGTAGTTTCCAACCAGGGCACCATTCAGGGCATGAACGATGAGGCAAAGCTCCGGGATTTTTCCCGCAAGTTAACCAATCTGCGGCAGCAGATTTATGTAAGGCAGTATGAATTCGACAAGAAAACCACACCGGTGGACAAGAAGTCAGAATTGGCCAGTGACATTAAAACCTTCACCGACCAGCATACCCAGCTTCTCCATGATTTTGAAATCTTTGTAAACGGATTAAAATGAGGCCCCTGGTCTTCGCAGGAATACTATTTATCCTCGTCAGCTGCGCTTCCGCCCCTGAAATTCCGATTTTGGAGCCGCTTATTGAAAGTCCGTTCTGGGAAAAAATACTTGAAGAGATTCCCTGGGAAGGTCCAAACAGAATGGTAGGAAGCATAGAGGAAGATGAAAACAAGCTCCCTCCCGAAGTATTCGGCGTCATGGTTGGGTACGGTTATCGATACGTCAACTCCACCCATAAGATACGGCAGGAAGACGGGATTGAGATAGATTACAGCATCTATGAAATCAAACGGGAAGGCGCGTCCTATGATCCAAGTGATGATACATTCATGTTTATAGGGGAATTTTACCCGGACGAAGCAAACATCTGGCTCATATTCTCCAAAGATAAAGATTATCCCTTATTTGCAGAGCCGGACGAACTGAATAAAAAAGAATACCGCTTCATTCGGGTAAGCGGCACAGCGGAATAAGGCTACATAGCCTCCAAAAACGGTATACATATCAGATGCAACGCATCCTGCAGCACCCGCAGCACGGCCCGGCTCAGGGCCAGACGGGCGCCGGCAAGGCCGCTTTCTTCGGCGTTGAGGATGGGACAATCGTGGTAAAAACGGCTGAATGTTTTGGAAAGCTCATAGAGATAGGCCGCCAGCAGGGAGGGGTCCATTCCGGCGGCAGCGGCGCTGACCGCTTCGGGATAGGCGGCCAAGGTTTTGATCAGCTCCCATTCGGCGTCGCCGCTTAAAAGTTCCGCATTGAAAACGGTGCCTGACACCGCGCCCGAAGATTCGGCCTTACGGAGCAAGGCCGATATCCGGGCTCCCATGTATTGCAGATAGGGGCCGGTGTTGCCGTTGAAGGACAGGGATTCTTTTGGGTCAAAGAGCATGTCCTTGGTGGGGGAAACCTGCAGCAGGTAATAATGGAGGGCGCCCAGAGCGATTTTTTCCGCCACAACGGCGGAGTCACCCACGGCCTCCTCCCGGTCCTTCTCGCGGATTTCGTTCAGGGCCATGTCCCGCAGACTGTCGATGAGGTCGTCGGCGTCCACCACTGTGCCTTCCCGGCTTTTCATTTTGCCTTCCGGAAGGTTCACCATGCCGTAGGAAAGGTGGTAGAGGTTTTTTGCCCATTCAAAGCCCAGTTTATCCAGGAGCGTGAACAGGACCTTGAAGTGGTACTGCTGCTCGGAGCCCACCACGTAGACCAGGCGGTCAAAGGGCCAGTCCTTGTGGCGGAAGATGGCGGTGCCGATGTCCTGGGTGATGTAAATCGAAGTGCCGTCCCTGCGGATGAGCACCTTCTCGTCAAGTTTTTCCGCGCTCAGGTCCACCGCTATGGCCCCATCAGGTTTCTTATAGAAAAGGCCCTTTTCCAGGCCCTTGAGGACCTCGTCCTTGCCCAAGAGGTATGTCTGGCTCTCATAATAGAACTGATCAAAGGAGATACCGGTGCGGTCCCAGGTTTCCTTCATGCCCCCCACAGCCCAGGCGTTCATCTTTTTCCATAAATCGACGGTGGCCGCATCCCCGGCCTCCCATTTGCGGAGCAGGGCCTGGGCTTTGGCCAGAGATGGGGCCTGGGCTTCGGCTTCTTCCTTCTTTAGGCCCTTTTCTTTTTCAAGGGCCTTTGCTTCTGCGGTAAAAATGGTATTGAAGCGGACATACCAGTCCCCCACAAAGTGGTCCCCCTTGAGGGATTCCGATTCCGGGGTTTTGCCTTCGCCGTATTCCTGATAGGCCAGCATGGATTTACAGATGTGGACCCCCCGGTCATTAATGATGCAGACCTTGCGGACATCGGCCCCGCAGGCCGCAAGAATCCGGGAGATGCTTTCTCCCAGCACATCATTGCGGAGATGCCCCAGGTGGAGGGGCTTGTTGGTGTTTGGGCTGGAAAATTCCACCATGACCCGCTGCCCTGCCAGAGAACCGGGGCGGCCGAAGGCAAATTCGCCGTCAGCCGGTGTACCGGCCAAGGCTGCGCCGTGCTCCCCCGCAAGGGCCTCGGCGAGGATTGCGGCGGCGGCCTCGCCCCGGTTAAGCCGGACATTGAGGTAGGGGCCTTGAGCGGCAAAGCTGCTCTGAGCGGCAGCGCTCTTGGCGACAAAGGCGCCCGGCGCCGTTTCCGCCGCAAGCGCCTCAGCAACGGCCTGCGCGATCTGGGGCGGACCCTTCCGTAAAAGTTTGGCAAAGCTGAACATGGGGAAGCCTAAATCGCCCAACTCAGGGTTGGGGGGAATCTCGGCCACTATTCGGGAGGGTTCAACCGTCCCCTCAATACCTGCATCCTGCATTACCCGGCTTAAGGCCCGCGCGACGCGGACCTTCCAGGGGTTCTTGTAATCGTACATTTAACTGCTCCCGCTTTCCATTGCCTCAATATCGTCCAAAAGCTCCAGGACCCGTTCAAATTGCTGAATCACACCGGCGATGTCCGCGGCAAAGGTACTCCCCTCACCCATGAAATCCGCCAGGTTAACCAGAAATTCATTCCTGCCCCTGGGCTCTTTCTTCAAAATACCCTTCAAAATGCTGATCATGACCGCGGCGGCATCCCGGACACGGCCGATGATTTTTTCCGCTTCCATGGCAGCCTCATCGGTTACCATCTGGATCTTCCGCTGCTTTGCGGTCAGGGACGACATATCCTGTTGAACAAGGGTATACCGTTTTCCGTATTCACCGGAAGGGGCTATCCCTGCTTCCAGTGCCCGAATGTCATCCTCAATCTTCATAAGATCATGGCAGGCCTGGATAAATTTGGAGCGGGTCTCCGGCTTGTAGAACTTCCCCTCATCCATGACGGGTTTTAAAACCCGGTTTATATCCCCCATAAGGAGACTTCCGTGGAAGGTCCGCAGAAAGGCGAGGGCAAATTCACCCTCCAGGGGAAAATCGCCGATGGCCGCTGAGAGCAGTCTGAGTTCCGCACCCTTAAAAAAATCCTGAAAGGAATTGAGTATGCCCTGGCGGCGGCGGGCCAGCTGGTATGCGGCAAGCTGTTCCTCGACACGCCGCTTCCAGTAGTCCCGGTACACCGCAAACCAGTCCTCCCCGCCTGACACCATCCTGGGGGACAGGGACATATCCCGGCCCCCGCAGCGGAGTATTTTGGTAAGGGGAATATGCCGGTTGAAATTACGGATGATGATCACGGCCCTTTCCGCCCGGTGAAGGAGGTTCTGGATCTCCTGGTCCGTGTCAAAGCCCGGCAGAGCGGACTTGTCCTTCAGCATAAAGATGAAAAGTGATTCCAGCAGGGTGAGGGGGGGCGGGTCCCGGAGGGAAAAGAGGATGTTGTTGAGGGAGCCCAGCATTTCCATCACCGTATACACGGAGCAGATTTGAGCAGCCTCCGGCCCGTGCTCGGCATCGGCGGGACCAAAGGCCATGAGCACCCGGTCAAACAAAAAAGAGGAAAGCTCCTTGAGGCAATACAGGGACCGGGCATTGCAATACATGGTATCCCGCTCATCCTCACCTATTGCCGCGAAGGCGTCTTCCATGGCCCGGAGGCCGGCCTGTCGGATTTCCGTCTCCGCTATACCGGGAGATTTTTGGGCTATGTTTTTGGGGTTTGTTTCGGTTTGAAGCCGCTCATGGGTCCCGCCCATCTCCAGGGAACCCAGAAAAGCGTAAAAAGCCCCCCGGTCCCGGTTGATGCTGAGATCCAGGGCCTCAAAAAAGAACCGGGCCGCTTCCTTTAAGCCCGAAAGGAGCTGGTAAAATTCACCCTGCAAATTCCCCTTCTGGCAGTCGTAGAGGCCGGGAAAGGCGGCGTCGATCTCCCGCCCCAGATGGGACACCAGGGTATCCCCATAGATCCGCATGGGAGTCTTGTTCTTAAAAAAGCTCAAAAAAAAGTAATAAAGATGGTAATACCAGGGCAGTTTGGCGTACTGTTCCTCAAGGGCGGCAGGGGCGCCTTCCCCCTGCGCTTCATAGAGCGGCTCAGAGGATATATTGGATTGGGCCTTGAGTTTTTCCAGAAGAGCCTGACGTTCTTCCATGGGCAACTCATAGGCCAGCCTGTCAAGAGTTCCCGCTGCCGCCATTAGCCCCTAGGAGAATCGAACTCCTGTTTAAAGATTGAGAATCTTTTGTCCTAACCGTTAGACGAAGGGGCCTCGTATTCAAAAACCTCAAGGTTTTTGAATACGTTGGAGAAAAATCCGTTGGATTTTTCTCCACAATCTTTTTTACACAAAGGAGTAAGCAAAAAATGCAGTTTTTTGCATTTCCCCAGGGAGGATTCGAACCCCCACAAGCAGATCCAGAGTCTACCGTGCTACCATTACACAACCGGGGAATGATGTTAAAAACCTAGCATATACCGCAAAAAATGTCAATTATGGGGAATCATTCCTAAGGGGAGCTCATTCCCCATGATACTGAATCAGGGTACGGACCGGGGTGGGGGCCAGGACCTTTTCGTAGTTGAGGAAGGGAAGCCCCACCACGCCGAAAATTTCAGGCACTGTGGCGCCGCAGTCGGCGATAAGCTCTTTGGCGGCCCTGAGGGTGCCCCCGGTGGCAATAAGATCGTCGGTGAGCAGGATCCGCTGGCCCGGTTTGATGTCGGCGGCATGGACTTCGACTTCCGCCTCGCCGTACTCAAGCTGGTACTTTTTGGACCGGGTCTCACCGGGGAGCTTGCCCTTTTTGCGGACAAGCACCAGGGGAACCCCCAGGCGGTCGGCAAAGGGGGCCGCAAAGAGGAAGCCCCGGGCTTCGATGCCCGCCACCGCGTCAATGTTCCTGCCCCGGTACATTTCGGTCATGGTATCAAGACAGAACCTGAAAGCCTTAGGGTCAGCCAGAATACTGGTAATATCATAAAAAAGTATCCCTTTTTTGGGGAAATCAGGAACTTTTCTGATATGTTCATCAAGGTTAAATTTGTCCGCCACGATACCGCCCCGTTTATATCGAAGATGTTTCAGTCTAGCCCGCAGGGAAAGGTCTGTCAATCATACAAAAAAAACAAAAAATGTACTATAATATAGGAATATAGACTGATTAGCATTCAGTTCCGCCATTTGTGTTTCCGGTAATGCTTAATACCGGGAGCCTGTTTTGGAATCTCCCCGGAGATTCTCCGGGAGGACTGAATGAACAACTTTATCCTGAATATTGCCTTTATCGGAAATTACCTGCCCCGCCAGTGTGGGATCGCCACCTTTACCACCAGCCTTTGCGAATCCGTTGCTGCGGTCAGGCCGGGGCTGTCCTGTTTTGCCGTGCCCATCACCGACATAAGCGAAGGCTACGATTACCCCGACCGGGTGCGCTTCGAAATTGAGGAGAAAAACCTTGAGTCCTACCGGCGGGCGGCGGACTTCCTCAACAGCAACAACCCGGACATCGTCTGTTTACAGCATGAATACGGGATCTTCGGCGGGGACGACGGGATATTCATCCTTTCCCTGATCCGTAAACTGAGGATGCCCATTGTCACCACCCTGCACACGATCATGCAAAACCCCAGCAGCAGGCAGCGGCGCATCCTTGGGGAAATCGCCGACCGTTCCAGTTTTGTGGTGGTGATGACCGAAAAGGCGGTGGAGCTGATCTCTTCTGTTTACAATGTACCCCTAAGCAAGGTACGGCTCATCCCCCACGGCATCCCCGACATGCCCTTTATCGATCCCAGCTTTTACAAGGCCCAGTACGATCTCGCGGAAAAAACCGTGCTCCTCACCTTCGGACTTCTCTCCCCCAATAAGGGGATTGAGCAGGTGATCCGCTCCCTGCCTGAGATCATCAAGGTAAAACCGGAAACAGTTTACATTGTCCTGGGGGTGACCCATCCGGGGCTTATCCGCCACGAGGGGGAAGCCTACCGGCTTTCATTGCAGCAGCTTACAACGGAACTCCATTTGGAAAAGCACGTCCTCTTCCGCAACCGCTTTGTCAGCGCCGATGAACTCAAGGAATTCCTGGTGATGGCGGATATCTACATCACCCCCTATTTGTATGAAGAACAGATCACCTCCGGCACCCTGGCCTACTCTTTCGGCATCGGAAACGCGATCATCTCCACCCCCTACTGGCACGCCGCGGAACTGCTCGCCGATGGCCGGGGTATCCTGGTGCCCTTTAGATCGCCTGAGGCCATCGCCGAGGCGGTGATCCGCCTTGCATCCAACGAGACGGAGCGGAACGCCATGCGGAAGAACGCATACCTGGCGGGCCGGGAAATGACCTGGCCCAATGTGGCCCGGAAGTATGTAGAACTTTTTACCGAAGCCCGGGTAAGCCGCCAGAATCAGATCACCCACCCCCAAGGGGTCCGCCCCGGCGCCCAGGGGGGGCCCCTCGGGGGGCTCTTTTCAGAGGAGGAACAAAACGAGCTGCCCAAACTCAAGCTGGACCACATCAAACGGCTTACCGATGACACGGGCATATTCCAGCACGCGGTCTACACGGTGCCCAATTACAACGAAGGTTACTGCGCCGACGATAACGCCCGGGCCCTTATCCTGATGATCCTCCTCGCCGCCCAGGCTGATGAGGAAAATCCTGAATTCGGCCGCCTCGCCGGCATCTATTTGGGGCTGCTTCAATACGCCTACGATGAAAGTTCCGGACGGTTCAAAAATTTCCTCAACTATGACCGGTCCTGGGTGCGGGAAGCCGCGTCCGAGGACAGCCACGGCAGGGTGCTCTGGGCGCTGGGGGTCTGCCTCGGAAGATCCGGCAATCCCGGTTTCCAGGGAACCGCGGCAAAACTGTTTGAACAGGGGCTGCCGATTGTGACCCAATTCAGCTCGCCCCGGGCCTGGGCGCTCAGTATCATTGCCATCCACGAATACCTTGAGCGTTTTTCCGGGGACCGTCTGGCGGAGGGCATCCGGGAAGAACTGGCCCTGCGGCTCTTCAGCCTTTACAAAAAAAATGCAAGCCCGGAATGGCCCTGGTTTGAATCGTATCTGACCTACGATAACGCAAAACTTTCCCATGCCCTTATCAGGAGCGGCAGCAGCACGGGTAACGAAGAAATGCTTGAAGCGGGAATGGCATCCCTCAAATGGCTCATGGAAATCCAGACCAGCCCCCAGGGCCATTTCCGTCCCATCGGGAGCGACCGGGTGTACAACAGGGGCGAAGAAAAACCGCTCTTTGATCAGCAACCCCTGGAGGCCAATTCCGCCATTTCCGCGTGCCTGGAGGCATGCCGCATCTCCGGGGACCTGTTCTGGTACCGGGAAGCCCAGCGGGCCTTCCGCTGGTACTTAGGGGGAAACGATCTTTCCCTCTTTGTGTTTGACGCCGCCAGCGGGGGCTGCCGCGACGGCCTCCACGTGGACCGGCTCAATCAGAATGAGGGCGCCGAATCGACCCTGGCATTCCAGATCGCCCTGGCGGAAATGAAGGAAGCGGAAAAGCGCATCCTTTTGGAACCTGTGGCCGAGACCTGCTTCCCTGCGGGAAGCTTGGGCCGAGGTTCCCCTCCGGGAGAGCCCATTGGGGGCAAGGCCTAATGCAAGTGACCCATCTCGGCAAACCGAATTTACGGCCCGACTACGCCCGATTGGTGATCCGCCCCTTTGTGCCCACCGCAGAGCGTATCCGGGCAATTATCGATCGGATAAGCGCCATGGGGGAAGAAGAAATACACCAGGAGCTTGAGCAGGTGATTAGCGTATTCAGCTCCGATCATGGGGACTTTGTGGAACGGCTCAAGGAACATTACCGCATGGCACAAAAGGACCTGGATGAAGAGGCGGACTTATCGCCTGAACATCCAGCGCGGAGTCCTTTGGAATCCGGCCCCGCGGAAGCCCGGCTCCTCGCGGGGGCCTACTTTACCTCCGAATACGCCTTTGAGGCCACGGCCCTTTTTAACCCATCAATTGTGCAGGCGCCGGTTCAAACTTCCACAGCGGAACTACACGTAGAATCGCCGCATGCAGCGGAACTGCGCTTTATCCTGAGCACCCGGTCTGTGGGCGAAGGGCATGTGTCATCGATCTCGTTCAGGACCGGCCTTATCAATGCGACGGGGGAAGTCCACATCGATCCGGTGCGGAAGACGGCAATACCGGGGAAGATGGAATCCGGGAACGGGAGCACGGAAATAAGGTTCCGCAAAGAGACGCCCATTTCGGAACGGCTCCTCTTTCCGGTTTCCCCTGATGAACGGAACGGCATCGAGGACGCCCGGTTTGTCCGCTTTGTAAATGATGACGGGACTATCTGTTATTACGCCACCTACACGGCCTACGACGGAAAAAATATTTTCCCAAAAATGATCGAGACCACAGATTTTCTGCAATTCAACATGCGGAATATCACAGGCACAATGGCCCTGAACAAAGGGATGGCCCTCTTCCCCCGGAAGATCAAGGGCCGGTACGCCATGCTTTCCCGGGTGGACGGCGAGAGCCTCTATATCATGTTTTCTGATGATCTCCATGTGTGGAACGAAGCGGAAAAAATCGCCGCCCCCATCTTCCCCTGGGAATTTATGCAGATAGGGAACTGCGGTTCCCCCATCGAACTGGACGAAGGCTGGCTGGTCCTGACCCACGGGGTGGGATCACTGCGGCGTTACTCCATCGGGGCGCTGCTGCTGGACAAGAATGATCCCGCAAAGCTTATCGGCAGATTACCGGAACCCTTACTTTCACCGGGCGAACGGGAGCGGACCGGCTATGTGCCCAACGTGGTCTACACCTGCGGCTCCATTGTCCACGAGGGCCGGCTTATCATCCCCTACGGAAGCGCGGACTTTTCTATCGCGTTTATTACTGTTGAGCTTGAGGAATTGATGAAGGAATTGAAACTGTCCCTTGTTTAAATCAAATACCCTACGAATAAATTTCTGCGTAAGACTAAATTGCATAAATCCCCTACTTATGGTAGGATAAATTAAGTGGGATAAAGAGCAGATTTTGATGGGAAACAAGAAAAAACAGGAAATAACCATACGCAGTTCGGCGGCGGAATACCTTACCTTCGTTGCGGCAACGGGAGAGGGTGGTGTTGAAGCGATATATGCTGATGAAAATGTCTGGCTTACGCAAAAAATGCTTGCCACGCTGTATGATGTTGAAGTCAATACTATCAATTATCACATCAAAAAAGTGTTTAATGATAGCGAATTACAAAAAGAAGCAACTATTCGAAAATTTCGAATAGTTCAAACTGAGGGCAGCCGTCAGATTGAGCGGGAAATTGAGCATTATAATCTTCAAATGATTATCTCTGTAGGGTTTAAGGTAAACTCAATCAGGGCTGTGCAATTTCGCAAATGGGCTAATGAAATAATAAAAGAATATACTATAAAAGCCTATGTTATGGACGATGAACGCATTAAAGAAGGAGGTTCGATTCTAACCGATAAATATTTTGAAGAACAATTAGAACGCATACGCAGTATACGACTATCGGAACGCAAATTTTACCAAAAAATCACCGATATTTACGCTACAAGTATGGATTATGATAAAACAGCAAAAACAACCAAGAAATTTTTTGCAAAGGTGCAGAACAAACTCCACTGGGCAATTCATGGCCATACTGCTGCGGAAGTTATTGTTGAACGGGCCAATGCGGAAAAACAGAACATGGGGCTTACAAGTTGGAAGGCGGCGCCGGATGGATTAATTCAAAAATATGATGTATCCATAGCCAAGAATTATTTGAGCGAAGAAGAGCTTTCTTCTCTTGAGCGAATTGTTACCATGTATTTGGATTACGCAGAGGATATGGCGAAACGGAAAATCCCTATAACCATGCAGGACTGGGCAGAACGGCTTGATAAATTTTTAGACTTTAACGAACGTGAAATTTTGCTTGACAGCGGACGTGTGACTGCCGAAATTGCAAAAGCATTCGCTGAGACTGAGTTCGAAAAATACCGTATTGTGCAGGACAGATTGTATATATCAGACTTTGATAAGATTCTATTAAAAGAAGAATATTTAACCACAAAGTCAAATCGAACCGAAGGTTCGAAGGCGAAAAAGGGAATTAATGACTAAAATCCAATCCCGCTTAACTGCCCAACAGCTTAAAAGCTCTATCCTGCAAATAGCGGTGGAGGGGAAGCTTGTTCCACAGGATACAAAAGACGAACCCGCTTCTGTTTTGTTGGTCTTTTTTAGGGTGGTATTGTCGTAATTCTTTATACCACAAAGAATTACGTTTTAGCGGCAAGAGGGATTGAACCTCTGACACAACGGATATGAGCCGTTTGCTCTACCAACTGAGCTATGCCGCCAAGTCACCTTTAAGTGACGTTAAATCCATTCCACTCGGCAAACGGCCCAAAGGGACGTAACCGACAGGAATAACCCTACCAAAAATAGCGATCTTTGTCAATTCATCTTTTCAAAAACTGTACTTTGCGCCGATGTAGGGCTTGATGTTCATTTCATCGCTGCCCAGGGCTTCCAAATCCACCCCGGCCCAAAAGGTGAACTGCTTCAGGTAATATTCAAAGCCGGGCTTGAGGGAAAAACGGTCAAATTCCTTCGTATCCGCGTCAATTTCCAGCCCAATGGCGAAGGATTCCCGCTCAAAGGTGATGACAAAGTTCGTATCAAGGTATTCCGCGTCGCTCAGGCCGATGTTCCCGGTCAATTCAAAGCCCAGACCAAAGGGGAAGGCAAGGGCCAGGGTCAGATAGGACCTTATCGCGGCGCCATCGGCCTTCAATTCCTGTAGATAATCAATGGGAAAACCTATGGCGGCGGATAAATCCCCAAAACCGAGGGCCTGGGTAATGCCGACATTGGGATCTACCCAGCCAAAAACGGCGTTGTTCCCCTCCCCGGGGCCAACAACAAATTCGGTGTCGTTTTCCAGGCCTATGCTCAGGGTCCTTGATTCCCCCAGGTGCAGATTATAGGCCAGGACCGCATCAAATTCCCCGCCCTGGGCCAATTCATCGCCAAGAGCGAACTCATAATCCAGTTCCACGGAAACATCAAGGTTCCCAAAGGAGTTTTCCCAGGCAATCAGGGGCATGATCGTGGGAATGGGCTTATCCTGAACCGCGTCAAGGCCGAACTCGATGCCGGCGCTCAAGCCGATATTGGCCGCGGCATCCGGCTCGGCAAAGGCTAAACCGCAGAGGGCGCTCACCATAAGAAACGAAAGGGCAATTCTTTTCATCTTTTCCTCCAGGAAATAAAAATGTTAGTTTGGTCTAATATAATGTTAGACTGGGCTAATTAAATCAGATAAAGAATACCCTTGTCAAGGGAAAATGAAAAAAAAGAGCAAAATTAAAAAATTAGTGTAAAAGAAGGATTTAACGCGGAAAAAAAAGCCCCGGACTATGCGCGGCATAACCCGGGGCCCTTGTAAAAAGGTCTACACTATATCGCCAGTCCGGATTCCGCTACGTGCTCGTCAATATAGCCGCGGGGGATGGGGTTCGGGCGCTCGAAGCTGGAGGTCATCTTGTAGAACTGCTGGGTTTCGCAGCTCTTGTAGAGGCCCAGGAGCAGCTCCAGGCCGTGGAAGGCCATTTCCTTGGATGTCCGGGGTTTTCGGCCGTTCCGCAGGGACCATGCCAGTTCCGCAGGGCCGATACCCCGGGAGTTGGGCTTAAAGCCGTGGGTAGCGGGCAGGGTGACGGGCTCGGTCTGGCCTTTCAACACCACCTTTACCTCGCCGCCGAACTGGTTGGGATCGGGGAGGTACAGGATGCCTTCCGTACCGAAGATCACGATGGCCGGGCGCTCGTTGCCGATGCTGCTGGAGTTGAAATGCAGGTTGCCGAAGACCCCGCTGGCAAAGCGGAAGCTGCCCACCACCAGGTTTTCAGCCTGGAGCCTGAACTTTTCGCCGAAGTCCGCCTTGCTGGGGATATAATGGGTCCGCTCCGGCCTGATCGTGGTGACATAGCCTGATACGTCCTTTACCGGGCCCAGGAGGCTCAGCATGGCGGTGACATAGTAGACACCCACATCAAGGCCGATACCGCCGCCGGGGAGGGCGGTGAACGGGAAGAACTCCGCCAATACCCCCGCGTCCCGGTTCAGGGTGGCGGTTACCGAGGTAATGTCCCCGATGAGCCCGGAATCAAGGTAGA